>NZ_JAMYRB010000012.1:0-159269 GCF_040321165.1 Mesorhizobium sp. M0500
GAAATCATGTGCGATTTGCGAAGCCGCGCCATCCGTCATGCGGAGGCAGGCGCGGCCGGCACGACGATCGAGCGCACCAGGATCGCTTCGGCCTCGATCCCGAAACGGTTGGCCGCCGGCAGTGGCTACGCCTCGGCCGAGATCCCCTTTGGCTGGTCCACGAGCGCGCGATCGAGCCTTACATCGCGGCTTCGACAAGCAGCGGCGCGCGGACGGGACCTTCGAACGGCACTACACCTGCGACCCCAAGGACTGAATGTTGACCGACGGGAGCTGGGGAGGATCTCAAAATGATCATGTCAGTTGTTAAGTCCCTCGCGCCTGTGACGCTCGGCACCGTGCTGATCGCAATCAGTCCGGCTTCATTGTCGGCTTCTGACGCTCAGGACCTCGCGTTCGCTCACGCTGACATGCCAATCAAACAGCTGAAAGACGTCTATTTGGATTGCGAGCGGGGAGGCCGCCGGTGCGCTGGGGACGGAAGACGTGATGTACTGTTCGATGCGCGAGTTCCGACTAGGCGCGCGATAGCAGTTTGCGCATAATCAACGATGCATGGCCTTCTGCACCGTGCGACGCGGCCCTGCGATCGACCACTTCAAACCATGTTTGCGGTAAAAGGCCATTGCCCGTCGTTTCCCTCGAGCACTTCGAGTGCGATGCTCGGGATGCCGGAATGGGCGGCAAAGACAGCGTGCAATATATTAGCGGCTAGCCCGGTGCCGTACTCGCTTTGATCGATGTGGAGCCGGTCAAGCATGACGTCGCCGGCTTCATTCATCTTAGCCATCGCGTAGCCGGCAATCGAGCCGTCTGGCCGTTCTGCCACGAACGACATTTTGTTGGTGTCTGTCAGTTCCGCCGCAATCCGCTGCAGCGTGTGATCTTCATCCGAAATCCGGGCCGCGGTCTCGGCACCCATGATTGGCGAGTACGTCCTGCGCCAAGACTCTCCAATGAGCAGCGATACCGAAGGCACGTCCTGCTCAGTCATGGCTCTGATTTGCGTCATCGATAACGTCCCCTGCCGGTCAATTATGGCGTTGCCGGACGGGCCGCTCAAAATCGGAGCGGCGGCCTACCGCCGCTTCATCGCATGGGGGTCACGCCGTTCCCTTACACCTACCATCAAGCATGGTCCGCAGGTCGACTCCTACCGATGAGCTAACGTCCGCTCTGGCGAAGCACCGCGAATGTCTGAACATGGCGCTCTGTGCTCATTCCCGCCGACTAATTCAAACGGCAAGTTCCGCCCATCTGGGCCATTGGCGGCAGCCAGTCTGATTGAGTTTTGACCCTAATCCTCAAACGCCGCCCTTAGCGTTTCGAACGTCGCAAACACGCCCAATGCAGCGCCCTCGGGATTCTTGGTCGGTGGCAGAGCTTCAGCTATCCGGCGCACCAAGGTCGTCTCAGAACCGGCTGGAGCGTTCTTTCGGCTGAGGCGACTTCAAGCCGTGACAGGAGCATTCCGGATCAGCGGGAAGTCGCGCGGCGGTCTCCAGCGCGACCCGCGAGGCTGTCATGGAGAGACTGGGCAGCACGTCCTCCTGCAGCAATTTCTGGCGATTGCGATCCATATAGTCGTTGAAGCCCGCCGTCACGAACGCGCAAGGCACGAAACACGCGCCGATCTCGCGCGACAAGGTCGCCTCAGGGGCGATGGAATGGTTGAGTACATCCGCCCCCATGCCCCGATATGCCAAGGCTTCGGCAGGCGTTGTCAGCCGGGGCCCATAACAATGGGCAGCCACCAACTGCTGTTCGATGCCATAAACGCGGCATTCGGCTGGCCAATGACGGCGGGCCGTTTCGACCAGAACCGCCGCACATCTTGGACACACGATTTGCTTGCCCGAACAGTCAAAGCTCTGACGGTCAGGAAGCAGTGAAAACGGGGTCTGCGTCAGTTCAATGATATCGGCGGTCACCACCATGTCGCCCGGCTGGATCGCCTTGTTGACGGCGCCTACAGTCGAGCAGGCGAGAACTTGCCGTACACCCGCCCGCATCAATACCCAGAACGCGCGGCGATGGCAGGAATGGTCGATACGGTCGCGGGGATTGCCGTGCGAATACATGCACAGCGCGCGTTTTGCTCTCCCTTCCGCGGTGATCGACGCATCGAACTCGAGCAGCTTCCAGTTGTCGGTGCGA
This sequence comes from Mesorhizobium sp. M0500, assembly GCF_040321165.1. NCBI lineage: Bacteria > Pseudomonadati > Pseudomonadota > Alphaproteobacteria > Hyphomicrobiales > Phyllobacteriaceae > Mesorhizobium > Mesorhizobium sp. M0500. The sequence goes on from NZ_JAMYRB010000012.1 coordinate 2,158, forward strand.
CCGAAAGGTGTTTCAAAACTCATGTCGCGCCGCAAGGTGCGCACACCATCGAATTCGACATCTTCCGGGAAGGCAAGCCCCCAGTTTGCCGACCCGGTGATGATGGCCAACCCTACCTGAGGGATGTCCGTCGAATGATCCGTCAGATCGTCGGCTGCATGGTAATTGGTGGGCATGTTTCCAGTCTCGGTCAGGATTCTTGGCGAAGGGTCACAATCAGGACCACGGCCACGACGATGACGGTCCACAATGTCGAGATCGCCGCAATGGTCGGATCGATCTGATCGCGCAGCGACAGGAACATAAGCTTCGGCATCGTGCTATTGCGACCACTTGCGATGAAGATCGAAATCACAGACTCGTCGAGCGAAGTCAGGAACGCCATCAATGTCGCTGACAGCAAGCTGATCCGAAGTTGCGGAACGATGATTCCGCCAATGGACCTGGCCCAGTTTGCACCGAGGCTGCGCGCCGCCTGAACCTGGTTCCAGTCAAAGCGGGCGAGAGCGGGTAGCAACACAATGCAGGCGACCGGAACGGCCAGCACCACATGTCCGACCAGCACACCGAATAGCGTTCCGATCAGATGTTGTGCGGCCAACACAAAGAAGAGACCGATCGCAAGCAGGATACCTGGGGTGATCGAGGGGGTCAGCAGGACGCTCTGGATGGCCGCAGCGGTCTTTCCGCCCAGCCGATTCATTGAAATGCAGGCGAGCAGCGCGAAAGGCACCGCGATCAACGCCGTCAACGTCCCAAGGATCAAACTCGTTCTGAGCGCGGCCATCCACGTTGCCGAGCCGAAGAAGTTCTCGTACCAGCGCAACGAGTAGGCGTGCGGCGGAAACTCGAGGAGATTCGACGCCGAAAAGGAAAGCGGCACCACCACGAGCGTCGGCAGCATCAGAAATGCCATGACAAGAGCGGCAAAGCTCCAGAGCAAAATGCGGGCGAGCCTGTTTTGCGGATAGGCTTCAAGCATGGGAGGCTTCCATGGTGTTCTGGGCCACCAGACGGCGTGCCGCCAGCAACATCACACCGATCAGCGCCATAAGAACGAGGAGCAGAATGCCCAGGACGCTTGCCGACCCCCAGTCCTGAAAGGTCGATAGTGTACGCTCGATCCGGGTAGAGAGCGGATTTACCTTGCCGCCGCCAAGCACCGCCGGCGTGATGAAAAAACCTATGGCGTAGATGAGGACGATGATCGAACCCGAGAAGATGCCGCCCGCCGAAAGCGGCATAATGACTGTGCGGATGACCTGCCTGAGAGTGGCCCCCATGCTCGCAGCCGCGCGAATGAGATTTGGGTCGATATCGCGCATCGCAGCATAAACAGGCAGCAGAAAAAGTGGCAGCATGTAGTGCACCATGCCGATGAGCGTTCCCGTGAAGTTGTAGACCAGCGGCAATGGCTCCGCCGTCAGGCCTGAACCGGTCAAAGCCGCGTTGATCAGGCCGTCGCGCCGCAAGAGCACGAGCCAACCATAGGTACGCACCAGAATAGAGGTCCACAGCGGCAGCATGACGAATGCCATGAGCACATTGGCCAGCCTTGGTCTGACGCTGGCCAGAGCCAGCGCCAGAGGAGTGCCGAGGAGAATGCAGCCCGCCAGCGTACCCAAGGACAGTTCGAGGGTCGTGACGAGCGCCGACCACGTCAGTCCGCTCGAAAGGACCTTCTGGTAGTTGCCGACGGTGTACTCACCCCCGGTGGTCAGGAAGGATTGCCGGATGATCCAAAGGATGGGCAGTATCGCCGCCAGTCCAACGATGAACAGCGCCGGGAGCGAAAGTGAAAGAAAAAACCGCCGCTCGCGCCGCGCATCCGCCGCGAGCGCCGGGTCCCGGACGACGGTCACGCCATCGCTCCCGGTATCGCGTGAACCTTCGCTGCTGGTGCATATGCGGTCATCCGCTGACCGGCGGCAAGCTCTGCGCAGCCGCCGGCCAGCGCTGCCGGAATGCAGACAAGGACCTCTTGCCCGCCGTCAAGCGCCAGCGTCAAAAGCCAGTTCTCGCCGCGGAACGCTTTGGCGCGCAGTATTCCTTCGAGAGCCACTCCGTCTCCCCCGACGAGCTTCGCATCAAGATGGAAGCTTTCGGCGCGGATCATCAGGGTTTCGCGTGATGCTTCGGCGCCGTCGATTCTGCGCGCTGAGCCCGGGGCCACAATGTTGGCCTCGCCCATGAACTCCGCGACGAAGCGGGTCGATGGACGATCATAAATCCGCTGCGGCGTATCTATCTGCTGGATGCGGCCAGAATTCATCACCGCAATCCGGTCAGACATAATCAGCGCTTCGCGCTGGTCGTGGGTTACATAGATTGTGGTGATCCGTAGATGATCATGCAGACGCCGGATCTCATACTGCATGGTCTCGCGCAGGTTCTTGTCGAGCGCCGACAGCGGCTCGTCCATCAACATCACGCGCGGTTCGAAGACGATAGCCCGCGCCAATGCCACCCGTTGACGTTGGCCGCCGGATAGTGCGGCAATATTGCGCTCCGCCAGACCATCCAGCTTCACGCGGGCCAAGGTATCAAGCGCCCGCTGACGCGCCTCCGCTCTCGGCACCTTGCGCAGCACCAGCGGATACGCGACGTTCGCCATGACATTCATGTGGGGAAACAAGGCGTAATTCTGGAATACTATGCCGATGTCTCGTTTGTTGGGCGGCAGGCGGGTGATGTCTCGATCGCCCAAGAAAAGTTTACCGGAATCCGGCCTGACAAAACCGGCCAGAGCCATGAGTAACGTGGTCTTGCCCGATCCCGATGGTCCAAGCAGCGTGAGGAATTCGCCAGCCTGAATGTCGAGCGAAACATCATCCAGTGCGACGTAGGACCCATAAGCCTTGTGCACGCTTTCGATGGTGATCGCGAGCGACTTCATCATGTGCTCCAGCCTTGAAGCGCGTCGCGTTCGACGGGCTTCACGCGACGCGCTTTAGGTTCTTGTTTTCATGCATGTCGTTGTCGCGCGCTGCACATTTTTGCGCGACATGCGTTAGAGCTGAGAGTCAGCGGGCCATCATTTCATCGAAGGCTCTTTGGGCAGCCTCGCCATTCTTGACCCACCATTCTGAATTGGAAAACACCGAAGTGCCAGCATTTTCAGGCGCGGTCGCAAGGGTCTTCAGACGGTCCTCGGGAATAAGGCCACCCTCATATGCCGCAGGATTGACGGGGCCGTAGGCAATGAAATCGGTCAGCTTGGCAACCCGCGCGGGCTGCGTCATCGCTGCGATGAGCTTCATCGCGGCTTCCTTGTTCGGCGCTCCCTTCGGCACCCCAAGACAGTCCGTGCCGATGACCGAACCCTTGAACGTGTAGTCAGCCGCGCCGCCATCGGCTTTCACGGTTTGGGCCCGTCCGTTCCAGGTAATGACCAAATCCGCCTCACCATCTTTCAGCAACTGCGCGGACTGAGCCCCCGAGGTCCACCACACGGCGACGTTTGGTTTGATCGCTTCAAGCCGCTTGATGGCGCGCTCTAGCCCTTCCGGCGTGCTGAGCACGGAATAGACGTCCGCCGGTGCCACGCCATCGGAGAGAAGCGCGATCTCGATCGAGTCTTGCGCATTGGCGCGCAACGCGCGACGGCCAGAAAATTTGGCAACATCCCAGAATTCCGCCCACGTCTTCGGCGGGTTCTCGCCATAGGTCTTGGTGTTCCACGACATGACGGTGCCATAGGAGTCAAACGGATAGCAGTAGTCGGACTTTGCACCTACCGGCACGGATTTCGGATCGATGATCTTGTAGTCGAGCGGCTCCAGCAGCGATTGTGCGGCCGCCTGGGCACCTTCCGGTGAGCCCAGGTGAATGACGTCGGTCGTGACCGCACCCGAGGTGACCTGCATCTTCAAGGCGGCCAGGCCGTCGCTTAGGGTCTCCTCGCGGACATCATAGCCAAGCTCTTTTGCAGCAGGGCCCCACATGGCTTCCTTCATGGCGTTACCATAATCCCCACCTGCGGTCGTGATGGTGACTGTTTGCGCATGAACGGGCAGGGCAGCCGAGATTGCGAATGCTGTTAAGGAAATGCGTAGCCAAGACATAGGTTCTCCTCCCCAACTTTATCAAACATCGCTCAAAAGAGCCATTATTTTGTAATCGTAACGTTACGATTGCATCTCAATGCGCTGGAGTCAAGCTGCTTCCTACGGGAGTTTCGATTGACCGGGATGTCGAATTCGGTAACGTTATGGCGGTCAGCAAATCAGCCGGCGCTTTCGCAAATGAAGTCGGGCGAACAATGGCCAATCTAAAGCAGATCGCCGCGGAACTTTCCCTCTCGGTGACCACGGTGTCCCGCGCTCTGAAGGATGGGCCGGAGGTGCAGCCCTCGACCATAGCCCGCGTCAAGGAGGCGGCTAAGCGGGTCGGCTATTTACCAAATCATCATGGTCGCGCGCTCAAAACCGGTCGAACGCAGACGCTGACGGCAGTACTCCCGATGGAAACACGAGACCATCTGTCCGATTTGTTGAAGCTTCCTTTGATCGAAGGCATGACGCTGGCGGCGCGGCAAGCCGGTTATAGTCTGTCCATCTATTCCACCACTCCCGACGACGATCCCGTTGAGAGTGTGCAGCGCCAGCTTCAGGCGCGCAACGCAGACGGCCTGATCATCACGCGTCTGGTGTCGGCTGATCCGCGCGTCAAGCTGCTGCTGGACAAACGCATGCCGTTCGTCGCGTTTGGAAGAACCGACCTGGATATCGCGTATCCTTATGTCGATGTCGATAATGAACAGATTGCCTACGAGGCGACCCGGCGGCTCATGGATAAGGGCTGTCGACGCATTGCGCTGCAACTTCTCGTTCCGGAGGACCAGACGAGTGCCATGCGTCTTTCCGGGTATGGAAGGGCAATGGCCGAGGCTGGTATTCCGATCGACCAATCGTTGATCGGTCATGGCATGTTCACCATGGAATCGAGCGCAGGCTGGTTCGATCGCTTGCTGGCGTCATCAGATCCGCCAACGGGCTTGGCGTGCGCCAACGAACTGGGCCTTCTGGGAGCGTTGCACGCTCTCGGCAAGCGGGGTCTTACACCTGGCCGCGACGTCCACATCGTCACCCGTGACAGCACGCGGCTGGCACGCTTCCTGCCGGCAAAGATCGGAGTTCATTCCGTGGATATGGCGGGTGTTGGACGCAAACTTATCGAAGTCCTGGAGAGCCGGATCATCAATCCGCTTGGGCCGGTGGAGACAGTCTTGGTGCAAGGCAGATTCGAGCCGGCCGAATAATCCGGGCTGCCCTCAGGAGGCCACCTCGTCTTGAACCGGCCGGATCAGCGCCTTTGCGGCAGCTGCTCCCGCCGCTAGGATACGATCCGATAATTCCGTTCCTTCCACGGCGCGCGCGAGTTGGAGCGCGCCGATGAGCGTTGCAAACATGCCCAACGCAGCGCCCTCGGGATCGTTCGTCTGCGGCAGAGCTTCAGCTATCTGGCGCACCAGGGATTGAGCGCGCTCGGCATAGAGGGCTCGCGTTTCAGGCGGCTGCCGCGCGATTTCCGGCAACAACGCGGCCGAAGCGCAACCCTTTCCAGGATTGTCCCGGTGCTCGGCCGATAGATACGTCTCTATGGCCATTTCCGGACCGCCGGCGGCCAATGCTTCCTGCACTTCATGCGACTGCGCGTCCAAGGCCGCCGCCACGCTTTCACGGACGAGCTCCGCCTTCGACTGGAAGTGCGGATAGAAGGCGCCGTTCGTCAGCCCGGCGTCGCTCATGATGGTTGCCAGCCCGGACGCCGCGATGCCGTCAGATCGAAAACGTTCGGCGGCGACCTCCATGATCCGGCTGCGTGACGCGTCTTTTCGGCCCTTTTCGTAGCGCATGGTCTTTCTTTCCTGTCCTGCTATTGCATTATGCTCATAATCTGATATTACGACCATAATTCAATTTGTGGAAATAAGCTAGACCTCTCGAACCTGGAACATCAAAAATGAATGGGAATTCTGAAAAAACCGCAATCGTGACCGGAGCCTCCTCCGGCATCGGCCGCGCCAGCGCCGAGGCCTTGGCGCGGGCGGGTTTCACTGTCTTCGGGACAAGTCGCCGCAAGACCAGTAATGGTCCGGGCGGAGTGACCATGCTGGCATGCGACGTGACCGATGATGCGGCCGTCAATGCGCTCGTTGCCACCGTGCTCGCGCAGACCGGCCGGATCGACCTCCTGGTCAACAATGCCGGTGTCGGTCTGCTAGGGGGCGCCGAGGAATCCTCGGTCGCCCAGGTACAAGCCCTGTTCGACGTCAATCTGTTCGGCGTCATGCGAATGACCAATGCGGTGTTGCCGTCGATGCGGCGGCGCGGCGAAGGGCGCATCATCAATATCGGCTCCATTCTGGGACTGGTACCCGCGCCATACTCAGCTCATTACTCGGCGGTCAAGCACGCGCTCGAAGGCTATTCGGAATCGCTCGACCACGAGGTGCGCGCCTTCAACGTCCGCGTTTCCGTCATCGAGCCGGCATTCGTCCGCACCGTCTTCGACCAGAACGGCATCGAGCCGGATTCGCTGTTGAAGGAATACGATCGGGCTCGAGCCGGGCTCAAGGCGCTGCTGGGCGATGTGATGCCCAAAGCCGATCGGCCGGAAGTGGTGGCGGATGTGGTTGTCAAGGCAGCGACCGATGCCCGCCCGCGACGGCGCTATACCGCTGGCAACGCAGCGCGCCAGGTCAGCCTGCTGCGCCGCTTTGCCCCCGCGGGGATTTTCGACAAGAGCCTGCGCAAGCAGTTCCGACTGCCGGTCTGAACAACGGCGAGCCAGAGGATTTCACGCACATGCGACTAGCAACTACGACACATTTGGCCAGGCCCTACGAAACGGAGGCGCCAAGCATGACACATAGATCCAATCGGTCGCCGCGTTCACCGGCGTTGTTCCATGACGCGCCAACGCGCTCCGTCGATGTCGGCGGCATAGCTTTTGCGTACAGGGAACTCGGGCCCAGGACGGGCGTGCCGGTGATCCTGCTCAACCATCTGGCTGCTCAGCTGGACAATTTTGATCCGCGCATCGTCGATGGCCTCGCTGCGACCCGGCGGGTAATTGCCTTCGACAATCGCGGAATCGGTGCTTCGGGTGGCAAAACTCCGTCGACCATTTCCGGCATGGCGCGGGATGCGGTCGCCTTTGTCCGGGCGCTGGGGTTCGAAGAAGTCGATCTCTTCGGCTTTTCACTCGGCGGCTTCGTGGCGCAAGAGATTGTGCTGACCGAGCCCAAGCTTGTGCGCAAACTCATCCTGGCTGGCACGGGGCCGGCCGGTGGGCAAGGCATCGACAAGGTGACGCCGCTGACGATCGTGGACATGATCAAGGGCGCGCTGACTTTTCGGGATCCGAAGTACTATCTCTTCTTCACAAGAACGCCGAATGGGCGCCGCGCCGCAAACGCATTTCTGCAACGGCTGAAAGAGCGCCGGAATAACCGGGACAAGGCGATATCGCTGAGCGCGTTCGGCGCGCAACTCAAGGCGATCAAGGCCTACGGACTCCAGGCGCCACAAGACCTGAGCACCATCCGCATTCCCACTTTGGTTGCGAATGGCGACCAGGACAGGATGGTGCCGAGCAGCAATACCTATGATCTCGCCGGGCGTATCCCGGGGGCGCATTTGGTCATCTATCCGGATGCCGGGCATGGCGGGATATTTCAGAACCACGCCGATTTTGTCCCGAAGGCGCTGTCCTTCCTCGAGGCTGAGGCCTTGCCGCAAGGCGGCTATGCAGCTGAAAACGTTCGGCTTGTTTCGTCCCGAACAGCAACAGGCATTCTTAGAAAGTAACTGCCATGAAGGCATTCGTTGTCGATAAGTATAACAAGAAGGCTATTCTGCGGCTGGCCGAAATGCCGGAGCCGGAGCTCCAGGACAGCGATGTCTTGGTCGAGGTCCATGCCGCAGGGGTGAACCTGCTCGATTCCAAGGTCAAAACCGGAGAATTCAAGCTCATCTTGCCCTACCGCCGGCCCTTCATCCTGGGCCACGACGTGGCTGGGAAGGTTATCCGCGTGGGATCGAAAGTCAGCAAGTTCAAGGTCGGCGACGAGATCTATGCGCGGCCGCGCGATGGCCGGATTGGGACATTCGCCGAATTCATTGCCGTGAATGAGGCCGACGTAGCCTTGAAGCCCGAGAATCTCAGTATGGAAGAGGCGGCGTCGATTCCCCTGGTCGGTCTCACCGCCTGGCAGACGCTCATCGAACGGGCAAACCTGAAGAAGGGACAGAAGGTCTTCATTCAGGCTGGTTCCGGCGGCGTCGGGACATTTGCTATTCAGTTGGCCAAGCACCTCGGCGCGACCGTTGCGACAACCGCGAGCGCGGCGAGTGCCGATCTGGTCAAAAGTCTCGGCGCCGATGTCGTCGTCGACTACAGGAAAGACGACTTGGAGAAAGTTCTGTCGGGCTACGATGTCGTCTTGAACAGCCAGGACGCCAAGACACTGGAAAAATCCCTGAGGGTGCTGAAACCGGGTGGCAAGCTCATCTCCATCTCCGGTCCACTGGATGCCGAATTTGCCAGGGAAAAGGGACTGAACTTAATGCTGAGGCTGGTGCTCAGCTTCCTGAGTCGCGGAATTCGGGCCAAAGCCAAGCGCCGCGGCGTGCAGTTTTCGTTCCTTTTCATGTGGGCGCAGGGCGATCAGCTGAGCAAAATCACCGCTCTCATCGAAGCCGGCGCGATCCGCCCGGTTGTGGATCGGGTCTTTCCATTCGAAGCGACCAATGACGCCCTGGCCTATGTCGAAACAGGACGCGCTAAGGGCAAGGTCGTCATCAAGGTCAGATAGCAGTTGCCTCGAACGCTGCCCTCAGCGTCTCGAACGGCGCCAGGGCGCCGCGCACCTGCACGACGGCGGCGGCAACGCGATGGGCGCGCAGCACCGCCTCTGCCGGGGCATGGCCGGCAAGTCGGGCGGCGAGGTAGGCGCCGTTGAAGGAGTCCCCGGCGCCGGTGGTGTCGACCGGCGCGGCGACATGCACCGCCGGAACCGATTGCAAGGTTCCGTTTTGCGCGATCAGCGCCGGTTCCTCACCGTTCTTGACCACGACTTCGCCGGCCAGCTTTCGCAGCCGTTCAGCTGTTTTCTGCGGTGTCGTATCACCAAACAGCATCTGCTCGTCGGGAAAGGTCGGGAGCGCGATGTCGGCGACGGCGAGCGCCTCGAGGATCGCGGCCTGCGCTTCCTCGCTTTGGCGCCATAGCCGCGGCCGGTAATTGGGGTCGAAGGCAATCAGCGAGCCGGCCGCGCGCGCCTTGGCCACGGCCGTCAGCAGCACCGTGCGTGCGTCGTCGTCGAGGATTGCCAAAGTGATTCCGGAAAAATAGACAAGCGCCTGGTTTTCAAGGCTTTTCTGCAAAGCGGCTGGGTCCGAAGCCAACTGCCTTGCGGCCGCATCGGCCCGCCAATAGGTGAAAGAACGTTCGGCGCCGGTCAGCGTGATCGCATAGAGGCCGGGGCGGGCGCCCGCTATCACCGGGCTGGCGCCGATGCCGATGCCGCTCTCGGCCAGGAACTTGATCTGGTCGCGTGAGAACGGGTCGTCGCCGAAGGCCGACACATAGGTCGCCCGCCGCTCGCCGCTCAAGGCATGCAGCGCCCACAAAGTGTTGAACGTGTCGCCGGCAAAGCCCATGCGCCAGTTCGGCCCGGCCTGGCCCGAAAGCTCTAGCATGCACTCGCCGATCGAGGCGATGCCGTTTCCTGCCATGAAGCACTCCTCCATCCCTGCAATTGCGGTGCTGTAGCTTTTTGCAGCCGGCAGCGCCATGCTTGGCGACGGCGGATTCTTGCACTGGGCGCGATTTCCCACAGGGGCGTGGGACGCGATCTGCCCAGCGAAACGTTATCCGCAGAACAGGAATGGGTTTGGCATCGTTATGGCGTTATCTTCTTGGAGGCCTCGGCCTGGCTGCCTTGCTCGCCGGCGTGCTGGCAATCGTCTATCTGACGGCGCCGCGTGCGCCGCAACCAAGCTCGGATGTCGGCCGTTCCAAGACGACGGCGAACAAGCTGTTCGCGGCGACTTTCGAGCCCGAGAAAGGCGTCATCCGGCAGGGCGAACTGGAATCCTGGCTGCTCACGCTCAAAACCGTCGAGGGTGCGCCGGTGGAAGGTGCTGCGATAACGATTTCCGGCGGCATGCCGCAGCACAAGCACGGTCTGCCGACCAGCCCGCAGGCGACCGATTACCTCGGCGCGGGGCGCTATCGCATCGACGGGGTCAAATTCACGATGAGCGGGTGGTGGCAATTGCATTTTGCCATTTCCGCTGCGGCCGGTTCGGACACTGTCGTCTTCAATGTGGTGCTGTGAGCCATAGATGAGCCGGTTTCCCAGTCTTCTCGCGTTGGTGGTGGTGGCCGTGCTTGCCGGCTGCGGCAGACCGGAGTTTTCCGATGCCGAAAAGCAGACCATCGCCTCACTGGCCCTGTCCAAGCTGCCGCCGCTGAAGCCCGATACCACCAATCGCTTCGCCGATGTGCCGGCCGCCGCGGCACTCGGCTCGACGCTGTTTTTCGACACCGGGATGAGCGGCGACGGCACGGTATCGTGCTCGACCTGCCACAAGATCGACCGGCAGTTCCAGGACGACCTGCCGCAAGCGGTCGGCGTCGGCCGCACCAACCGTCGTACCATGCCGTTGGCCGGCGTCGCGCATGATCCCTGGTTCTTCTGGGACGGGCGGCGCGACAGCCTGTGGGCGCAAGCGCTGACACCGCTCGAAAATCCGCTGGAGCAGGCCGGCAACCGCGCCGCCTTCGCACATTACATCAAGGCCCGCTTCGGCGAGCGCTACGAGCGCATCTTCGGGCCGCTGCCTGACCTTTCGGGCGTGCCGGCCAATGCCGGCCCGTTCGGCACCGATGCCGAGAAGGCGGCCTGGAACGCCATGCCCGCCAGCCAAGCCGAGGAGGTCAACCGCGTCTTTGCCAATATCGGCAAGGCGATCGCCGCCTTCGAGCGCTCGATCGCGCCGCCGCAGACACGCTTCGACCGCTTTGCCCTCGACCTGGCTGCGGGCGCCGAGCCGAAAGGCGACGCCGCCTTTTCGTCGGAGGAAATCCTCGGCCTGAAATTGTTCATCGGCAAGGCCAATTGCGTGACCTGCCACAACGGCCCGCGTTTTACCGACGGCAGCTTCCACAATACCGGCGTGCCGCCGGTCGCGGGCCTGCCGCCGGATCGCGGCCGCGTCGAGGCGGTGGCGCAGGTCGAGGCCGATCCGTTCAACTGTTTCGGCGCCTTTCGCGACGGCGATGCCAGCGCCTGCCGCGAGTTGCGCTTCATGGTCAAGACCGGGCCGGAACTCGTCCGCGCCTACAAGACGCCGTCGCTGCGCGGTGCCGCCACCCGTCCGCCCTACATGCATGCCGGGCAGTTTTCCTCGCTCGACGAGGTGGTGGCGCATTATTCCAAGGCGCCGGCAAGTGTCGAGGGTGTGTCAGAGGTCCACCCGCTGCAGCTTTCGGACCACGAGCGCGCGGCGCTGGTGGCGTTTTTGAAGACACTGGCGGAGTGACGTTGGGTTTGCCGGGACGTGAAGATAGATTTCGACTTTCCCGACTTGAAGCAAATTAAAAAGGTGGCAATCACAAAGCCTCGAGATTAGCTGAGACATCTCTCCACTTCGTCATCCCAGGGTCTGCGCCGCGTCGCTTCGCTCCTTGCTCCGCCCTGGGATGACGAAGGGATGGTGGGGATAGGCTAGTCGCCAGCGTTGGATCGGCCGCTGATATCGGTCTGTATGCAGAGATACTCACCGATCCTTCACCGTCTCCATCGCGACAAACGTCGAGGTCTGGGCTACGTGCGGCAGGGCGGAGATGCGCTCGCCAAGCACGCGGCGGTAGGCGGCGATGTCGGTGGTGCGGACCTTCAGCAGATAGTCGAAGCTCGATGCCATCATGTGGCACTGCTCGATCTCCGGCACCGCCTGCACGGCGCGGTTGAAGGCGTCGAGCGCGGCCGAGCGGGTGTCGGACAGTTTCACCTGGACGAAGGCGACATGGCCTTCGCCCATGCGCTCACGGTCGATGATCGCCTGGTAGCCCCTGATGAAGCCGTCCTTCTCCAGCCGTTTGACTCGTGCCTGCACCGGCGTCTTCGACAGGCCGACTTTAGCCGCCAGGTCCGACATGGAAAGCCGGCCATTGCTGCCCAGAGCCGACAGGATGTTCCTGTCGATCCGGTCCAATTGGTCTTCTGTCACTGGATTCCTGGTCGAATTGGAGGTGATCAGTCCTAATGATAGATCGATCGATCTGTTCTGTCGACTTCTTTGGACCGACTGCAATCCCTACTTATGTTAGCTTGCGCCGTTCGGTCCGGTGACCGCCGGCCCGCTCCCTTATGCTCGCTCTACAGGACCGCCATGCCAGCGCTCGACACCATCCGCCAGCAGATCCGTGCTAATTATTTGCCCGACGAAGACCAGGCGGTGAAGCGGCTGGCCGAGGCGGCCGGGCTGTCCGCGCAAGACCGCAAGGCGATTTCGGCCCGTGCCGCCGATCTAGTGCGGGCGGTGCGCGGCTCGTCCGATCCGCGGCTGATGGAGGTCTTCCTGTCCGCCTATGGCCTCTCGACCAAGGAGGGCGTGGCGCTGATGTGCCTGGCCGAGGCGCTGCTGCGCGTGCCCGACACCGAGACGATGGACGACCTCATCGCCGACAAGATCGCGCCGCACGACTGGTCGGCGCATTCGGGCGGCTCGAGCTCGATCTTCATCAATGCATCGACCTGGGCGCTGATGCTGACCGGCCGCGTGCTCGACGAAGGCGAGGGCGGCATCGAAGGCACGCTGCGCGCCATGGTGCGCCGGCTCGGCGAGCCGGTCATCCGCAAGGCGGTCGCGGCGGCCATGCGCGAGATGGGCGAGCAGTTCGTGCTTGGCCGCACGATCGCCGAGGCGGTCAAGCGCGGCCGGCCGATGACGCAGAAGGGCTATCTCTATTCTTTCGACATGCTGGGCGAGGCGGCCCGCACCGAGGCCGATGCGCTGCGCTACCTCAAGGCATATGCCGATGCGATCTCTTCGCTCGATGCCGGCGCCAACGGCCCCGACATCCGCCAGAACCACGGCATTTCGGTAAAACTGTCGGCGCTGCATCCGCGCTATGAAGTGACGCAGAAGGAAAAGATGCTGCCCGTCATGGCCGAGCGGCTTTGGTCGCTGGCGCTGGCGGCGCGCCATTCGCGCATGGGCCTCAACATCGACGCCGAGGAGGCCGACCGGCTCGACCTGTCGCTCGACGTCATCGAACGGGTACTGGCCGAGCCGGAGCTTGCCGGCTGGAACGGCTTTGGCGTCGTCGTCCAGGCCTACGGTCCGCGCGCGGCCTTCACCGTCGACTGGCTCTATGCGCTGGCGAAGAAATACGATCGCACCATCATGGTGCGGCTGGTCAAGGGCGCCTATTGGGACACCGAGATCAAGCGGGCTCAGACGCTCGGGCTCGACGGCTATCCGGTTTTTACCCGCAAAGCCAACACCGACGTCTCCTACCTGGCCTGCGCGAAGAAGCTTTTGTCGATGACCGACCGCATCTATCCGCAATTCGCCACCCACAACGCCCACACCGTCGCCGCCATCCTGTCGATGACGACGGAGCGCGATACATTCGAGTTCCAGCGGCTGCACGGCATGGGCGAAGCACTGCACGAGACGGTGCGCAAGGCCGAAGGCACGCGCTGCCGCATCTATGCGCCAGTCGGCGCTCATTCCGACCTGCTCGCCTATCTGGTCCGCCGGCTGCTCGAGAACGGCGCCAATTCCTCCTTTGTCCACCAGCTCACCGACGAGGAAGTCGAGCCGGAGGATATTGCTCGCGACCCGCTCGACACGGTGGAGAAACAAGGCCCCGCGGCCAATCCGGCGATCGTGCCGCCGTCGGCGATCTTTGGCCCCGGCCGGCGCAATTCCAAGGGCTTCGATATCACCGACACGCCGACGCTGGCGGCGATCGACAAGGCCAGGGCCGAGTTCGCCGGGCCGGACCGCTGGCACGCCAAGCCGGTCAGCCGCGCCGCCGGCTACGGCAAGCAGCGTCCGGTGGTCAATCCTGCGAAACCTTCGGAAGTGGTCGGCACGGTCAGCGAGGCCGGCGCCAAGCAGGTCGAGACCGCCGTGCGCATCGCCGTCGAGGCACAACCGGCATGGGCAAGACGCCCGGTCGCCGAGCGCGCTGCCATCCTCAACCGGGCGGCCGATCTCTACGAGGCGAACGCCGTCGAGTTCTTTGCGCTCGCCGCCCGCGAAGCCGGCAAGTCGCTCGCCGACGGCGTTGCCGAGGTGCGCGAGGCGGTCGATTTCCTGCGCTACTATGCGGCCGAGGCCGCCAATGCCGAGGCGGGCACCGAGGCGCGCGGCGCCATCGCCTGCATCTCGCCGTGGAATTTTCCGCTCGCCATCTTCACCGGCCAGATTGCAGCGGCACTCGTCACCGGCAATTCGGTGATCGCCAAGCCAGCCGAACAGACGCCGCTGATCGCCTTCCGCGCTGTCCAGCTGCTGCGCGAGGCCGGCGTGCCGGAAGACATCATCCAGCTTCTGCCCGGCGACGGCCCCACGGTCGGCGGCCCGCTGACCGCCGATCCGCGCATTGCCGGCGTCTGCTTCACCGGCTCGACCGAGGTCGCCAAGCTAATCGAAAAGCAGCTCGCCGACACCGCCGCGCCTGACGCCATGCTGATTGCCGAGACCGGCGGCCTCAACGCCATGATCGTCGATTCCACCGCACTTCCCGAACAGGCGGTGCGCGACATCCTCGCCTCCGCTTTCCAGAGCGCCGGCCAGCGCTGCTCGGCATTGCGCATTCTCTACGTGCAGAAGGACGTCGAGAAGAAGATGCTTGAGATGCTGAAAGGCGCGATGGAAGCGCTCAGCCTCGGCGACCCGTGGCGGATATCGACCGATGTCGGCCCGGTCATCGATGACGAGGCGCAAGCGTCGATCCGTGACTATTGCACCAAAATGGGCCTGCAGGGCCGGCTGATCGCCAAGCTCGAAGCGCCGAAGGACGGCCGCTTCGTTGCGCCGCACGTCTTTCGGGTCAAGGGCATCGAGGAGTTGGAGCGCGAGGTGTTCGGGCCGGTGCTGCATGTCGCCACCTTCGATGCCGACGAGATCGATGCGGTGATCGCTGCGATCAACCGCAAAGGCTATGGCCTGACCTTTGGCCTGCACACCCGCATCGAAGGCCGCGCCCAGCATTTCGTCGATGGCATCCATGCCGGCAACATCTACGTCAACCGCAACCAGATCGGCGCCGTCGTCGGCGCGCAGCCGTTCGGCGGCGAGGGCCTTTCCGGCACCGGGCCGAAGGCCGGTGGCCCACATTATCTCCGGCGCTTCCGCAAGGGGCCGGAAGCCGGCACCCATCTTGCCGAAGGCCGCAAGGTGACGGCGACCGAGCTCGCCGACAATCTGCCGGACCCGGCCTTTGGCGGCTGGTCGACGCGGCCGGATCGCGTCGCCATCCTGAGGAAACATCTGCGCGGCAAGGGTGCCGCGGCTATCGGCACTGCCGCCGGCATCGATTTCGGCCAGGTCGACCTGCCCGGGCCGACCGGCGAGGCCAACACGCTGTCGCTGTCGCCGCGCGGGCGCGTGCTGTGCCTCGGTCCCGACGCGGATACGCTGCTTGCGCAGACGATCCAGGCGCTGGCCGCCGGCAATGCCGTGCTCGCCGTCGCACCCGGCGCGCCGGCGGCACTTTCATCATTGACCGGCAAGGGCCTGCCGCTGGCGGCGATCGACGGCCGGCCGGACCCGGTCGAAGCGCGCTCGCTGCGGGTCGATGTCGTGGCCTTTTCCGGCACGCCCGAGGCCGCGCGCATCGTGCGCAAGGTCATCGCCGAGCGCGCCGGCCCGATCGTGCCGCTGATCAGCGAAGTCTATTATCCGGCCGCCTACGCCCACGAGCGCGCAGTCTGCGTCGACACCACGGCGGCGGGCGGCAATGCCAGCCTGCTGGCCGCGGCCTGAGGGTTTCGCCAGGGCTCGCGTGTCGCGGGCAGGGCAAATCGCTTGGGGTTGCGCTGTCCCTCACCCTTACCCTCTCGCTGTGAAGAACGGGGAGAGGGGTCGCCAGCGTTGCGTCCACGCCCCTTCTCCCCGGGGCGGCGCCGACTTTGATGCCTGATGAGAGCGATAGCTATCTGATACCGAGCGGCACTTCGAACTGCCAGGCCGAGCGACCGGCTCCGTCTGGAATAGGGGGAAAGGGAGAAGCCCGGCGGACTGCGTCGAGTGCGGCCTTGTCCAGCGCGGCAACACCCGAACTGCCCGTCAGCCTGGCCGACCGGACGCTGCCGTTCGAGCCGACGGTAAAGGCAACCGTAGCTGTGCCGGTGGCGCGCGTGCGTGTCGAATTGAAGGCCCGCACCAGTTTTGACCTGATCTTGCCGGGATAGTTCGTGACGGCTGCATTGCCGATGCCTGATTTGCCGCCCCTGCTGGCGGTCAGGATCTTGCCGTCCTTCCTGGCGTCGGCCATGCCGCGCGCGACATCCGTTTCGTCACGGCCGCCGGAGCCGGCTTTTTTCTTCTTGGTGTCGGCTTTGGCCGCAGCCTTGCCCGCCTTCTTGCGCAGGGCCGGCTTTTCAGGCTCGTTTGGTTCGACCTTCCTGGCCGGCTTGCTCTTTGCGGTTGCCTTCTTCGGCTGCCTGGGCTCAGGCTTGTTCGGCCTCGGTTCTTCCGCCGCGACGACGGTCTCGGCCGTCTCAACCGTTTCGGCCGGCGCCGGGTCGGCTGGTGCCGGTGCGCTTGTCTCGGCAGGCTCGGCCGTTTCGGCCGCGCTGACTGGCGGCGGCACGGCATTGTCGTCGGCAGGCACCAGCCTGTCGGTCGCAAGAACGTCGGGCGATGGGTCCTGGCGCGCCGGCTGGACAGGTTGCGCAGGCTCAGTCCGGTCGGCAACGGCAGCGGTTTCCATGGCGGCCTCGTTGACCGGCTCAACCACTTCTTTGTCCGATGTCTCCGCCGCATCGGTGACCGGCTGGAGCGTCTCCTCTGCCGCGGCCGCCTGCGCCTCGACCGTTTCGACCGGCTTGGCGTCGAGCATGGTCACCATCGTCACGTTGGCCACTTCCGGATCGTCTCCGACATCGCCGGCCGCCTGCTGCGGGTCGGCGCCGAGCAGCATTTCGCCTTGCTGGTCGGCACCTTCGATGCTTGGCCGGTCGTCCGGCAGCGTGAGGAAGGCCAGCGCCACCGCCACGTGGAATGCGCAAGAGCAGGCGATCGCCACCGTCCAGTTGCGGCGCCGCCGCGTCTGTCGTGCCTGCCGCAATGGCTCCATAGGTACCGCAGTCAAGTCGCCGTCGGCATCGGCGATGTAACTGTCTTCCGGCCTGTCGCGCGGCGAAACACGCAGCGCCCCGCGCGGGATGGCGAAATCCGGATCGTCC
Source organism: Mesorhizobium sp. M0500 (assembly GCF_040321165.1). Taxonomy (NCBI): domain Bacteria; kingdom Pseudomonadati; phylum Pseudomonadota; class Alphaproteobacteria; order Hyphomicrobiales; family Phyllobacteriaceae; genus Mesorhizobium; species Mesorhizobium sp. M0500. Next base: position 19,601 of record NZ_JAMYRB010000012.1, read on the forward strand.
GGTTCCGGCGGCAGGAAACCGGCCAATGGCCACGCGACGGGGTTTCGTGCGAATGCGGGTTCCGGTCCCAAAATTCAGACCCCGAAGGCGATGCCGGTCCTGGTCTGCGTCTTCAGCCCGCGCATGCAGGCATTCGGCTCGGCGCCGGCGCATTCCGTGGCGCTGTTGATCAACACGCGGCTGACCTTGCCGCAATCCGTGCCGGCAAGATCGAAACGCGTCACCTTGGTCTTGCCTGCCGGCAGCTCCTTGAAATCGAGTACCGTCAGCCGGTCGACAACGCCGGCCCCGTTGAACAGCGCGATCTCGAACGCCGCCTTGGAAAGACCGGCGCCGAGATTGTTGGTGACCACGAAGGTAAGGCGGCAGCCCTTGTCGGAAGGCTGCGCGCCATTGAGCTCGAGGATCAGCGCCGGTGCTTGCTGCTGTGTCCATGCCGGAGCCGCCGCAAGCAATATTGCCAGCACCGCGGCGAACAGACGAAGGGATGCCGTCATGCCTGTCATTGTCGTCAGCCTCCAAACCTCATCGTCGCCGCCAGCTTCAGGGTGACGCCGGGCTCGTAGACGACGCTCGTCGTCGATGCGTTCAGCGGGTTGGCGTATTTGACGTCGAACAGATTGTCGGCGCGGAAATCGACCTTGAAATTGTCGGTCGCCTGGTAGCTGGCGAAGGCATTGACCAGTGTATAGTCCTTGGCCACCGGGTTGCCCTGCGGCTTGCCGTTGTACTGCACCTCGCCGCCGATGGTCAGCCTGTCCTCGAGGAAGCGAAAGCCGAGTTGCCCGGTGATCTGGGAGGAGGGGACGGTGACAAGGTCTGCCCGTTCGCCTTCATAGGAAATCGTGTGGCCATCGGTGAACGACGCCGAAAGCCCGGCAAAGCCCCAGGCGGCATCATAGACGCCCTCCATCTCGAAGCCGTGGATCCTGGCCTTGGCGAAATTCTGATACTGGAAGCAGATCGGTATGCCCGGACCGAACGGGCAGCCGCTGGTCGGGTCGAACGGCGAGAGCGTCACGCCGTCGATGTAATCGTCGACATTGTTGTTGAAATAGGCCGCCTTCAGCCGCAGCGCGTCGTCGGCCTCAATGACGCCGTTGGTACTGTAATTGACGCCGAATTCCACGGTCTTGCCGGTTTCAGGCTTGAGATCGGGATTGGGGAGGAACGGGAAGCTGACGCCGGCCGGATGATTGCCGCTGATCAGGGTCTCCGACAGCGACGGAGAACGGTAGCCTTCCGCATAGGTGCCGTAGAATTGCAGGCCGGAAAGGCTGGCGGTTTCGAAGGGCGAAATGCCCACTGTGATGCGTGGCGACAGCCGGTCGCCAGAGGTTTCGCCGACATCACTGTCGAGCTTATAGCTGTCGTAACGCAGCCCGGCGATGACCTCGAGCCAGTCCCAGGTGAGCTTGTCCTGAACGTAAGCGCCGGAGACGTTCCTGTTGCCCGAGGGCGTATAGAAGCTGTCGCCGCCCGCCGTGCCGCCTGTCTCGACATCGTCGCCAACCCAGTCGCCGCCATAGGTCAGCTCATGCGCGATTCCAACGGTCTCGAATCTCGACGTGTTCCAAATGTCGATGCCGGAGGTGCCGATGTCGAACGTCGATTTCGAACCCGCCGGCAAAACCACGGGCAGACCGGTGACCGGATCAAACCGGTTTTGCGCCACAAGGGTCGTCAGATCGAGCTTGGTCTTGTTGTAGGACGCGTTGATGTGGAGGTCGAGCCAGCTCTTGTCTTCGTCGGTGATGTTGTAGCGGGCCGTGAAGGTATTCGCCTTCAGGTCGGCGTCGTTCACCGGCGCGCTGCCGCTGGTCTCGGTCCATCCGTCGTTCGAGCCGATCCAGCCCAGCTTCAGCTCGCTGTTTTCGCTGGGGCGGATGGTCGTCTTGAGGAGGCCGCTCAAGACGTCGAAGCCGGTGCCCGCTACAGTGTCGCCGCCGCCATGCTTGTAGTCGTCATAGTCGCGGTAGACGATATTGCCGAGCACGTCCCAGTTCTCGTTGATCCGATAGGCGCCGGTGGCGCTGGTGGTCCAGCCTTTGCCGTTGGTTTCGTAGCGCCCAGTTGCGGATACCGCCCAGGTCTCGTCCGGCTTGAGGAAATCCTGCGCATCCTTGGTGTCGAAAAATACGACGCCGCCGATCGCCCCGGAGCCATAGGTGTTGGCGACCGGGCCGCGGATCACATCGACGGATTTGATCAATTCGGGATCGATGTAGAAGGTCGATTGCGTACCGTGATCCGAGCGCTGGAAATTCTGGCGGGCACCGTCGACGATGACGGAGACGCGGCCGAAATCCTGCAGGCCGCGGATGTTGATGCTGGAACTGACACGCCTTGCGTCGGCCTGGACGGCGACACCCGGCACACCGAACAGCATTTCGTTGGGCGTCGTCGCCATGCGGCGCTCGAGCTGTTCCTCGTCGACATGGCTGGCTGAAGCAAGCGACTCGATCGCCGTCTCGCCGGTACGGCTGAGGATCAGGATCTTGTCGAGCAGTGTGGTACCCGCCGGGGCCGGCTTTACCTTTTCGGGCTGTTGAGACGGGTCAGTCTGCTGCTGGTCGGCTGCCGGTTGGGCGGCCTGCTGGGCGCCGGCCGGTGTTGCGAGCAGCGGGATCGCCGCCGCGCCGGCCAGCAACGCGGCCATTTTGCTTGTCATAGAACAATGTGTCAGGCCGCTGCCCGCCAGCCGTCCCCAATTCGCCAACCCCATGCTGCAACTCCAAGAATCCATGTTCGATGCTGGCTGGCTTGGGGCTCGCTGGCATTTTTCATCGCGTCCGGCGTCTTAAATGTTGACTCATTTACTCCGGTATTGCACTGCTAGATAACATGATTATTCGAGTCAAGAATTGAATCGGCATTTCACGCAGGCGCCGAGCCAGATGCCCGGCACAGGAAAAGGGATCGAACCAATGAACACGCACAATCCCAGCGACTTTCGCTATCGCGTCCGCCGTTCCGACGAAAATTCCGTCCGTTTCGACCGGATCCAATCGGCCGTGAGAACGCTGTCCAGCAACACGCTGTTCCAGGGCGAGCACGAGATCGGCATCGAGCATCATGGTGCGCTGTACCGGCTGAAGATCACCCGGCAGGGCAAGCTCATCCTCAACAAGTAGGTGGTAGAAATGGACCAGCGCGTAAAACCCGCCCCACACGAGATCCGGCGGGCACGGGCAGACAATCCGAAAATGCGCGAGCGCGACCTCGCCGCCCAGCTCGGTATTTCGGAGGCCGAACTGGTCGCCGCGCATTGCGGCGACGGCGTCGTGCGCGTCGAGCCGCGTGTCAACGACCTTTTGACTTGCCTCGAAGCTGTCGGTGAGGTGATGGCGCTGACCCGCAACGAAAGCGCGGTGCACGAGAAGATCGGCGTCTACGACAAGGTCGTCACCGGCAATCACAATGCCATGGTGCTCGGTGAGAATATCGACCTGCGCATTTTCCCAAAAGTCTGGGCGCACGGCTTTGCCGTGGAAAAGCGCGATGGCGCCGACATCCGCCGCAGCCTGCAGTTCTTCGATACCGCAGGCGAGGCGGTACACAAGGTGCATCTCAGGCCAGCCTCCAACCTTTACGCCTATCAGAAACTGGTGGCCGGGCTGGAATCGCCGAACCAGGAGCCGACGGTGGCGATTTCAGCGGGCACGGCCGACGAGACCGAGACTGCGGACAACCCGGCGAGCATCGACGATCTGCGCGACCGCTGGAGCCATCTGACCGACGTGCATCAGTTCTTCGGCATGCTGAAGACACTGAAGATCAGCCGCCGACAGGCGGTGCGCATGGTCGGCCAGGACTACGCCTGGCTGGTCGACAAGGATGCGGTGAACGCCATGCTCAACCACGCCGCTGCTGGCGCCATGCCGATCATGTGCTTTGTCGGCAATCGCGGCTGCATCCAGATCCATTCCGGCCCCGTCGCCTCGATCAAGCCGATGGGACCATGGCTCAACGTGCTCGACGAGACCTTCCATCTGCACCTGCGGACCGACCACATCGATGAGGTCTGGGCCGTGCGCAAGCCGACCAAGGACGGCTATGTCACGTCGCTCGAAGTCTATGGCGCCGACGGCAAGATGATCATCCAGTTCTTCGGTAAGCGGCATGAAGGCGAAAGCGAGCGCGAAGACTGGCGCTTTCTGGCCGAAAACCTGCCGCGTATCCCAAGCCCGACCGCAGCTTGAGGAAAACGACGATGGTTCTTTTCTCCAGGCTGGCATCGGTCTCCAGGTCGGCGCTTGGTCCTGTGGCCGCTGTTTTCCTGGCCTTCGCCGCGCTGATGACGGCTCAAGCCGCCGAGGGCATCGCGACTTTCGCCGATCGCTCGAGGATCGTGGCTATTGGCGGCTCGATCACCGAGATCGTCTACGCGCTCGGTGAACAGGATCGTCTTGTCGCGCGCGATTCGACCAGCCGCTATCCGCAAGCGGCGGCGGAACTGCCTGATGTCGGCTACATGCGCCAGCTGTCGCCGGAGGGTGTGCTGTCGGTCAATCCGTCGGGCATATTGGCCCTGCACGGCAGCGGACCGAAGGAAGCCGTCGACGTCTTGAAGAAATCAAGCATCCCGTTCATCGAGGTGACCGAGCGCTATGATAATCAAGGCATTCTCGAAAAGATCCACATCGTCGGCAAGGCGCTCGGCACCGAGGCCAAGGCCGATGCGCTGGCGGTCCAGATCGATGCCAGGCTGAAGGCAGCCGAAAAGCAGACCGCCTCGATCAAGGATCGCAAGCGCATCCTGTTCGTGCTGTCGATGCAGGGCGGCAAGCTGCTTGCCGCCGGCAGCGACACCGCCGCCGACGGCATCATCAAGCTTTCGGGCGGCATCAACGCCGTCGACGGCATTGCCGGCTACAAGCAATTGTCGGACGAGGCAGTCATCACCGCCAGGCCCGACGTGATCCTGATGATGAACAATGCCGGACCGGCCACCGCGGATGACGAATTGTTTTCGAACCCTGCCGTGGCTTCGACGCCGGCGGGTGCCGCCCGCAAGCTGATCCGCATGGACGGCGGCTATCTGCTCGGCTTCGGCCCGCGCACGGCCGACGCCATCCACGACCTCGCCGTCTCGCTCTATGGCGGCCAGGTCACGGATTGAGCGCGATGGCCGATCATTCGATCGCCGGTGCGGCGGGCATCATGGCGACGGCAGCCGAGGGTGACCGTTCGCGGCGCGCCCGCCTCGTCGTCGTGCTGCTCTGCGTCGGGCTGGCTATCGCCGTGCTGTTGTCGCTGACCTCCGGCGCATCCGATGCCTCGGCCATCGGCGTCATGCATGACTGGCTGTTCGGCGCGTTGCCCGGCGACGCGGCGTTGAGCGCCCGCGACCACCTGATCATCCATGACATCCGTCTGCCGCGCATCATTATGGGCGTGCTGATCGGCGCATCGCTTGCCGTCTCCGGTGCCGTCATGCAGGGGCTGTTCCGCAATCCGCTGGCCGACCCCGGCCTGATCGGCGTTTCGGCCGGATCGAGCCTCGGTGCGGTCGCCGTCATCGTGCTTGGCTCGACCATGCTGGCGCCGCTGACTTCGGCGCTCGGCACGCTGGCTCTGCCGCTGGCTGCGTTCTGCGGCGGGTTGGCGACGACATTGCTGCTCTATCAGGTTGCGACACGGCAAGGCCGAACCTCGGTCGCCACCATGCTGCTCGCCGGCATCGCGCTGGCGGCGCTTGCCATGGCGCTGACCGGCATCCTGATCTTCATGGCCGACGACCGGCAATTGCGCGACCTGACCTTCTGGCAGCTCGGTTCGCTGGGCGGCGCAACCTGGCAGAAGATCGGCTCGGTCGGGCCGGTCATCGTGCTGGCGCTGGCGGCAATGCCGTTCCTGGCGCGCGGCCTCAACGCGCTGGCGCTCGGCGAGGCCACGGCCGGCCATCTCGGCATTCCGGTTCAGCGGCTGAAATACACCGCGATTGTCGGCGTCTCGGCAGCGGTCGGCGCGTCGGTCGCCGTCAGCGGCGGCATCGGTTTCGTCGGCATCGTCGTGCCGCATCTGCTGCGTCTGCTGATCGGCTCCGATAACCGTTACCTGCTGCCGGCATCGGCCCTGCTTGGTGCGGCGCTGCTGCTTTTGGCCGACGCCGTCGCCCGCACCATCGTCGCCCCGGCCGAATTGCCGATCGGCATCGTCACCGCTGTCGCCGGTGCGCCGTTCTTCCTGTGGATCCTGCTGCGCAAGCGCGGCGTCATCGACCTGTGAAAGTTTGCCTATGATCGAAGCGCGCGATGTCTCGGTGGCGATCGGCGGCAAGCGCATCGTCGCCAACGTCGATTTCGAGGCGCGGCCGGGCGAAGTCGCGGCCATCGTCGGCCCCAACGGTTCGGGCAAGACGACCTTCCTCCGAGCACTGTCCGGCGATCTTGGCTATTCGGGAGAGGTCACCGTCAGCGGCCGCAATCTATCCGCGATGAAGCCGGTCGAGGCGGCGACGGTCCGTGCGGTGCTGCCGCAGGCGACGACGCTGTCCTTCCCGTTCACCGTGCGTGAGATCGTCAGGCTAGGCCTGGTCGGCGGGCGCTCCGGCGCGTTGCCCGGCGAGGACCAGCGCCTGCCCGAACGGGCGCTGGCTCGCGTCGACCTCGACGGTTTTGCCGGCCGCTTCTACCAGGAGCTGTCCGGCGGCGAGCAGCAGCGCGTGCAGCTTGCCCGCGTTCTGTGCCAGGTCTGGGCGCCGGTGCTTGACGGCAAGCCGCGCTATCTGTTCCTCGACGAGCCGGTGTCCAGCCTCGATATCAAGCACCAGCTGATCATCATGGACATCGCCCGCGATTTCGCCAGACGCGGCGGCGGCGTGGTCGCCATCCTGCACGACCTCAATTTGACGGCGATGTATGCCGACCGGATTTTCGTCATGCATCGCGGCAGGCTCGCCGCTACAGGTTCGCCGCAACAGGTGCTCAGCGACGAGCTGATCGAAAAGGTCTTCGATTGCCGGCTGAAGGTCGGTGTGTTGCCGGCGGCAAACATGCCGTTCGTATTGCCGCAGTCGGTCTGTTGATATTCAGGTGATGCCGGCCTGCAAATGGCGGTTTCCTGCGCTTCCGGTACTCACGTACCCAAACGTACGCTCCGTTCCGGTTCTCGGAACCCACCATTTTCGGCTCGGCCTGACCTGAATCTCAACAGACCTCACCAACTGAGATGCGACCAAAATCAGGCGGCCGGCGCCCTTTGCACCAGCATGTCGATGCCGAGCAGGTGGCGCACATTCGGGCGCGCCGCCACCAGATCGGCGATCGTGTAGCGCGACAGCACGGCGAAGAAGGCGTTGAGCGCTTCGCGCAATGCCGAATTCAAGGCGCAGCTGTCGACCAGCGGACATTCGGCGGCGTCGTTCTCGAAGCACTCGGCCATGGCAAAGCTTTCCTCCGTCACCCGCACGACATCGAACAGGCTGATTGATTCGGCCGCGCGGCCGAGCCTGACGCCGCCATTCCTGCCGCGCACCGTTTCGATCAGGCCGTTTTCGACCAGCGGCTGCAGGATCTTGAACAGGAAAAGTTCCGATACCGAATAGGCGGCGGCGATCTCGGGGATGCGGCTCAACCGCTCGGTGTTGGCGGCGCAATACATCAGAATGCGCATGGCGTAGTTGGTCTGACGGGTAAGCCGCATTGTGTCCTCACATAACAGTGGTTGGCGTCAATATGGCCTATAGTTTGGAACAATTCCAGACTGGCGCTGCATAATAGATGAATTCCGGCGTCAAGTTTGCGTGCACGATTGCGCGCACCGGAACCAGCGGCGCGCTTTCTGGGGCAGGCGACACTAGATAAGTTCGCATACACGATCAGGAGCGGCCCATCATGTCACGACCAGCCCCGGCATTTGCATCCGTCGCGTCCGTCCGGTTCGACGCCGATGCCGACGCCAAGCTTTCGGCGCTCAGGCGCACCAAGTTCGTTGCCGCCGCAGCGCTTGCGTTTTGCGTGCTGGTCTTTGCGGTGGCGAAATCGCTCGAGAGCCGGCATGCGTGGTTGGGCTTCGTCGCCGCTTTCGCCGAGGCGGCGACGATCGGCGGCCTGGCGGACTGGTATGCGGTGGTGGCGCTGTTTCGGCGGCCGCTTGGCCTGCCGATCCCGCATACGGCCATCATCCCGGAAAACCAGAATCGCATCGCCGACAATCTCGGCCGCTTCATCGAGGTGAATTTCCTGGCGCCGGAACCGGTGCGCGAAAAGCTCGCCGAGGTCGACTTTTCCGCGCTGGTCGCGGACTGGCTGGCCGACCCGAACCGCGCCGCCGATTTGTCGCGCTTCGTCGGCCGGCTGGTGCCGCAGACGCTGGCGGCGGTCGAGCAATCCGGACTGCGCGGCTTCGTCACCAGCCGTATGCTGGAGCAGATCGAAAAGGTGCCGCTGGCGCCGCTCGCCGCCGAGCTGCTGTCGGCGCTGACTGACGATCGCCGCCACCAGAAATTATTCGACGAGTTCACCAAGGTGGTCGGCCGCTTCCTGAGCGACGAGCAGGCGCTGGCGACGATGCGCGAGAAGATCCGCGAGGAACTGCCGTCGCTGTTCAACCTGTTTCGCGCCGACGCCTATCTGTTGAAGAAGATCATTGCGTCGGCCGGCTCGCTGCTCGATGAGGTGCGGGCCGATCCGCACCATCCGATGCGAGCCGAATTCGACCTTTTCGTCGAAACCTTCGTCGAGCGGTTGAGGACATCCAAACAATATGCCAGGCGCGCTGAAAAGCTGAAGCGCGATTTCCTTGCCCGGCCAGAGCTCAGCGCGCTGGCCGGCGATATGTGGGACAGCCTGCGGCTGTTCATCGAACAGGACGCCAAGGCGCCGAATTCGATGATCCGCGACCATCTCGCCACCATGTTCGTCGAGGTCGGCCGCCATCTTGCCGACGACGCGCAGATCAGGGCCGACATGAACCAGGGGTTCATCGTGGCGCTGGCGTCCTTCGTCGAAAGCCAGAAGAGCGGCGTGTCGAAGTTCATCGCCGACCAGGTCAAGCGCTGGGACCTCGCGCAACTGACAAGGCTTATCGAAATGAATATCGGCAAGGACCTGCAATATATCCGCTTCAACGGCATGATCATCGGTGGCCTTGCCGGGCTCGTGCTCTACACTGCCGAACGGCTGTTTCTTGTCGGCTGACTCGTCCGAATGGACCGCTGAGCTTCGCTGCACTATCTTCCGTGCAGTGGCGGCGTTCACGGCAACAAGGGGAGAGAACCAGCATGGCAAAACGACCGGAGTCCGAGTCCTTCATCGACATGTTCGGCAAGTTCGGCCGCGACCTGAAGCTGCCGAATGTCGACGTCGAGGCGATCCTCGCCCACCACGCCAAGAACCTGGAAGCGCTGGAGAAGTCGGCACGGGCGAGCGCCGCTGGAGCCTCGGCGCTGTTGTCAAGGCAACGCGAGATGCTGCAGGACACGCTGCGCGAAATCACCGACATGGCACAAAGCTACAGAGCGCCCGGCAATCCGCAGGAAATGATGCAGAAGCAGGCGGCGTTCGCCAGGAAATCCTTCGAGACCGCGCTGAAGAATGCCGGCGAGATGGCCGAACTGGCGAGGGCGTCCGGCACCGAATCGATCGAAATCCTGCGCAGCCGCATCAAGGAGGCGATGGAGGAGATCCGCGCCGGCCACGACAAGAGGTAGCTGTTCCCCGGCAGCACACTTGCCGGCGGCGAAGACTGGCGGTTCGCGGGCCGAAGATTATGCGCTGGAATCGCATTGGCGAATTGACAGGGGCGGCCCGTCGTGGTCCGGAACAGGCAAGCGATCGGGAAAGCAGGAATGACGCAGATACGGCCGAGGACGCCGCCGACCTTCGAGCAACTCAGGGCGATGGCCGGGCAGGAATTAGGCGTCTCGGACTGGACGCTGGTCGATCAGCACCGCATCGACCAGTTTGCCGAATGCACGGGCGATCATCAATGGATCCATGTCGATCCCGAGCGGGCGAAGCGGCAAAGCCCGTTCCGCACCACGATCGCGCATGGCTATCTGACCCTGTCGATCATCGGCGCGCTGGCGCTCGAGATGGGGATCGTACCCGAAAACACGCAGGCCGCGTTCAATTACGGTTTCGACAAAGTGCGCTTCGTGGCGCCGGTCAGGGTCGGCTCGCGAATCAGGCTGCGCACCACGCTGTTGTCGATGGAAGACAAAGGTCCGGGGCAATATCTAATGAAGGCCGCCAATACGGTCGAGATCGAAGGCGAGCAGAGGCCGGCGCTGACCGCCGAGACGCTCGTCATGCTTTACGCACGCCGCAAGCGGGCCGGCACCTGAGAGGTCAGCCTCAGTTTTGCGGCAGCGCAATCAACGCGACATCGCCTCTTCAAGCGCCCTGAAAATCCGGTCATCTCCGGACTGCGCGACGTTGAAGCGCATGAAACGGCTGGCCGACCGAGACAGGCTGAACGCATTGCCGGGCGCAAGCACGACGTTGGCCGACAAAGCGTGACGGGCGACATCCGCGGCATCTATCCCCTCCGGCAGCCTGCACCACAAAAACATGCCGGCGGGCTGATCTATCCATGGCACGATGCCGATCGCCCTGAGGCGGGTGCCGGTTTCTTCCATGGCGCGCGTGAGCCGCGCGCGCAGCAGATCGACGTGCTTGCGATAGAGGCCGTCCTTCAGCAGCGTCAGTACCAGTTCGGATGCAAGCCGACCGCTGCCAAACGACGTGGCGATCTTGAGATCGATCAATCCTTCCATCCAGTTGCGAGGAGCGGCGATGAAGCCGCAGCGCACCGATGCCGACAGCGTCTTGGAAAAGCTTCCGATATGAATGACCCGGCTGAGGCCGTCGAAGGCCGCCAGCCTGGGCGCGGACGTGTGTTCGAAATCGGCGAAGATATCGTCCTCGATGATCGTCAGCCCCGACGGGTCGGCGAGCTTCAGCACCCGATGGGCAACGACCGGGGACAATATGGCGCCGGTCGGATTGTGGAGCGCCGAATTGGTGATGTAGAGGCGCGGCCGATGCTCGTTCAGTGCCTGCGCGAACAGCTCGATGTCCGGACCCGAGCGCGTGTAGGGGACGCTGATCACCTTGGCCCGATGGGCGCGCAACAGGGCATGGAAGTTGAAGTAGCAGGGATCGTCGACCAACACCGTGTCACCCGGTTCGAGCAGGAACCGGCACAGCAGGTCGATCGCCTGGGTGCCCGATTCCGTCAGCATGATCTGGTCCGGAGAGGCTTCGATGCCGTGCTCGGCCATGCGCCGCGCCAGCAGATTGCGTAGCGCCGGCAAGCCGAGCGGCGTGCCGTAGTCGGTCAGCGCGGCGTCGTCGGCGCGGGCCGTCGTCCGCAGTGCCCGGCGCAATCCAGCCTCGGGCATCCATGTTGCCGGCAGCCAGCCGCAACCCGGTTTCAGGACGCCGTCGCCGGCTTCCAGCGATTGGCGCGAGACCCAGAGCGGGTCGACGGCACGGTCAAGCCTGGGGCCGATCTCGGCCAGCGACAACGGAGCCAACGGTCCGGCGGCATAGAAACCCGAGCCGGGCCGCGAGCGGATCATGCCTTCCGCCGCAAGACGCTCATAAGCTTCGACCACGGTGGATTTGGAAACCTGCATGGCCTTGGCGAACGCCCGGATCGAAGGCAGCCGCATTCCCGGTGTCAGGCTGCGCGCGGCGATCCTGTGCCTGATCGTCGCCATGACGCTTTCGACAAGCGTCCGGCTGCCTTCATCAGTTGTCGTCTGCTCGTCCATCCGTACTGCTCGCCCTACCATGACGGTTTTATCAAACTGTACCTGATTGTCTCTGGCGGAGCCATACGCCCGGCCCGATAGAGGGCGAAATCAGCGGGGCATCGATGGACAAGGCGGCGAGTAGTTGGGCGGCGAGTGGCTGGATCAACGGGTTCATAGGCGTGCTGATCTTCAGCGGTTCGCTTCCGGCGACGCGCGTGGCGGTGATGGATTTCGATCCGGTGTTCGTAACGGTCGCCCGTGCGGCTTCGGCGGGCATCCTCGGCCTGGCGCTGCTGCTCGTTTTTCGTCAGAAGCGCCCGGAGCGGCGAGATCTGTTCCCGCTGGCGATCGTGGCGCTTGGCGTCGTGGTCGGTTTTCCCCTGCTGACGGCGCTGGCGCTCAAGCACATCACGTCGGCTCACTCCATCATTTTCGTCGGCCTGTTGCCGTTGGCGACCGCGATCTTCGGTGTGGTTCGAGGCGGCGATCGCCCGAAGCCGGCGTTCTGGCTGTTCTCGTGCCTCGGCAGCGCCCTTGTCGCCGGTTTCGCAGTCACGCAAGGCCTGTCGGTCTCGCCGCTCGGCGACATCTTGATGCTGGCCGCCATCATCGTGTGCGGATTGGGCTATGCCGAAGGAGCGGCGCTGTCGCGCAAACTCGGCGGTTGGCAGGTGATTTCGTGGGCGCTGGTGCTGTCGCTGCCCCTCATGCTGGCGCTGACGTTCATCACCATGCCGCCGTCGCTCGAAAGTGCCGGCAGGGGCGCATGGATTGGTCTGGCCTATGTCTCGCTGTTCAGCATGCTGATCGGTTTCGTGTTCTGGTATCGCGGCCTGGCGCAAGGCGGCATCGCCGCGGTCGGGCAGTTGCAACTGCTGCAGCCCTTCTTCGGCCTGGGGCTGGCGGCAGCGCTGCTGGATGAGCAGGTCAGTCCCGCCATGATCGCCGTCACCGCCGCCGTCGTGCTTTGCGTCGTCGGTGCCAAGAGATATGCGAGATAGGTGCGCCGGCTGCCGGAGTTGCATGCGAACCGGGTGGAATCCTCAAGGATGCTTGGCAACGATATCAGTTCGCCCGGCAGTGGCGCGGGCTGAAAATACCGCAAGGATCAGCGCCATCAGCACCAGGCCCGTCGCCACCTGGAAGGTGACCTGCATCCCTCGTGCCGCTGCCGCAGGTGCCAACACTGCCAAGCCAGTGCCTTCCCCAGCCGATGCGAAGGCAAACACTGCGCCCATCACGGACGCACCGGTGATCAGGCCGAGATTGCGCGACAGATTGAGCAGGCCGGAGACGACGCCGCGCTGGTCGGATGCGACGCCCGTCATCACGGCCGAATTGTTGGAGGTCTGAAACAGGCTGTAGCCGGTGCAGACGATGATGATCGGCACGACATAGCCGGCAATACCGAATTCCGCCCGCGACAGAGCAAAGGTGCCAATAGCGAGATCGAACAGGCCGACGATCATGATCCGGTTCGCCCCGAAACGATCGACCAGGCGTCCGGCCGGCAGCGCCGCCAATGCGGTAACCAGAGGGCCGGTCGACAGAACCAGCCCGACCATGGCTGCGTCCAGCCCGAGCGCGCGCGACAGATAGAATGGTGCGACCACCAGCGTCGCCATCATCACCGTGGCGACGATCAGGTTCATGGCGAGGCTTGCGTTCAACGCCTGGTCGCGGAACCTCGCAGGTTGGATCAAAGGGTTCTGGACCCTTGTCTGCGCAATGACAAACAGCAGGCCAGCCACGGTTGCGGCAATCAGCAAGCCGACATTGAGAGAACCAAAACTGCCACGCCCAAGGGTCATGGCGAGCGCATAGGCGGCTAGCGTCAGCGCGAGCAAAGCCGTGCCGATCCCGTCGAAACCGCGCCGACCTGGCGTCTTTTTTCCGGCCGACAGGAAGCGCCAGGCAAGCGCAAAGACCAGCACCCCCAACGGCAGATTGATGAGGAAGATCGCGCGCCAGCCGAGGCCGGCAATCAACAGTCCGCCAAGCGAGGGGCCAAGCGTGGTGCCGATCGCCGACATGGCGCCGAGCAGGCCCATGACGCTGCCGGTTTTATCCCGGGGAACCGCGTCGGCGACAAAGGCCAGCGTCAGAGCCATCATAATGGCCGCGCCGAGCCCCTGTGCCGCCCGTGCGGCGATCAGCAGCCAGAGCGTCGGCGCGAGCCCGCAAAGCACCGATGCGAAGGTGAACAGGGCAATGCCGCCGAGCAATAGCGGTCGGCGGCCGAATATGTCGGCGAGCCGCCCGGCGCTGACAATCAAGGTGGTGATGGCGAGCAGATAGGCCAGGACGACCCATTGCACGAGCTGGAACGATGCGCCGAACGCCTGCATCAGCGATGGCAGCCCGACGCTGGCGATGCTGGTGGCGAGCGACGACAGCAGCGTTGAAAGCGACAGGCTTGCCAATGCCCATCGGGCCGAGCGGACGCTCACCGGGGCCACGTCATTCCCGATCTTTTCAGCCCCGGCCTTTTCAGCCCAAGTCTTTTCAACGATCGATGCCACGGTGAACTCCTCTGCCGGCAAGCCCCAAACCGGAGCTGTCGGAAGCTATTCCCTCGCATGATGTGGCGGAAGGCGCAGTATCTGCATCTTATTCGTGCACGAAACGCCACATCACGGCCGAGCTGTGCTATGGTCCTTCCATGTCGTCACCCGATCTCAATCTGCTTGTCGCCCTCGAAGTGCTGCTGAGCGAGGGCAGTGTGGCGCGTGCTGCCGCGCGGCTGCGCCTCAGTCCCTCGGCGATGAGCCGGACGTTGGCGCGGTTGCGCCAGGCGACAGGCGACCCATTGTTGGTCCGGGCCGGCCGTGGCCTGGTTGCGACGCCGCGCGCGCTCGAATTGCAGCAACAGGTAGGCCGAGTCGTCCAGGATGCGGAAACGCTGCTGCGCCCGGCCAAGCTCCTCGACCTCTCTGCTCTCGACAAGGTCTTCACGCTGCGCGCCAACGAAAGTTTCGTCGAGGAGTTCGCACCGCGTCTTCTGACCAGTGTCGAAGCGGATGCACCTGGCGTGCGGCTGCGTTTTGCGCCGAAATCCGACAAGAACGACATGTCGTTGCGTGACGCGGCGGTTGATCTCGAAATCGGGGTTGCCAGTGAAACGAGTCCTGAAATGCGCATTCAGGCGCTGTTTCGCGACCGCTTCATCGGTGCGGTGCGAACGGGTCACAGGCTGGGCGAGGGCCCAATGACGCCGGAACGCTATGCGGCCGGCCGCCACATCAGCGTTTCGCGGCGTGGCCGCGAAAAGGGCCCGATCGACGAGGCCTTGAAACTGCTCGGTCTCCAGCGGACGATCGTGTGCATGGTTTCCAGCTTCTCGGCCACGCTCGCCATGGCGCGCGCCTCCGATCTGATCGCCAGCGTCCCCGAACGGCACACGCTGGGCGCGCGCACGGGCATGTACAGCTTCCCGTTGCCGGTCGATATCGAGGAGGTCACCATTTCGATGCTGTGGCATCCGCGACTCGATGCCGATCCGGCACAACGCTGGCTGCGAGCCTGCGTGCGGGAGGTCTGCGCGTCGTTTCGCTGATCCAGACTCAGGGCGTGATCTAGAATCTGGTCACCACGCCGATGCCTATGCCTTCGAAGCCGCCCATCGCCATCAATGCGGCCGGCGCTTCTTCGAGGCTGATCTTCTTGCCGACCAGCAGTTCGGGTTTCAGCTTGCCGGTGCGGATCATCTCCATCATCGCCTGGTAGCGGAAGGCCTGCATGCCGTGGCTGCCGCGGATTTCGAGCTCGAATGCGATCACCTTGTCCATCGGTATCTGCGGCCTGGCATGGTCGCCGAGCATCAGGCCGACCTGCACGTGGCGGCCGCGGCGGCGCAGGTTTGCGATCGAGTTGAACGAGGTACTGGGGTGGCCGAGCGCGTCCATCGACATGTGCGCGCCGCCATTGGTGATCTGCTTGACCGCCTTGACCACGTTCGGCGTCTTTGCCGCGTTGATCGTCGCCACCGCGCCGATCTTTTTGGCAAAGTCCAGCTTCTCGTCGGTGAGGTCGATGGCGACGACATTGGCGCCCATGGCGCTGGCGATCATGATCGCCGACAGGCCGACGCCGCCGCAGCCGTGCACCGCCACCCATTCGCCGGGCGTCACCCGGCCCTGGTCGACGATGGCGCGGAACGAGGTGACGAACCGGCAGCCGAGGCTGGCGGCGGTGGCGAATTCCATCTCGTCGGGCAAGCGCACGAGATTGGTGTCGGCATGATCGATGGCGACATATTCGGCGAACGAACCCCAGGCGCTGAAGCCGGGCTGGAACTGATGTTCGCACACCTGGTGGTTGCCCGACGTGCATTCGAAGCAGCGGCCGCAGCCGACGGCAAACGGCACGGTGACGCGCTCGCCGCCCTTCCAGCGGGTCACCTGGTTGCCTGCGGAGACCACGACGCCGGCCAGTTCGTGGCCCGGCACATGCGGCAGGCGGATGCTGTCGTCGTGGCCCATCCAGCCATGCCAGTCGCTGCGGCAGAGGCCGGTCGCCTCCACCTTGATGACGACGCCTTCCGGTGCCGGCTCCGGATCGGGAACGGTCTGGATCGTTGGCGTTTCGCCGAACTTTTCGAAGACGACGGCTTTCATCGGCAGTTCCTCATCACTTCATGCAATTTGCGGTCTACTCGGCATCGATCTGGTTCTCAGGCGCGGCCTTCTGGAACGCCGGCAGCGCCATGCAGGCGGCATTGATGCGCGAGATCGTCGGGTAGGGCGTCATGTCGACGCCGAAGCGGGCATTGCTGGTGACCTGTGCGACCAGGCAGATGTCGGCCAGCCCCGGCGTGTCGCCATGGCAGAATGTCTTGGTCTCGGGCGAGGAAGCCAGAATCTTTTCAAGCGGCTGGAAGCCTTCATTGACCCAGTGCCGGAACCAGTTGACGACATCCTGGTCGCCGGCGCCGAACAGTGTGCGCAGCGAGGTCAGCACGCGCAGATTGTTCACCGGATGGATGTCGCAGGCGATCATCTGCGCCAGCATCCTGACGCGGGCGCGGCCAGGCGCATCCTTGGGCAGCAGCGGCGGCTCAGGCGTGGTCTCGTCGAAATATTCGATGATCGCCAGCGATTGCGTCAGCAGCGTGCCGTCGTCCAGGACCAGTGCCGGCACCAGCCCTTGCGGATTGACCGCGAGGTAGGCGGGTTCGAGATGCTCGCCGTGGCGCAAATGATGCGGCACGTAGTCGTAGGACAGGCCCTTCATCTCCAGCGCGATCCGCACCCGGTAAGAGGTCGAGGAGCGGTAGTAGTTATGGAGGACGATGTCGCTCATCGGATCGGTTGGCCGATGGTCAGTTCGATTTCGCCGATGCCGTCGACGCCACCGGTGATCTTTTCGCCCGGCCCGACGGCGCCGACGCCAGCCGGTGTTCCGGTGAAGATCAGGTCGCCGGGCTTAAGCTCTAGCGCCTCGCTGCAAATCGAGACGATGTCGGGAACCGGCCAGATCAGTTCGGCAAGGTCGCCGTCCTGCCTGATCTCGCCGTCGACCGCGAGCCAGATGCAGCCCTTTTCGGGATGACCGGATTTTTGCGCCGGGACCAGCGGGCCGCAGGGCGCTGAACGGTCGAAGGCTTTCGACCAGTCCCACGGCCTTGCCGCCTTTTTCGCCTCGTCCTGAAGGTCGCGGCGAGTCAGGTCGACGCCGACGCCGTAGCCCCAGACATGGTCCAGCGCGCGCTCGCGCGGGATGCGAAAGCCGGCTCTGCCGATCGCGACGACCAGCTCGATTTCGTGATGCAGGTTTTGGGTCAGTGGCGGGTAGGGGATCGTGGTGCCCGAACCGACCACCGAGTCGACCACTGCGTCGCCTGGTTTGGTGAAGAAGAAGGGAGGGTCGCGCTCGTCATTGCCGAGCTCGCGGGCATGGGCTGCGTAGTTGCGGCCAACGCAGAAGATCCGGCGCACCGCAAAACGCTCCGGCGAGCCGGCCACGGCCACCGACGGGGTTGCGGGCAAGGGAAGGACGAAGCCGGTCATGCACTGTCTCTGTTTCAGTGGATATGTCGCCGGCACATTCGACCGATTTGGCCGGTCGGGCAAGGCATTGCATCGCGCAAAGGCTAGGCCTGCCGCACGGTGCCGCGGAAATCGCCGGTACATTTTGCTCTGCCGGCCAGATGGCAATGTACCATTTGGGAATAAGCCGGCCACGGCGCGAAGCGCCTGCCGCCAACGCCTGAGACTGTCGACCGTTGGTTTCGGGGAACGGACGTGACAGCCCCTTTCGGTCCGTCCTGTGCTTCGGGCGTGTCGTTATCTCGCACTTGCACAAAGTTCTGGTGCGCTGCAATATAGCTGGAGGAATGCGGCCTCCAGCCCGCCTTTCGCAGGTTCAATGAAGGGACCGGCATGACGGACATTTCCGCGACGCGTCTTGTCGTATCCAGGCCTGTGGCCGACAGCTCGGCAAGAACCAGGCTTGCCTATCTCGACGGCTGGCGCGGCCTGTCGATCGCGCTGGTGCTGATCGGCCATTTCTTCCCCGTTCCCGGCATCAATCTCGGCGTCCTGGGCGTCGAATTCTTCTTCGTGCTCAGCGGCCGGCTGATGGCCGAGATCCTGTTTGTCGAATACTATCCGCTGAAGAAATTCTTCAAGCGCCGGTTCTCCCGCATCTACCCGGCACTACTCATCTTCGTCGTCGCCGCGATGGTTGCCTTGTCCGGCACATTCATCGCCTTCAAATGGAAGGCGGCGCTGACGGCGCTGACGTTCACCTACAACTATGCCGGAATTCTCGTCACCCGCGCCGGCGCGCTCGACCATATCTGGTCGCTCTGCGTCGAAGAGCACGCCTATATCATCCTGGCGCTGATCAGCGTCGTCGTCTCGGGGCGGTCCCGGGTCATCATGTTGCTCGGTGCATTGTCGGTGCTGGCCATGGCAAACGGCGCCATCTCCTACTGGGTGCTCGCAATAGGCTACGAGGGCACCTATTGGCGCACCGACGTGCACATCGCCTCGATCCTGCTGTCGGCGGTGATATGCCTGCTCAAGGCCGACGACAGGCTGCCGGCGCTGCTCAAGGGGCCGCATGTCGCCCCGGCGGCCTCAGTAGTGGCTGTGCTCCTTTTCATGGCTGCCGTGCCAACCCCGATCCACTATCTGGTCGCGGTGCCGCTGTTGGCACTCGCCGTCAATTTGCTCGACTTCAGCAGCCGGTATCTGACCGGGTTTCTATCGTCCCTGCCGATGACGATGCTGGGGCTGTGGTCGTATTCGCTCTATCTTTGGCAGCAGCCCTTTTATCAAATCGTCGACATAAAAGGCAGTTCGCCGTGGTTGATGCTTGCGGCGGCGTTCGCTTGCGCGCTGTGCAGCTACTACATCATCGAAAAGCCGGCCCGCTCCTGGCTGAACCGCAATTGGTAGGGCGAACGGCGCCCGCCGTTCAGCCGGCGATCCGTCTTGCATAATACCGCACGGCTTTCCTGCCGCCGTGGATTACCGCGTCGCCCACTTCCGCAAAGCCGAGTGCGGCATGGAAGGCGTCCGAAGCCGGATTGGGTGGCTCGGCATTGACTTCGCAGGTGACGATCGCCTGGCCCGCGCGTGACGCCTGCTCGAACAGATCCTCATACAGCCGGCGGGCATGGCCGCGGCCGCGCGCTTTGGCGCCGACCACGACGCGGTCGACGTAGACGAACCGCGGATAGCGCTCGCGAAACCACAGGAAGTTGGGGCTGTCGTAGCTCGCGTCCTGGTCGAAGGTCATGATGAAGGCTTCGAGTGCACCGATGCGGCGCGTGTAAAACGCTTCGCCGAGCAGGAAGGACAGGCGCTCAGGTTCGAGCCATGATAATTCCGCAGCGTGCTCGTTGTTGAGCGCGAGGATGGCGGGCTCATCCTGCGGCGAAACCCGTTCGATCGGCAAACGCATTTCGATCATGTTTTTTCTTCGATCTTCCAGGATCATGTCCGGGCAGCGGCGATGGTCGCCGCCACCAGCGCCTCGTCGGTCACGGTGTTGCGGTATTCGCGGTCGAGGTCGGTGCCGCCCATGCCGACTTTCGGGTTGCGGTAGCGCATGGCACTCGGCACGTCCTTGAGCGCGGCGAAGTGCATTTCGCTCAACCCGGTTTTCCTCCGCACCTTGCTGATGTTCTCGGGATCAAGCCCGCCGCAGCCGAGGATGATGATGCGGTCGCCGGCCTGCCTGACAAGCTCGGCGAGCAGGTCCGCGCCTTCCAGTGCCGTGTCGCGCTGGCCGCTGGTCAGCACGCGGCCGACCTTGCAGCGGATCAGCGCTTCCAGCGCCTCGGTCGGGTCGCGGGTCATGTCGAAGGCGCGGTGGCAGGTGACGTTCAAGCGTCCCGCCGCCTTAACCAATTCGCTCATGCGCTGTTCGTCGATAGTGCCGTCGGCAGCGAGGCAACCGACGACGACACCGGCGACGCCGAGCTCGGCAAGCGCGCCGACATCGGCGAGCATCGAACGATATTCGGCTTCGCCATACAGAAAATCGCCGCCGCGCGGCCGCACGATGACGTGGAACGGGATCGTCGCCAGCTCGAGCGCGGCGCGCACCGTGCCGAAGCTCGGCGTGATGCCGCCCTCGATCAGGCTGGCACAGAGCTCGACACGGTCGGCGCCTGCGGCTTGCGCGGCCAGCAGGCCGTCTATGCCTTCGACGCAGATCTCGATCAACGGGAGGCGAGGGCGTTCGGTCTCGGTCATGGGCGATCCGTCGATGATTTCAGCTGGCCAGCGGTAGCATCGGGCATGGTGCGATGAAAGCCGGAAGTGTTGGCTCAATGTGCTTGCGGGCGCGCCTGCCATTCCGCCGCTTGACACATTCATAACTTAAGCGTTATACGTAACTCATAGCTGGTGGGTTATTGGTTCTCATGGAGAGCGCGTTGTTGATAGCCCAGCCAAACCGCAAACAACGGGTCCGAAGTCATGACTGAAGCAACCACAATCGAAACCAAATCCATTGTCGTCGAGCGTCTGATCCCGCATGCGGCTGAAAAGATATGGCGCGCACTGACCGTGCCGCATCTAGTTGCCGAATGGCTGATGGAGAACGACTTTGCGCCTGAGCAAGGCCATCGCTTTACCTTTCGCGCGACGCCGGTGCCTGGCTGGTCCGGCGTGACGAACTGCGAGGTGCTGAAGATCGAGCCGCCACGCCTGCTAGCCTACAGCTGGGGCGACGGCACCGAATCCGACAGCGGTCTGAAGACCGTGGTGACATGGTCGTTGACGCCCGAAGGTACAGCGACGCGGGTGCGCATGGAGCATTCCGGGTTCCGGTCCGAGGACGAGCGCGGCTACATCGGCATGGGAAGCGGTTGGCCGCGCATTCTCGAGCGGCTTGAGCGGGTGACTGCCTCGCAAAGCTGAAGATCCCGGCGCTCGCCTTGCCGCAACGCGGCGGCCGGCGAACTGACAGAACCAAGACATATCGAGACCCCGGATGTTCGTCGTCCGGGCTTGAAAAAACACGCCCGAAGGAGACCACTATGCAAGCACGATTGAAAAACCCGGTGGTGCTCATTCCCGGCGCCTTGCAGGCGCTGCTCGCGCTGGACAAGTCTACGGAAACGGCTGACCTGTCCTATGTGACGCGCAAGCTCGTCCATTTGCGCGCCAGCCAGATCAACGGATGCAGCCTCTGCGTCGATATGCATGCGCGCGAATTGAAGAAGGCCGGCGAAAAGGACGAACGCATCTTTGCCGTGTCCGCATGGCGGGAGACACCCTACTTCACCGACGCCGAACGCGCCGCGCTGGCACTGACCGAGGCGGCAACCCGGTTGGCCGACCGGCCGGATCCGGTGCCGGATGCAGTCTGGGACGAGGCCGCCCGGCACTATGACGAAAAGGCGCTTGCCGCCCTGGTCGTCCAGATTGCCCTGATCAACGCATTCAACCGGCTCAACGCAACCACCAGGCAGATGGTCGGCGCCTGGGGCTGAACGGGGCCGGATTCTCGAAAAGCCACATCAGATCCGCAGCTTGTGCGAATTCGCGCGGACGAAGTCGATGAAGGCCCGCAGCTTCGGTGGCACGAGGCGGCGGCTGGGATAATAGAGGTGGAGCGGCTCGTAAGCGGGACAGAAAGGCTCCAGCACCTTGACCAGCGCGCCTGAGGCGAGAAGCGGCGCGGCGAGGCCCTCGACCGCGAAGGCGAGGCCAAGCCCTTGCGCGGCGGCGGTAATGCACAGCGGAAGCGTGTTCACGACCAGGCATGCGTCCGGCGTGAATGCGACTTCGCGTCCCTCCACAATGAACTCCCAGGGCGAAATCGCGCGCGTGCGGGTCAGGGCGAATGCGATGCAGCGATGGGCGGCGAGGTCGGCCGGCCGCTTCGGTGTGCCGTTGCGCGCCAGATAATCGGGGCTACCCACCGCGACCATCTGCAGTGGCCCGCCCAGACGCGCGCCGATCATGTCTTTCTCGAGAAGTTCGCCGATGCGCAGGCCGGCGTCGAAGCCATCGGCGGCGATATCGACGAAGCTGTCGTCGAAAATCAGACTAAGCCGCACTTCGGGATAAGCATCCATGAACGGCCGCATCAGCGGCTCGATCAGCAGCGGAGCGGCGATCCACGGCAGGCTGAGCCGCAGCGTGCCGGCGGGACGATCGCGGCTGTCGCGCAGAGCCGCACCAGCCGCCCAGATATCTTCGGCTGCCGGACGCACATGGTCGAGGTATTGGGCGCCAGCTTCGGTCAAGCCAACGCTGCGGGTCGTCCGGTTGAGCAGCCGCACCCCCAGGCGCTCCTCGAGCCCCTTGACCGCCTCGCTCAACGAGGCCGGAGCGACGCCGAGCTCGGCGCCGGCGCGGGTGAAGCTTTTGGCCTCCGCAACCTTGACGAAGGCGACGATGCCGCTGAATTGGTCGAGGCGCATTGTAAGGATTTTCCAAATAGCCCTATCGAACTCTACTGGTTTTTCCGGCGAACGAAAGGCGTCATGTTGGGTCCGACGAACGGGCCTCGGTGTTGGGAACGGCTCGAACGGGCAAGGAGACAGGACCGATGACCAGGCTTGCTTTACTCGCCGCCGGCACTCTTCTGGCGGTGTCTGCCGCCCCGGCGCACAGCGGGCCACTGGAAGACCGCAATATCCAGCTCATCAAAGACTACTACGCAGCTTACGCGACCGGCAATCCCGAGGCCGTGCGGCCCTTCCTCGCGCCCGACATCGTGTGGCGCATTCCCGGTCATCATCCGCTCGCCGGCGACAAGCGCGGGCCGGACGAGGTGGTCGCCTTCTTCCGCGGCCTGGCCGATGGCAAGTTCAAGGCCGAGCCGATCTTCTTCCAGGCGCAAGGCGACCTCGTGGTCGACGTCCATCGCGGCTGGTCGAATGTCGGCTCAGGTCCCGAGATCGACCAGTTCTACGCGCTGATGTTCCGCATCACGGACGGCAAGATCGCCGAGGCACAGAATTTTTTGACCGACATGTACCAGTCGGACGCTTTCTACTGGGCGCATTACCCGCTGAAGCCACTGCCCAGCCGACTGGCTGGCGAGCGCTGAGACGGCGGTCTTTCTCGCAACGCGCCGCGCTTCTCATTCCAAGCCAAAGGAGACTTGCGATGCTTAAAACCCTGACACTTGCCGTAGCAACCACCGCCGCGCTCGCCGCCTCCAATGCCTTCGCCGCACCGCGCGTCGAGCGCGTCGCTTTTGCCTCGTACGGTGAGCAGATCATCGGCGAGCTCTATCTCCCGGAGGATCTGGACGCGGCGAAACCTCGGCCGGCGCTGGTCGTGACCGGCGCCTGGATGACGGTGAAGGAACAGATGCCGGCCCGCTACGCCCGCGAGATGGCCGATCGCGGCTTCGTCGCCTTGACCTTCGATTTTCGCGGCTGGGGCGAAAGCGGCGGCGTGCGACGCCAGTACGAGGATCCTTACGCCAAGATCGCCGACATCGAAGCGGCGGTTGCCTATCTCGCGAGCCGGCCCGAAGCCGATCAGGACCGCATCGGCGGGCTCGGCATTTGCGCCAGCTCCGGCTACATGGTCACCGCCGCCGCCGAAAACGCCGCGATCAAATCGGTCGCCCTCGTTGCGCCCTGGTTGCAGGATGCCGAAGTGGTCGAGCAGGCCTATGGCGGCCGGAATGGCGTCTTCAGGCTTGAGGCCGTGGGCGATGCGGCCAAGGCTGAGTATCGCCGCACCGGCAAGCAAGCGTTCTTGCCGGCCGCGAGCCTGACCGACGAGCGCGCGATCATGTTCAAGGTGCCTTACTACACCGAACCCGATCGCGGCATGATCCCGGCGTGGCGCAACGAGGCCGATCCGGCGTTCTGGCGCGGCTGGCTGACGTTCGACGCCATCCAGGCTGCTCCGCGCCTGCACCAGCCTTTTTTGATGGTGCACAGCGAGGCGGCTGCCATTCCGAAGGGGGCGCACAAATTCTACACGCGGCTGACCAGTTCCAAGCGGGAGCTGTGGCTCGACAATGTCACCCAATTCGATTTCTACGATCGTGCCGCGCCGGTGAAGGCGGCGAGCGATGCCGCCGCCGCGCACTTCCGCGCGACGCTCGGCAGTGCGGGGGAGGCGGGACAATGAGCCTCGTCACGCGCCGGCATGTCCTGGTCTCGGCGATTTCCGCTGCGATGATTTCCGCCGTCTCGGCGCCCGCCTCGAGCGCGCCGGGAGATGCGCTGACGGTCAAAGACAGGATCGCAATCACCGAGGCAGTGGCCGGGATCGGCCTCTATGCCGACCTGCGTGAATGGAACCGGGTCAGATCCTATTTCGCGGCCCGTGTCACGACCGACTATACCAGCCTCTTCGGCGGCGAGGTCACGACCAGCGGCCGCGACGCGCTGATCGCCCAATGGCAAGGGCTGCTGCCGGGCTTCGACGCCACCCAGCACCTCATCACCAACATCATTGTCGAAGACGCGGACAACGGTGCGGTTGCACGCAGCCATGTCCGCGCAACCCATTGGATCGGTTCCCGGTTCTGGACGGTTGGCGGCAGCTATCTCCACCGGATGGTGCGGACGCCTGAAGGCTGGCGCGTCAAGGCAATCTCCATCCGCCGCTTATACGAAGAGGGGGATCGCGCGGTGCTGGCCGCCGCCGCCGACCGGGTGAAAGCTGCGGAGTGAATCCGGTGTTCCTTGCTGGAGTGCCCGACGACCGCAGTTACTGGCGCAACACCGTGTTCTTGGTACCTTCTTCGACCTGGTCGATGACAAGCAGCTTGACCGGATCGGCGCCGACATTGGTCGCCTGATGCCATTGCCCGATCATCTCGATGATGAAATCACCTGTTTGATAGGTGTTGCTCTTGCCGGTCTCGACGTTGGTGACCTGAAGCGTGCCGGCCTCGACATAGGCATAGCGCGGAAACGGATGCTTGTGGACCGGCAAGGTCGCGCCCGGCGCGATCTGATAGGCCGAGACCAGGACCTGGACGTTCTTCTGCGGCAGCGTGATCGGCTGGCCGGACG
This sequence comes from Mesorhizobium sp. M0500, assembly GCF_040321165.1. Classification (NCBI taxonomy): domain Bacteria; kingdom Pseudomonadati; phylum Pseudomonadota; class Alphaproteobacteria; order Hyphomicrobiales; family Phyllobacteriaceae; genus Mesorhizobium; species Mesorhizobium sp. M0500. The sequence continues at coordinate 44,764 of NZ_JAMYRB010000012.1, forward strand.
CGGTCTCGGTGTGAGAGGCAAGCGGGGTCACGATGACCGGCGTGCCGCTGGCATCCAGCGCCTGGGCGCTGTTTGCAAACAGTGGAGCCGCGAGCAGCAGCATCGATGCCAAGATTTTTCGCATGATTCCCCCCGAGCTGCGTCAGCATTGCGCAGCAAGCATTGGCGCGCAAGCTTGTCTGTTCAGGAGCGCCTTATCCCGCTCTTCTGAACATGCCCGGCGTCATGCCATGCATAGCCCGGAATGTACGGGAAAGATGGCTCTGGTCGGCGAAACCCGCCGCGATGGCGGCGTCGGCGAGGCCAAATCCCTGTTCGATCAGCGCACTCGCCCGGCGCAATCGCCGGTCGCGGATATAGGCCGCCGGCGTCAGGCCGATCGCCTTGTTGAAGTCGCGGATGACCTGGAATCGGGTCACGCCAGCCGCGCCGGCTAGCCGCTTGAGGTCGAGCTGCGAGCCAAGCTCGCTTTCGACAAGATCGCGGTAGAGCGAGAACCGCCGCTGCGATCCGGAGCTTTCGATCTCTTCGGCCTGTCCGCTCGAGTCGCCATGCCGAACGATCAGCCGTCGCAGCGCCACGAGCAGGGACGTCTCGGCCGTCATTGTGTCCGGGGATGTCGAGCCCTGGTGTGCTGCCATCAATGCTGCGGCGAGACTGCTGTCTTCGATAGTCGCGCGCGAAAATACTGGAGCGCCGTCGCGGCCGAGTTCGCGGGTAAGCGCGGTCATCATCGGCACCGAAGGATAAAACGTCCGGTAGGCCCAGCCTTCATCCGCCCCGCGTTCGCCGTCATGCCACTCCTCGGGATTGACGACGGCAATGGTGCCTGCCGGAGCGAGAACGCTTTTGCGGCCGATGCGAATGCGCTCGCAGCCAGAGGTGATCAGGGCGATCACATAGGTCGGGTGCGTGTGCAAGTCATAGCGGTGCCGGGTGAAGCGCGCCTCGAACAGGCCCAGGTCGGGGAAGCACGGATGGCGCCAGTATTTCCCGGTCTCTGCCGCTTCGTTTGTCCTTGCCATGGTCAATCCGGTTCAAGACGCCTCTCGCCGGGCCTTCTATGGCAGGCAAACCAAGCCGCTTTTTGTCGGCGGAAAGGAGGCATCATGTTGCATAATGACCCCGTCGCCGCGCTGACACCAGAGGTTATAGGCTGGCGGCACCATATCCATGCCAATCCGGAACTCGCATTCAATGAATACGAAACGGCGCGTTTCGTTGCAGAGAAGCTGCGCTCCTTCGGCGTCGACGAGGTGCATGAAGGGATCGGCGGCACCGGCGTCGTCGGTGTCCTGCGCAGCGGTGGCGGCGCACGCGCCATCGGCCTTCGCGCCGAGCTCGACGCGCTTCCGGTGCTGGAGAAAACCGGCTTGGCCTATGCCTCCAGGAAAGAAGGAGTAATGCACGCCTGCGGCCATGACGGCCACACCGCCATGCTGCTCGGCGCCGCCAAACTGCTCAGTCAATCGCGCACCTTCGACGGCACCGTCACTTTCATCTTTCAGCCGGCCGAGGAAAACGAGGGCGGCAGCATGCGCATGATCGAGGACGGCCTGTTCAAGCGCTTTCGGGTCGAAGCGGTCTATGCGGTCCACAACTGGCCGGGCATCAGGCTGGGGACGATCGCCGCCCGCGTCGGGCCGCAAATGGCGGCCGTCGATAATTTCGAACTGACCTTCGAGGGTCTTGGCGCGCATGCCGCGATGCCGCAGCTCGGCGACGACCCGATCCTGGCCGCCAGCGCCTTCGTGCAAGCCGTCCAGCGCATCGTCAGCCGCTCGGTCGACCCGCAGAGCGCGCTTATCGTCAGCATCACGCAGATCCATGGCGGCAATGTCGGCAACATCGTGCCGGGCAAGGTCTGGCTGCAAGGCACCTGCCGCTTCTTCGAGCACGGCCTTTCCGACCATTGCGAGAGGCTGATCGGCGAGATCGCACAAGGTATTGCCGCCGCGCATTCGCTCAACGCCAGGCTCGACTACAGGAAGGGCTATCCGCCGCTGATCAATACGGCGGATGCGACGGCCCGCGCCGTCGAGGCCGCCGCCTCCGTCGTCGGCCGGGAGAATGTCTTGACCGAGTTCAGCCCCAGTCTCGGCTGCGAGGATTTCGCTTTCATGATCCGCGCCGCCGGCGGCTGCTATGCGTGGATCGGCGCCGGCGAGGTCGGCCCGGGCGAAAGCCTGCACGGCGACCGCTACGTCTTCAACGACGAGATCGTGCCGACGGTAATGCGCTATTACGTCAACCTCGTCGAGCAGACGCTTCCGCGGGCCGATCCTTCTACAGCAGTTTTTCCGGCGTGATCGGCAACTCCCGGATCCGCTTGCCTGTGGCGTCGAAGACGGCGTTGGCAACAGCAGCGGCAACGCCGGTGGCGCCGAGTTCGCCGATGCCTTTGCCGCCGATCGGGCTGGCATGCTCGTCCACCTCATCGACGAAGTGGATTATGATGTCGCCGGGAATGTCGGCGTTGACCGGAATGGCGACCCCGGAAAGGTTCTTCGACAGGAACCGGCCAAGCACCGGTTCGTGCCTGCTCTGCTCCATCGCCGCCATGCCCCAGCCCCAGATAATGCCGCCCGTCATCTGGCTGCGTGCGGTGCGGGGGTTGACGATGCGGCCGGCGCTGTAGCTGCCGACGGTGCGACGAAGCCTGAGCAGGCCGAGCCCCGGATCGACGCCGACCTCCATGAAAATCGCGCCGAAAGTGCGCATGGCGAGGCCTTTGCCATGCTGCGCCGGATCGAACGAGCCGGAGCCGGTGATCTCGCCGATGTCGGTATGGCTCATCACGTCGGCGATCGTCTGACCGCCGGCAGCGCCTTTGCGGCGAATATAGCCGTCTTGCATCTCGACCTCGTCGGGCAGCAGATTGGCAAGACGGGCAAGCTGCGAACGCGCATCTTCGGCGGCTGCGAGCACCGCCGCGCCCACCCCCATGGTCGATGACGAGCCATAGGTCGGCCCCGCCTCCGGCAGCTGTGTATCGCCCATTTCCAAGTCCACCTTCTCCATCGGCAGGCCCAGCACGTCGGCCGCGATCTGCGGAAAGATGGTGAGTGTTCCGGTCCCTATGTCCTGGGTGCCGGTGCGGATGAGCACCGTGCCGTCCCGGCGCAACCTGACTTCGGCTGCAGGCGTCGGGTTGCGGAAACAGCCCATGCTGCAGGTTGCCATTCCGTAGCCGATCAGCCAGTCGCCGTCGCGTTGCGGCTTGCGCGGGCGCTCGCGCCAGCCGAACAGGCGGGCGCCTTCCTCATAAGCCTCGCGCAGCTTCTTCGACGACCAGGGCTGGCCGGTGGCCGGATCCGTGTCCGCATGGTTGACCAGACGCAGGTCGAGCGGATCGATGCCGAGGCGGTGGGCGAGCTCGTCCATCGCGCTTTCAAGCGCCCAGGTACCCGGACCCTCGACCGGCGCACGCAGCGGCGTCGGCATGGCGACGTTTGCGCGCTCCACGCGCTGGCTGAGACGCATGGCCGGCGTGGCGTAGAGACCCTTCGAGGCTTCGGTGGCGAACTCGACGAAATCGTCGGTCACGGTGGTCAGGTTGACCACGTCCTGCTGCACGGCCGTCAGCTTGCCCGACCTGTCCGCCGCCAGCACGATCTTCTGTGCCATGCGCGGCTGATAACCGAGGCAGGAATAGGCATTGGCTCGGCTTAGCGCCAGCCTGACCGGGCGCTGCATGATGCGCGCGGCGGCGGCGGCCAGCACCTGATGCGGCCAGATCCAGCCCTTGCCGCCGAAGCCGCCGCCGGTATGGCGGGAAATCACGCGGACCTTCTCGGCCGGGACATTCATGCGGGCGGCAACCACCTGGCGGACACCGTAGACGTGTTGCGTGGCGTCGTGTAGCGTCAGCTCTCCGTCATTCCATTCGGCGAGCGTCGCCGAGGGCTCCATGGCGTTGTGATGGCGCGACGGCTGCAAATAGACGGCTTCGACCGTGGCGGCGGCGTCAGCAAGGCCGCGGTCGACCTCGCCCTTCGTAAACGTCGGCTCCAGGAACAGGAAGCCGCTCTCCCTCGGCGAGACAGCAGCCTTGTCGATGGCGGTCCACTCGGGGGGTGCCGGCAACTCCGGCTCGGCGAACTCGTAGCGCAACGCGACGCGGCGAGCGCCGGCCTCCGCCGCCTCCAGCGTCTCGCCCAGCACAATGGCAAGCGGCTGGCCCTCGTGACGTATCTCGTCGCTCTGCATGGGCATGAAGCTCTGCGCCGCGGGCGGGCCTTCGGCTTGCTGCATCTGCGTATCGGGCTCGGCCCTTGGCGATACGAACCGGCCGAATTTGGGCATGTCCTCATGCGTGAGCACACGCACGACGCCGTTCTCGGCGAGCGCGTCGTCGACCATGATCGACGTCACGCGGCCGGCCGGAACGGGCGCGGTCACGAGTACCGCATAGAGCAGGTCGGGGGCGAAATAGTCGGCCGCATAGCGGGCGCGGCCGGTGACCTTGACGCCGCCGTCAGGGCGGGCAACAGGCTGGCTGATCATCATGACGGCATCCTCGCTGCTCTTTCGATCGCCCGCAAAGCGGCGGTCTTGGCCAGTTCGATCTTGTAGGCGTTCTGCGACAAGGGACGCGCTTCGGCGAAGGATTGCTCGATAGCGGTGCTCAACGCCTCGCGATCGCCGATTTCGGCACCGGCGAGCTGCTGGTCGGCGGCGCTCAGCCGCCACGGCCGCAGCGCGACGGACCCCAGCGCCAGGGCCGCCCGACGGATGGTTTGGCCGTCCATCTCCAGCACAGCGGCGGCAGAGACGATGGCGTACTCGTAGGATTCGCGCTCGCGCACCTTGAGGTAAGCCGATCGCGGCGCCGGCGCCGGCAGCTCGATTGCCGTGATCAGTTCGCCTTGCTGCAACACATTGTCTGCCTCGGGCCGCGTGTCGGGAAGCAGGTGGAATTCCGCTGCCGGAATGCGCCGGCCGCCGCTGCGGTGCGCGGTGACGATGACCGCATCAAGTGCTGCCAGCGCCACCGCCGGGTCGGATGGCTGGGTGGCGACGCAATCCTCGGTCCAGCCGAATATCGCGTGATTGTCGTTGATGCCATGCAATGCCGAGCAGCCGGAGCCGAGCTGACGCTTGTTGCATGGCAACTGCTCTTCGGCACGGAAATAGGCACAGCGCGTCTTCTGCAGAAGATTGCCGCCTATCGTTGCTAGGTTTCTCAGCTGCGGCGATGCGGCGTTGAGGATCGCCTGGCTCAACACCGGATAATCGCGCATCACCAGCGCATGCTGCGCGACATCGTTGAGATGCGTCAGCGCGCCGATCGTCAAGCCGCCGCCGGGCAGTGCCTCGATCTGATCCAGCCCGTCGAGGCGGGAGATATCGATGATCCGCGCCGGCCCGGCAATTCCAAGGCGCAGCCAGTTGAGCAATTCGGTGCCGCCGGCGAGAAAGGCGCTGTCGGGCGCGGCACCGGCTGCGATCGTGTCGCCCAGGCTGTCGGCGCGCGCATAGACGAATGGGGTCATTGGCTCGCCCTCCCGGCCGCTGAGCGCACCGCCTCGACGATTTGCGGATAGGCCGAGCAGCGGCACAGATTACCGCTCATCCATTCGCGGATCTCGGCATCGGAGCCGGTATGTCCCTCCTCGATCAGTGCCGCCGCCGACATCACCTGTCCGGGCGTGCAGAATCCGCACTGGAACCCATCATGATCGATGAACGCCTGCTGCACGGGATGAAGCGCATCGCCGTTTGCCAAGCCTTCGATCGTCGTGACCTCGCGTCCCTCGCAGGACACGGCAAGTATCATGCAGGCATTCACACGCCGTTCGTCGAGATGCACGGTGCAGGCGCCGCACTCGCCGAAATTGCATCCCTTTTTCGTTCCGGTCAGATGAAGCCGCTCGCGCAGCAGGTCGAGCAGCGTGACGCGGGGATCGAGATCGGAAAGGCTGTGATCCTCTCCGTTCACCCGCAACCGCAATAGGTGCCGATCGTGGAAGTCCATTGGGGGTTACCTCGAAGCACATGCCGTACTCGTCGCAGGGACTCGTCCAGCAAGCAGCCACCCACCTGTCGAGGCGAAATAGGGCGGTCGATTCCGGTGAAAAGGCGCTGCCGGTCAGGGAAGGCTAAAAAACGCGCATTTGAGATTTGCGGCGGAGCGGAAAGGCCCTGCATAACTGTGGTTCACGGCCGTCCCAACATGAGCCGAATGCAGACGGTCCCCTTTAGGGACGATTACCATGAGCTGAAGTCACCTGGTGAGGTCTAAGACTATCTTTCCGGGAGCGTGGCCGGTGCGATTGCGCTCGATCGCGGATGCCAGATCGTCGAAGCCGACCACTTCTGCAATCGTGGACCGCAGCGAGCCGTCAGCGATCTCTTGAGCGATTGTGGCTAGGCGCGCGGTGTCAGGTTTGACTGACAACCAGATGCCACGACGGCCTGCCGGGGCGCGCGAAACCACATCAGTTGCAGCGATGCTGGCCAGGACGCCGCCAGGCGATAGGACCGACCAAGATTTGTCCAAGACCTGGCCCCCGACAAGATCGACGATAAGGTCAATGTCGCTCGCAAGAAGCTCGAAGTTCTGTTTCTGGTAATCGATCACTTCGTCAGCGCCCAAGGCTTGGACATGGGCCACGCTCTTGGTTGAGGCTGTAGCATAGACGGTCGCTCCAGCCGTCTTGGCGAACTGGACAGCGAAGCTGCCCACCCCACCAGCCGCGCCGTGGATCAACACCCGCCGCCCCCGAAGGTTGAAATCGGCGACCTGAAGGACTTGCCATGCCGTCATCGCCGCCACCGGTACTGCCGCCGCGTCAATGTCTGACAGGACCGCAGGCGTCTTGACGAGTTTTTCGGCATTTATCAGCAAGTGGTCAGCATAAGCGCCCAGGCCACCCAGCGCGGCCATGACCCGGTCTCCGACCCTCACGCCTTCGACGTTGGAGCCGGTCCGCAGCACGACCCCCGCCATTTCGATGCCAAGCGTCGCGGGCAAAGATAACTTGAACTTGTCGCGGACGTAGCCTTCACGGATTTTCCAGTCGATTCCGTTTACTCCGGCAGCCTTGACCTGGACGAGCACTTGGTCGGGACCAGGCTCGGGGGCGGATAGCCAATCGACTTTCAAGCTCTCAGTGCCGCCATATGCTTGAAGACGTAGGGCCCGGCCGGAGCCAAGCGGTTCAGCCCGGCCGGGGGCGCTTTGGAAGTCATTGTGTTGGTTCATCAGGCTTCTCCTTCCTGTTGGACGATATAGTTTGAAGTCTCTCAAGAAGAACTTCGAATTATGCAGTCCACCTCGGGTGAGAAATGTTATTCGACTGCCGGCGCTTGGGGATTTACTTGCTTGCGCTTTACGCGCTCAAAGCGGGATAGTCGGTGTAGCCCAGGGCGGTGCCACCATAGAAAGTGGCTTGGACTGCCGCATTCAGCGCCGCATTGGTCTTCAACCGTTCCACAAAGTCCGGATTGGCCAGGACCATCTGGCCGTAGGACTCCTGATCGGCCAGCCCCGAAGCTACGTCGGCGCCGATCTGGTCACGCGGACGACTTGGCCGATTGAGGGTCAGCGATTGGTGCCAGAGCTTGCGGATATCGGCCAGCAGCGCCTCGTCGCCCTGGTGCATGATGTGCACGTAAGCGAGCCCGAGCTTGTCGAGTTCGGCGACCAGATAGCGGTAGAGGTCCGGCCCTTCGGCGCCTTCGTCGATCCCCCATATCGTCGTCCCGGGTGACAGGCGGATCGCGGTGCGGTCCGCGCCGATCTCCTCGGCGATCGCCGTGGCGACTTCGATGGCGAAGCGCGCTCGGTTCTCGATCGACCCGCCATATTCGTCCGTGCGCGTGTTGGCGCTGGGCGCGAAGAACTGCTGGACCAGGTAGGCGTTCGCGCCGTGAATCTCGATGCCGTCGGCGCCCGCCTCGATCGCCGAGCGGGCCGCATGGCGGAAATCGGCGACCGTCTGGCGCACCTCTTCGGTCGTAAGCGCGCGTGGCGCAGGAATATCCTGCATCCCGGTCATCGTGAACATACCCGCCGCCGGCGCGATTGCGGAAGGCGCGACGGCTTGGCGGTGATGCAGCGTATTGTCGGGATGCGACATGCGCCCGGCGTGCATCAGCTGGATGAAGATGCGGCCGCCCTTGTCGTGCACGGCGGAAGTGATCTTCCGCCAGCCGGCGACATGGGCAGGCGTGTAGATGCCCGGTGTGGTGAGATAGCCCTGGCCGTCATCCGAGGGCTGGGTGCCTTCGGTGACGATCAGGCCGACGCCGGCGCGCTGGGAATAATATTCGGTGGCCAGCTCGCCCGGCGTACCGTCGAAGCCGGCGCGGCTACGGGTCATCGGGGCCATGACGAGGCGGTTCGGCAGAGTGTAGCGACCGACGCGGACAGAGGTGAATAAGGGACTCATTGGGATCTCCATTCTTTTGCTGGAGCCCTTGTCCACTATTCCAATGTCGGGATAAATCCGGCAAAAGTGAAATCAATATTCCAAATATGGAGCAATAGCGTGAGCCACTTGAACGACATGGCGCTGTTCGTGGAGGTGGCGAGAGCGAGGAGCTTCCGGAAGGCGGCTGAGGCTCTGGGCATGCCCAACTCGACTCTGTCGCGACGTATCAGCGCGCTGGAGAAGGCGATCGGCCTGAGGCTTCTGCATCGAACGACGCGCAAGATCGAGCTCACCGAGGCCGGCCAGCTCTATTACGAACGAAGCAAGCGCATCGTCGACGAGGCACGGCTCGCACACGAGCAGCTCGGCGCCATGCTGGAGCAGCCGAGCGGTGTCCTGCGGGTCTCGCTCCCGGTCGACTTCGCCACGCTTTACCTGACGCCGATCATCGTCGATTTCGTGCGGCACTATCCCGGCATCACCTTCGAGTTCGACCTGACCCCGCGCCGCGTCGATTTGGTGGCCGAGCCGTTCGATGTAGCGATCCGCATCGGCGAGCTGGAAGACTCCAGCCTGATCGCTCGCCTGATCGGGCGCCACGCGCGCCACCTCTATGCATCTCCTGGCTACATCGAAGCGTCCGACGAGCCGGCGACACCGGCGGATCTGGCGGAGCATGAATGCATCTGCATGCCGAAGATCTGGGCCCTGCATCAGGGGATGAACAAGGTCGAAGTCGAGGTTGGAGGCCGCTTCACAGTCAACAGCGTCGGGATGATCCGCGCCCTGGCGGTCAACCACCAGGGCATCGCCCTGCTTGCCGAGAAGATCGTCGCCGAAGATTTGGCCTCGGGCAGGCTCCGGCGTGTCCTGCCCGAATGGCAGGGATCGTCGGTCAGCATTCACGCCGTCACCGAAACTCGCCTCATTCCAGCCAAGACCCAGCGCTTCATCGAATTCTTGTCCGCCAGGCTGGTGGAAACTTGACCCAGATCGTTACGCGGAGAAAAGTCGGACGGCGGCGCGCTGCATCGCGCCTCAGCGTAGAAAAGACGTTGGCTCGCCGGAGTCGATGAAGCTGAGAAATACGAATTTGCCATACCCCTACACCAGAATGCACCAGAGTCGCCAAAAATGCGCAAACGTGACCGGACGGCGCAGAAGCCCTACGCCTCGCCGGCGGGCCGACACCGACGCTCAGGGAGCGGGCCATCGCTCTACCGCGAGGGCGGGGCGAGGTGCGCACGGCTGAACTCACGGCCATCGGCATCCCCGATGCTATCTATCCAGGATGTGCGACGAGCGACTGCTCGTGAAGGTGGGTTCGGCATCACAAGGCTTCCCTGTGAGGTGAGATGGCGAGGGCCGGCAAACGGATCGATTCCGACCCTCACCGAAATGCTCGCCATCCCGGCCCGAATCAGCCTTCGCTCGGCACAGGCGTCTTGAGGAGTTGTTGCTCCCACAGGAAGGCGATGCCGCTGCCGCCGAAGTGCTGGATGAGAATCTCGGTCAGCTCTTCGACATGCTCGGTGCGCGCCCAGTCGCGCTGCCACTCGCCAGCGAGCGCCATCACGGTCATCATGTTTGCGCCAGCCGCGATCATCCGCTGGATGGCGATCTGGTGGGACTCGGTCGAAACGCCGCCCGACGCATCGGTGATCACGGACACGTCCCAGCCTTCGCCGAGGGCTTGGATGACAGGCATCGCGACGCAGACTTCGGTCCAAAGGCCTGCGATAATCAGTTGTTTGCGGCCGGTCGCCTTGACCACGTCCACCACCTTCTCGTCCTGCCAGGTGTTCACCCAAGTCCGGTCGATCACTTCCTGCCCCGGGAAGACGTCAGTGATCTGCTTGAAGAGGATGCCGCCACGACCCGCGATCACGCTGGTGAGAATGGTCGGAACATTGAAGGCTTTTGCTAGCTTCGCCAGCGCGGTCGCGTTGTTGACCACAGCTTGCGGATCGTGGCTGTTCAGGTTCGCGAGTTGGTAAGGCTGGTGGTCGATCAGAACGAGTACCGAGTCTTCAGGACGAAGAAGCGAATCAAGGCCGTTGCGAGGGGTCATCAAGACTTCCTTTCTCTGCCGCCATGGACGGCAATCTTTCTCTGCCGCTATGGACGGCAATGGGTTCACGGGAGACATGCGCCAGCGGGCGACGTTGCCTGGACGCAATTTGCCGTTCCTTTTGGTGATGCAGTAGTGCCATAATCAGGCAAGCTGTGTCGCGAAATGAGGAACGCTGAATTGGACATCGAAGATCTACAGACATTCGTCGCAGTGGCCGATGCAGGGGGCGTATCGGCCGCCGCGCGCCGGCTCGGCGTCTCCAAGTCAATCGTCAGTCGGCGGCTCTTTCGGGTTGAAGCGGAACTTGGCGTCCAGCTTCTTGCACGAACGACCCGCGGCGCCGCGCTCACCGAAGCGGGAATCGCGTTCAGAGACCATGCGGCCCGGGCCAGCGCAGAGATCGATACGGCTCGGGAAACGATCCTCCCCACCGGTGAGCTGCGCGGCCGCCTGAGGGTTGCCATGCCGCTTACTTTCGGCGCGACCCACTTCGCCCCCGTGCTCGCGGAAATGGCGCGTCTGCACCCGAAGCTTCACATCCATACTTCCTACAGCGATCGCTTCGTCGATCTCATCGCAGAAGGTTTCGATTGCGCGATCCGGGGCGCCTACCTTCAAGACTCCAACCTGATCGCGAAGCGCGTCGGGCCGATCCATGGAAAGCTTGTCGCAAGCCCGGATTATATCGAGGTGCACGGGTCACCCGAGACTCTGGACGAACTCGTCACCCATCAGGCCCTCATGCAGGGAACGGAAGCCTGGCAGTTCATAAATGGCAGCAAGATTGTTACGGTCCAGCCGCAGGGCAGGTTCAAGGCCGATAGCGCCACGGCGCTTGCCGCCGCGGCGGCGGCAGGTCTCGGCATCGCCTGGCTCCCCGATTGCATCACACATGAATATGTGGCCTCCGGCGCGCTGGTCCCGATCATGACACGCTATCCGGTACCTCCAGGGGCCGCGTATGTCGTCCGACCGCCGGGTCAGCATCCCACGCGGAAAGTGCGGGTGCTCACCGAGATGCTAATTGAGTACTTCAAACGGAACACGGATCTTTGGGGTCTTGACAACTAGGACACGAACGGTGCGAAGCCTCCCCACCGGCAGGAGGCACGGGGGTAAATTCTCCAGGCAACGCCGCAGGCGCGACGTCCACGCGGATCATGTTCAACCGAGTAGGCGTTGAGATCTTGCCTGTGCAGATCTGGCGCGAGGCCTCTCCGCTTTGTCCCAGCGACGCCTCGCGCGCGCAGGCTCAAAGCTATGCAATCCGCCGTCCACGAACACCTCGCGCCCGTCTGTAAGCTGCTGTCGTTGAGGCAGCGACGGCAAGTAATAACGGGCGGCAACGTTCGGACGCCGCCGCGGCGAACTGAACGGCGCACTCGGGCGCGAAGCCGCCGGTCATCAGTATTTCCGCGCGGTAGCCGCCGAATAGGCGTGGGCGGGCGAGCCCTGCTATTCTACGCCTGATTTCATCGGTCCTCGATGCTCTGACACTCTGGAGGCAGGACTATGGAGATCGACGCGTAGGGAGAAATTGCACGCTGGCGCGCAATATCGCGCTATGGCGTAGAAGAGGCGGTGGCTCCCCGGGCCGGATTCGAACCAGCGACCAACCGGTTAACAGCCGGTTGCTCTACCACTGAGCTACCGGGGAACAGAGGCTCTTGCGTGAGTGGGGCAGCCTATAGCAAACCCGTTTCGGCTTTGCAAAGAAGCATTTCGCATTTTTTCGGTGCTTTTTGGCGCGAGGCTTGCTGGCAATGGCCGGCGAGCGCCCTCATATGAGCTGTCTCTCGCCTGTCAAGGAACAGAAAAGGCCGTTGCGGCTTTCTCCGGCTGATGGTGCTACTGATGCAAACGGATCGACATTTCACATGACGGCAATGAGCGACGAACAGCCACCGGCCCGGAAAATCTCGGTCTTCGGCCGCCAGTTCACCATGCCGCGCTCGCGCGGCCTCAGGATTGCGATCGGCGTCGTGCTGATCATCGGCGGCATTCTCGGCTTCCTGCCGATCCTGGGTTTCTGGATGGTGCCGATCGGATTGCTGGTGCTCTCCTACGAATTCGCATTGGTGCGCCGTCACCGGCGCCGCTTCGTCGTCTGGTGGGAGCGACGGCGCCGGCCGGATTGAGACTGCCCTGCTGACAGGCCGGTATCCGGCAAAATGTCGGAGAGCGGCGTGGTCCGTCCAGGCCTCACCGAGGCTGGTCGAAACAGCTTTCCAGGCGTTCGCAAAGCTCCTTGAGAACGGCGGTAGCCGATGCCAGCCGCGCCCGGTCGCGCGGCGGCAGGCTGTTTGCGCCTTCTATGCTGAGGCGGTCGATGGCATAGCGCACAAGCTCTGCAGACTGCGACAATCCGCGCGACGTGCCGTCCTTCGTAGCTGCTCGACGCATGGCGGAGCCTCCTCTTTGCCCAACGTGGCCGCCGGTTTCGGGTTCCCGTCGCCCAGAATCATGCTTAACGATAAGCTAATATGTTATTGCTAACATGAGCATTGCGTTGATAAGGCAGGGCATGGAATGTCGAGGAAACGTTGGGAATGCATGGTGGCCGCTTGACGGCATTTTCGCCGCAACCTATTGGAGCCGGGTGGAACGCCGGGAGCAATGAGGCCTCGTGGCGGAGTGGTTACGCAGAGGACTGCAAATCCTTGCACCCCGGTTCGATTCCGGGCGAGGCCTCCAATGCCCGAGCTCCCGCGCGTCAGCGCCAGGGGGCTTCAGTTCCGGTCGAAACAGCCGCGGCCTTTGCGCGGCAAGCGGATGGTTGGAACATGAGCGCTGATTTTGCCGAACGCCGGGTGAAGATGGTCGACGGCCAGATCCGCACCACCGACGTGACCAGCGCACCGCTGCTCGAGGCGATGCTTGTCGTGCCGCGCGAGGCCTTTGTCGGCGCCGGCCAGCGTGACCTTGCCTATATCGACGAGGACATCCGCATCGCCGATACGGCCGATGGCCCGCGCTATCTGATGGAGCCGTCGCCATTGGCCAAGCTTATGCAACTGGGCGATATCGGCCCAAGCGATTCGGCACTCGATGTCGGCTGCGGCACCGGCTATGCGGCGGCGATCCTGTCGCGGCTGGCAAGGTCCGTGGTGGCGCTGGAAAGCGATCCGGCGCTGGCCGAGACCGCCACTTCGATGCTTGCGGCGCTGGGTTGCGGCAATGTCACCGTGGTCCACGGGCCGCTGCCGCAAGGCCATGCCGCCAAGGCACCTTACGACGTGATCCTGATCGGCGGCAGCGTCGGGGACGTGCCGGCGGCGCTGTTCGACCAGCTTGCCGAAGGCGGCCGACTCGTCGCCGTGGAGGGGCAGGGCAATTCGGGCGTAGCCCGGCTTTTTTTTAAGACTGGAGGGGTTGTAACGGGAAGACGCGCATTTAATGCGGCAATTAAGCCACTACCGGGATTCGAACGCATTCCCGCCTTCGAATTCTGAGTGATTTTGCCTTGCAGCGAAGGCGCTGTCATGATCGCTTGCGTTTGAACAATCGTTGCTGATCTGCATAACCGGGCGTTTCTGGGGGCTTTCAGCGGGGGAACGATAAAAAACGCGGCGCCGGCTGATCAGAAGGAGAAGCCAGCGTGGCGCAGTTCCCGTGCAAAACGAATGAGGGAATATAACGTGCCGTCTGTACGCAAGTTGCTTTTTACCGCTGTCCTCGTTTCGGCGACAGCGCTGTCTCCAATGGCCGCCTCGGCCGAAACCATTCTCGGGGCCCTTTCAAAAGCCTATCAGAACAATTCCTCGCTCAATTCGACACGCGCCGGCGTTCGCGTCACCGACGAGGGCGTTGCAATCGCAAAGTCCGGCTGGCGCCCGACCATCACCGGTTCCGCGGACATCGACTACACCAGCACCCATATCAATGGTACTAGTCGAACCGCGCGCATAACTACCGGCAACTTTGGCGTCCAGATCAATCAAACCCTGTTCGACGGCTTTCAGACCAGGAACAACGTCGCGGCCGCCGAAGCGCGGGTCAGCGCCTCGGTCGAGAGCCTGCGCAACACCGAAGAAAACACCCTTTTCAACGCGGCAAGTGCCTATATGGACGTCATCCGCGACCGCCAGATCGCGGTGCTGACCGAACAGAACCTGCAGTTCCTGACCGAGCAGGCGCGTGCGGCGCGTTCGCGCTTCGAGGTCGGCGAAGGTACCCGCACCGACGTCGCGCAAGCCGACGCGCAGCGTGCCTCCGCGGTGGCGCAGTTGAGCGCCGCCCGCGCGACGGCGCTGGCAAGCGCTGCGACCTATCGCCAGATCGTCGGCGACGAGCCGGGCAGGCTCAGGCCGGCTTCGCCGCTGTCGAAGCTGTTGCCGTCGAGCCTCGATGCAGCGATCGCGATCGCATCGGCCGAACATCCGGCCATCCTCGCCACCGAGCACCTGGTCGACGCGGCGGCGTTTTCGGTTAAATCGGCCGAAGGCGCGCTGCTGCCGCAGCTTTCGGCTAGCGCCGGCGTTTCCGGCGACTATCGCAACACGGTTCCGGGCGTCCTTGGGGCATCGCAGGATGGCACAAGGACGTCGGCGAACATCGGCGCGACACTGACCGTGCCGATCTATTCCGGCGGACGGACCTCGGCGACCGTGCGCCAGAACAAGGAATCGCTCAGCCAGGCGCGGATCGAAGTCGACGTGAGTCGCGACCAGGTGCGCCAGGCCGTTACCTCGGCATGGTCGCAATACACCGCCGCGCAGCAAAGCGTCACGGCCAACCGGCAGGTGGTCGCCGCCGCGCAGCTTGCCCTGAACGGCGTCATCGAAGAGCGCAATGTCGGCCAGCGCACCACGCTCGACGTGCTCAACGCGCAGGCGACCCTCATCACTGCCAAGATCAATCTTGTCAGCGCCGAACGCGACGTGGTGGTGGCGAGCTATGCCATCCTCTCGGCGGTTGGCCATTTGTCGGCAGACCGCCTTGCGCTCAACGTGACGAAGTACAGGCCCGAAGAGCATTACAACGCCGTCAAGGACAAGTGGATCGGCCTGCGCACGCCGGACGGCCGCTGATCGCCAAGCCGTGTTTTCAGCCCGCGCTCGAACGACGCGCGGGCTTTCAACTCCCGACCCTAATCTGTTGAAATCCGAGATGTCGCCAGATTGGGGATTCTCGCAAGCCGTTCCGTCGGTTACGCTGTTGCCATGATTCGAATCCGGCATTGCCGGACAGGAAATCTGAGAACGAGTCACAAGGGCGGCGGATGTGACGATGGCGACGGCAAGCAGCGTACAGCGCGAACCTTCCATGGAAGAAATACTGGCTTCCATCAGAAGGATCATCGAGGACAGCGATACCGGCCGCAAGCAGCCGGGCGACGCGGACGAGCTGCGCCAGGATCTGCAACCGGCGCCGGCAGCCGGACGGGCAGCGGAGGGGGATGCGTTCCGCTCCGAACTGCGCGGCGGACTGGAGATCGCCAAGCCGGCCACGCGCGCCGAGGTGCAGCCAACGGCCGCGCCGGTCATTGAGCGCCTGGAAACGCCGCTGCGCGCCGGCCCGGCAAAGGCAGCGGTGACGCTGGCTGAGGTGAACACCGCTCCCGAACCGCCCGCAAAGCCGGATCGGCCTGCGACAGCCAAGGCTGCCGAGACGACCGACACCATCATTGCCGATTGGCGGCGCGAGATCGCCGCGGTCGGCGACGCGATGGCCAAGCCGGAGCGCGCCGAGCCACTCCGGACGCCGGACGCCGAGCCGAAAGCCGAGGTTTTCGAGAACGAGGCGACTGCTGGACCTGTGCCGGAGCCTTCGGAAATTGGGCCGGAGCCTTCGGAAAGCGGCCCGGAGCCTTCGAAAACCGGCCCGGAATCTTCGAAAATCGGCCCGGAATCTTCGAAAATCGGATTGGCGCGTCCGGCGGCCAGCGAGGCGCCGCCCGCACGTCCGGCAATCCTTTCGGAGCATACGGGCCGGCAGGTTGCCGCCGCCTTCGGCGAGCTTTCCGACGCGTTTGCCAGCCGCAGCAAGAAGACCTTCGACGAGATGGCCGAGGAGATGCTGCGGCCCATGCTGCAGGACTGGCTGGACAACAACCTGCCGACGCTGGTCGAGCGGCTGGTGCGCGAGGAAATCGAGCGCGTCGCGCGCGGCGCGCAGTAGCAATTCGGAGAGCCGCCAATAGGCGGCGCTCGACCGGCGAATTGTCGAAGTCGGCGCTGCCCCTCATCCGCCTGCCGGCACCTTCTCCCCGTATAGTGACGGGGAGAAGGGGTTGACCGCAATTTAGGCGCCTTTTCCGCAACGTTCGTGATTGGCGAGAGCTTCAGTACAGGCGTCTTTCTCCCCGTCACTATACGGGGAGAAATGCCCGGCAGGGCAATGAGGGGCAGCGCAAACCTGAAGCGATTGCCGTGCAACATTCAGTTCCGCGAGTTGCACCGAACCATCCCGGCGCTATCTATCGGCCATGCCCTTGCGGTTGACTTGGCAACAACCTTCCGATTTACACCGGACCACAAATTCCGGACAGCGCGGACCGTTTTCCCATGCTCGAAAAGACCTACGACGCGAAAGCCGTCGAGCCGAAGATTGCCAGGATCTGGGAAGAGGCCGACGCCTTTCGGGCCGGCGCCGGGGCCGAGGAGGGGGCTGAAGCCTTCACCATCGTCATCCCGCCGCCGAATGTCACCGGCTCGCTGCATATGGGTCATGCGCTCAACAACACGCTGCAGGACATTCTGGTGCGCTTCGAGCGCATGCGCGGCAAGAATGTTCTTTGGCAACCAGGCATGGACCATGCCGGCATCGCCACGCAGATGGTGGTAGAGCGCCAGCTTATGGAAAAGCAGATCCACCGCCGCGACCTGACGCGCGATGAGTTCATCGACAAGGTGTGGGAGTGGAAGGCCGAGTCCGGCGGCGCCATCCTCAACCAGCTGAAGCGGCTCGGGGCCTCGGCCGACTGGAGCCGGGAGCGCTTCACCATGGACGAGGGCCTGTCCAAGGCCGTGCTCGAAGTGTTCGTGACGCTCTACAAGGAAGGGCTGATCTACAAGGACAAGCGCCTTGTGAACTGGGATCCGAAGCTGTTGACCGCCATCTCGGATCTCGAGGTCGAGCAGCAGGAAGTCAACGGCAACCTCTGGCACTTCCGCTATCCAGTCGAAGGCATGACCTTCGATCCGGAAAATCCGAAGACCTTCATTACCGTTGCGACGACCCGCCCGGAGACGATGCTGGGCGATACGGCTGTCGCCGTCCACCCCGACGACGAACGTTTCCGGCATCTCATCGGCAAGAACCTCATCCTGCCGATCGTCGGCCGCAGGATTCCGGTGGTGGCGGATGAGTATTCCGATCCCGAAAAAGGCAGCGGTGCGGTCAAGATCACGCCGGCGCATGACTTCAACGACTTCGAGGTCGGCAAGCGCCACCGGCTGCCGGCGGTCAACATCCTTACCGTCAATGCGGCGGTGAGCCTCAAGGACAATGAGGACTTTCTCGCCGGACTGGACGTGACACCGGAGCGCCGGGCCGTCTGGGACAGCCTCGATGGTCTGGACCGTTTCGATGCGCGCAAGAAGATCGTTGAACTGATGCAGGCGGGCGGCTTTCTCGAAAAGGTCGAGCCGCATCGCCACGCCGTGCCCCATGGCGACCGCGGCGGCGTGCCGATCGAGCCGTTTCTGACCGACCAGTGGTATGTCAATGCGGCGGAACTGGCCAAGCCGGCGATCGCCTCGGTGCGCGAGGGCCGTACCAACTTCGTGCCCAAAAACTGGGAAAAGACCTATTTCGACTGGATGGAAAACATCCAGCCCTGGTGCATTTCGCGCCAGCTCTGGTGGGGTCACCAGATCCCTGCCTGGTACGGGCCGGACGGGCATGTCTTTGTCGAAAAGACCGAGGAAGAGGCGCTCGGTGCCGCCGTCGAATATTATCTGGCGCTGGAAGGGCCGTGGAAGGCCTGGGTCGAGGACAAGCTTGAGAATTTCCAGCCTGGCGAGATCCTGACCCGAGACGAGGACGTGCTCGACACATGGTTCTCGTCGGCGCTGTGGCCGTTCTCGACGCTTGGCTGGCCGGACCAGACGCGGGAGCTGAAGACCTATTACCCGACCGACGTGCTGGTGACCGGTTTCGACATCATCTTCTTCTGGGTCGCCCGCATGATGATGATGGGCCTGCATTTCATGGATCAGGAGCCGTTTCATACCGTCTATGTCCATGCGCTGGTTCGCGACAAGAACGGGCAGAAGATGTCGAAGTCGAAAGGCAACGTCATCGATCCGCTCGAGCTCATCGACGAATACGGCGCCGATGCGCTGCGCTTCACCTTGACTGTGATGGCAGCGCAAGGGCGCGACGTTAAGCTCGATCCGGCCCGCATAGCCGGTTATCGCAATTTCGGCACCAAGCTGTGGAACGCGACGCGCTTCGCCGAGATGAACGAAGTGGCGCGCGACGACGATTTCTGGCTGCAGGACGCCAAGCTGGCGGTCAACCGCTGGATCTTGACGGAGTTGACGCGAGCCGCGCGGGACATAACGGACGGTATCACCTCATACCGCTTCAACGAGGCGGCGGGTGCCGCCTACCGCTTCGTCTGGAACCAGTTCTGCGACTGGTACCTGGAACTGCTGAAGCCGGTGTTCATGGGCACCGACGAGGCCGCCAAGGCCGAGAGCAGGGCATGCGTCGCCTTCGTACTCGACGAGATCTACAAGCTGCTGCATCCGATGATGCCGTTCATGACCGAGGAACTGTGGGCCGAAACCGCCGGCGAGGGCAGGCAACGGCAATCGCTGCTTTGTCATGCGGCATGGCCGTCGCCCGACTTCGAGGACGAGGCGGCCGCCGCCGATATCAACTGGCTGGTCGACCTTGTCTCCGGCATCCGCTCGGTGCGTTCGGAGATGAACGTGCCGCCGGCGGCTATCGCACCGCTCGTGGTGATCGGCGCCAACGACGCGACACACGAAAGGCTCGAGCGTCAGGGCTCGGCTATCAAGCGTCTGGCGCGGGTCGGCGACATCTCGCTCGCCGAGGCGCCACCGAGGGGATCCGCCCAGATCGTGGTCAACGAGGCGACGATCTGCCTGCCGCTCGGCAGCCTGATCGACCTTGCCGCCGAGGCAGCGCGCCTGCACAAGGAGCTTGCGAAGGTGACCGAGGAAATAGCGCGGCTCTACAAGAAGCTGTCCAACGAGAAATTCGTCGCCAACGCGCCGGAAGAGGTGGTGGAGGCCGAGCGTGAAAAACTCGCCGAATATCGCGAGGCGCAAGAGAAGCTTTCGGTGGCATTGGCGCGGGTGCGCGATGCCGGTTGATCGAACGGATTGGGCCGGTTGATCGAACAGATTGGGCCGGCTGATCAAACAAATTGGGCCTGTTGGCCGCAATAGATTCGCCGGTCACGAATCTGCCTTCCAGACAGGCCTCCTGCCACGAAAACAGGCATTCCGCAGCGTAAATCTTGAGGCAAACTGAATGTTTTTGCCCCATTGTTGCCATAATGTAACAATGGCTGACTGGGCACGCAAAATGCCCTGATCTGTAGTGATTTAGGGGTTTTTCCCGAGTTTTCTCGTCGATCTGTATTGTGGCGGCCATTTTCCCGCCTCGGTAAGAAGGCCGACACCTTGTCGGAAATGCGTTCAGCCAAGGTGTACATGTACGCACGGCGAATTCGTTGTTGCGCCGTTAACCTGAATTGGTTCTAGCTTGATGCAAGGATATTTCGGGGAGGAGATTCATGTGTTATTCGCGTCTGAAAGTGCTGCTGGGCGCGGGGGCTTTTTCGCTGGCTTTGGCTGGGACGGTGCAAGCCGGGGGCTTTGACCGGGGCGGCGTCAATATCGACCAGCTGTTCGACGCGGCGCCATATTCGTTCGACGCAGGCGTCACCTATGTTTCGCCACAGCGCAAACTCAAGAATGTGCAGCGCCTCGATGGCTCGGGTTTGTCGACATCAGCGGTGGATGTTGGTGGCGACTATGCGGTGCCGCATGTCGGCATCAAGGCCAACATCTTTGAGCCCGTAGACTGTCTTGCCACCTATACGAGACCGTATGGTGCGGACGCGAATTTCGGCATGAACAACGCCTATTCGCCGACAGCGGTCAAATACGCCGTCGACACAGACGATTTCGGTCTCACCTGCTCCTACAAGGTGAACGTCGGCAAGGGCGCCATACGATTCATCGGCGGTGTCTCCTACCAGCAGGTAGACGCGTTTCTTTCCCGTCAGACACTGCTCGCCTTCGGCAATACCGGCCTCGGCGTCTTCAAGCTTTCCGACGAGGCATGGGGTTGGCGTGCGGGCGCAGCCTATGAGATCCCCGAGATCGCTCTGCGCGCCAGCCTGATGTACTCTTCGAGCTACAAATATGACGGGCTGTCGGGAACCGTCGACACGACCGGCTTCAGGGGCGCCTTTCCAGCGGATCTGATTCCCGGCTCTACCGGCGTGTACCCAGTCTCGGCGTCGGCTGAGATACCTCAGGCTCTGGAATTCAAGCTGCAGAGCGGCATAGCTCCTGGCTGGCTGGCCTTTGGTTCCGTCCGCTGGCAGGAGTGGAGCAAGCTTGGCGTCATTGCCATCAATGGCGTGCGCAGTCCGGTAACCGGTTTGCCCTCGCCCGTTTCATTCGACCTGCTTTATCGCGACGGCTGGACGGTCACGGGCGGTATCGGGCACAAGTTCACCGATCAATTGTCGGGCGTGGTTTCGCTGACCTGGGATCGCGGCACCTCGACGACCTCCGGCTATCAGTCGGATACCTGGGCCGTTGCCAGCGGCGTCTCCTATTCGCCGAACGATCAGGTCGAGGTCAGGCTGGGCGGCTCGATCGGTGTGCTGACGAGCGGGTCATCGACTTTCAGCGGTGTCGGCGACGTGGCAAATGCCGTTACCTACACCTACGGCAACGACCTGCTTCTCGCTGGTTCGGCTTCCGTCAAGATCAAGTTCTAACTATTAAATTTTAAACGACAAAACGGCCGGGCGTTGCCCGGCCGTTTTGTTTCGGTGCGTCATCCGGCGTTCGGCCAGCGCAACAAATTGCCCCCATGATGTTCGCTCCGATAATTGTGACGTTTTGGCAACAGTTTCTGAACAACCCTCGCGTCGCCCGGCCGCCCGGGAACATTGCCTATTTCCCGCCATAAACCCGGCGCACCTCGAACCTGTCTCGGGACATGCGCCAAAAGGCTAGGCGAAGAGGCAGGCCGCACCGCCCGCGGCAAGGACGAGTATGGACGCCAGAGCGATCTCCAAGGCCAAGCTGCCGAGCCGCCACGTGACCGTTGGTCCCGAGCGGGCGCCGCATCGCTCCTACCTTTATGCGATGGGGCTGTCGGCGGCCGAGATCGCGCAGCCTCTGGTCGGTGTCGCCAGCTGCTGGAACGAGGCCGCGCCCTGCAACATCTCGCTGATGCGCCAGGCGCAAGTGGTCAAGAAGGGCGTGGCGGCGGCCAACGGCACGCCACGCGAATTCTGCACCATCACCGTCACCGACGGTATCGCCATGGGTCATCAGGGCATGAAGTCGTCGCTGGTGTCGCGCGAGGTCATCGCCGACTCGGTCGAGCTCACCATGCGCGGCCATTGCTACGATGCGCTGGTTGGATTGGCCGGTTGCGACAAGTCGCTGCCCGGCATGATGATGGCCATGGTGCGCCTCAACGTACCGTCGATCTTCATCTATGGCGGCTCGATACTGCCCGGCAGCTACCGTGGCCGGCAGATCACCGTGCAGGACGTGTTCGAGGCGGTCGGCCAGCACTCGGTCGGCACCATCGGCGACGCCGAGCTGCTCGAGATCGAGCAAGCCGCCTGTCCGTCGGCCGGCTCCTGCGGCGCCCAGTTCACCGCCAACACCATGGCCACCGTCGCTGAGGCGATCGGCCTGGCGCTGCCCTATTCCTGCGGCGCGCCGGCACCCTACGAGATGCGCGACCGCTTCAATTTCGCTTCCGGCGAAAAGATCATGGAGCTGATCGCAAGGAACATCCGCCCGCGCGACATCGTTACTATAAAAGCGTTGGAAAATGCCGCGACCGTGGTCTCGGCCACCGGCGGCTCGACCAACGCGGCGCTGCATCTGCCGGCGATCGCGCACGAGGCCGGGATAAAGTTCGATCTTTTCGACGTGGCCAGGATATTCGAGAAAACACCCTATATCGCCGACCTCAAGCCGGGCGGCAAATACGTCGCCAAGGACATGTTCGAGGCCGGCGGCATTCCGCTCTTGATGAAGACGCTGCTCGACCATGGCTATCTTCATGGCGATTGCCTGACGGTGACCGGCCGCACTTTGGCCGAAAATATGGAACATGTTTCCTGGAATGACAGCCAGGATGTGGTCCGTCCCGCCAATAGGCCGATTACCCAGACCGGCGGGGTCGTGGGCTTGAAGGGTAACCTTGCCCCCGAAGGCGCGATCGTGAAGGTCGCTGGTATGGCGGAACTGAAATTCTCGGGTCCGGCACGCTGCTTCGATTCGGAAGAGGAATGTTTCGAAGCGGTTACGCACCGTAACTATAGCGAAGGCGAGGTTCTCGTCATCCGTTACGAGGGTCCGCGCGGCGGCCCGGGCATGCGCGAAATGCTGTCGACGACGGCGGCTCTCTACGGCCAGGGCATGGGCGGCAAGGTGGCGCTCATCACCGACGGGCGTTTTTCGGGCGCAACGCGCGGTTTCTGCATCGGCCATGTCGGGCCGGAAGCGGCAGTGGGCGGCCCGATCGGGCTGCTTAGGGATGGCGACTTGATCTCGATCGATGCGGTGAACGGCACGATCGAGGTTGCATTGTCCAAAGCCGAACTGGCGGCGAGGGCAAAAGCATGGAAGGCGCGCACGACCGACTATCAGTCGGGCGCGATCTGGAAATACGCACAGACGGTCGGATCTGCCCGCGACGGCGCGGTCACCCATCCCGGCGGTGCCAAAGAAACACACTGCTATGCGGACATCTGAGTTGTTGAGGTCGTCTGTCCTTTCGGCACTGGTTGCGCTCGCCACGTTTGGCGCGACCTTGGGCGCCGTCGGCCAGGCCATGGCCTTCGACGATAAGGTGTTCGACGACAAGACCGGCGTGAAGCCGCAGTCGAGCCCGTGGGCGGTGTTCCAGTTCGGCTTTTCCGCCTACAAGAACGGCCATAAGGAGCAGGCCGCGGAAGCCTATAAATATGCCGCCGAGAACGGCCAGATCGGCGCCACCTGGAAGCTTGCGCGCATGTATGCCGAAGGCGATGGCGTGGCGCGAGACGACTACGCGGCATTCAAGTTCTTCAGCGAGATCGTCGACCAGGATGTCGAGCCCGGTTCGCCCGAGGAAAGCTATGTTTCGGACGCGCTGGTGGCGCTTGGCGACTATCTGAGGAAGGGCATTCCCGGCAGCCCCGTCGAGGAGAACGAAGTGGCGGCCCAGGAATATTACATGCGTGCCGCCGCCAACTACCGCAATCCGAACGCCCAGTTCGAGATGGGCCAGATGTTCCTCAAGGGTGAGGGCGGCGTCAAGGCCAGCGTCAAGCAGGCCGGACGCTGGTTCCAGCTGGCGGCCGAAAAGGGCCATGCGGGCGCGCAGGCGACGCTCGGCAACCTGCTTTTCCAAAGCGGCAAGATCGTGCGGGGGCTGGCGATGATGACCGCGGCGCTCGAACGGGCCTCACCCGCCGACCAGCCATGGATCCGCGGCATGCAGGAAGAAGCGTTTGCAGCCGCCGGCGAAGCCGACCGCCGCACCGCGATCTCGCTGGCCGACGACATCCTCACCAAGGGTGGCGGCGACCAGTAGGCCGGCAGAAATTCCGTTTTGAAATCAATTCTCGGTCGGTTCCGCCGGCATGCCGCTGGGCGCCGGTGTTGAGATCGGCGTGCCCTGCAGATGTGGGGCCAGCGTGTTCTCCGGGCAGCCATCCCGCTGCTTTGTCCAGGACGTGTTGTTGAGCACCATCTCGCAACGGGCGAGGTAGCTTTGGCCGGCAGGCGTCAGGCAAGCCACCCGGCCGATCTCGAATGATTTGCCGTTAGCCAGGCACTCTGCATCGGCAAAGGCCGGCGTCGCCACCGCCATCGCAAGCGCGCAGCCGATCGGGCAAAGTGCAAATCGAGTAGTCATGGGAACCCCAGCCACCATGATGATTTCTCATCAAGCACGCGATTTGTGGCGATAAGAGGTCAACTTATCAATGTGCCGCCGGACAGCAGCTCCGGTCAGGCCGGCTGCAGCGCCAGATCGATCGCCACCGGCACGTGGTCGGAGGGTTTTTCCCAGGCGCGCACCTGTTTTTCGATCGAAGCCGAGGAAAACCAGTTGGCGGCTTCGGGCGACAGAAGCAGGTGGTCGATGCGGATGCCGTTGTTCTTCTGCCAGGCGCCGGCCTGATAGTCCCAGAACGTAAAAATGTCCGGTGCGTCGGTGACGGCACGCACGGCTTCGGTGAAGCCGAGATTCTTCAGCCGCCGGAACGCCTGCCGCGTCGCGGGCTGGAACAGCGCATCGCTTAGCCAGTTTTCCGGATACTTCGCGTCGATCGGCTCGGGAATGACATTGTAGTCGCCGGCCAGAACCAGCGGCTCTTCCAGTGCAAGCCGCTCCTCGGCCCAGCGCTCAAGTCGCGCCATCCAGGAAAGCTTGTAGGAGAACTTCTTCTCGTCGTCGATCGGGTTGCCGTTCGGCAGATAGATCGAGGCAACGCGCAAGGCGCCCTTGTCGGTCGAGAACACGCCCTCGATGAAACGCGCCTGCTCGTCGGCATCGTCGCCCGGCAAGCCGCGATTGACCTCGTCGAAACGCAGCTTCGACAGGATGGCGACGCCGTTGAAGCCTTTTTGGCCGTAAGTCTCGACATTGTAGCCGAGTGCCTCGATCTCGGCGCGGGGAAACTGCTCGTCGACCGTCTTGATCTCCTGCAGGCAGGCGATGTCGGGCGCGCTTTCCGTCAGCCAATGGGTCAAATTGCCGATGCGGGCGCGAACGCCGTTGATGTTCCAGGTGACGATTTTCATGACGGCCTCGATAGGCTGGTGGTCCGGAGACTAGCGATCCGGTGGATGACGTTCGACAAGGCCGATCGTATTGCCTGCCGGGTCCTTTAGGAAGGCCATCCATTCGCTTTCCCCCGCCTGGCCGAACAGGCCTTCGGTGTCGCGATGGACGAGCGCCGGCGGCGCGGTGAAGGGAACACCGGCGACCCTTGCCGAAGCGTGGAACTCGTCGAGGCCCGATATGTCGAGATAGACGGTGCCGGCAGGTAGGCCGTCGGTGAAAAGCAGGCGCACGTCACCGGCCATGATAAAGGCGATGCCTGGCGGATCGAAACGCGCATGCAGGTTCAT
This sequence comes from Mesorhizobium sp. M0500, assembly GCF_040321165.1. Lineage (NCBI taxonomy): Bacteria > Pseudomonadati > Pseudomonadota > Alphaproteobacteria > Hyphomicrobiales > Phyllobacteriaceae > Mesorhizobium > Mesorhizobium sp. M0500. The sequence goes on from NZ_JAMYRB010000012.1 coordinate 70,524, forward strand.
GCCGAGCACCTCGCGCCAGAACGCCAGCGTCGCATCGAGGTCGCGCCCGGCGGAAAGCGCGACCTGACGGACCGCGCCGACACGGCGCATGCTCATTCACTCCCGAAAGGTTGGGGTTCGGCATTTTCCGCGAGTATTTGCTCTATCATCCATCGCAGGTGCGATGCCTGCTCGCGCGTTGCATTCTCGTCCATCCAATCACAGCCGTTGTAAAGGTCTCCAAGCCAGTGTGGAAAATCGTATTTGTCCTCAATCGGCGACACCATACGGCAGACCTGAAAGGGTTCCAGGTCGCCGTCAAGGTAAGTCCGAATGCGTCGAAGGAACAGCTTACGTGCTATTTCCTTGGCTTCATCGGACTTGTCGTTGAAATCGGGAAAACACCGCGCGATCAGCGACCTCAAATGGCCATGAGCTTTCGCAAGATTAACGGCATTCCGCGGATTGCACCGCACGAGCTGCACATAATCAGCGTCGTCTGCGTAGACCCGAGCTGCCTTGTGACGGTTGGCCCAACCAACGATATCGATATCGGAAATTGCTTCTATCTCGCGGGCGACAAGGACCGTCATCGGATCCTCAAGGCCCTCGAGGAGCGGCTTCATATTTTCAAATACTGAAGCTGGTGCCGCAGCCGCAGGAGGCGACCGCATTGGGGTTTCTGATCTGGAACGACTGGCCCATCAGATCGTCGACGAAATCGATCACCGAGCCGCCCATATAGACCAGCGACAGGTCGTCGATCAGCACGGTGGCGCCGTCCTTCTCGATGGCGACGTCGTCGTCATTGCGCCCATCGACCAGGTCGAACTTGTAGGAGAAGCCGGAACAGCCGCCGCCCTCGACCGAAACGCGCACGGCCGTCTTACCGGCTTCGCTCGCCACAATCTTGGCGATCCGCCTGGCGGCGGCGTCGGTCATCTCGACTTTCATGGCGGTCTTGGCATCAGCGCCCATGGGCGTCACCTTGCATTCGGTTTCGTATGATAGGTATGAAGCGCGACGGGGCAAGTCAACTGCGGCATACGCTATGACCAACGAGTTTGGCGACATCGGATTCGGCTATCGACCGCGCGCGGCCTATGCCAGCGACCCGGCGAAGTCGCGCGGGCGGCTGTTCGACGAGGTGGAAAGCCCGACGCGTACGCCGTTCCAGCGCGACCGCGACCGCATCATCCATTCGACGGCGTTCCGCCGGCTGAAGCACAAGACGCAAGTGTTTGTCGCGCACGAAGGCGACCATTACCGCACGAGGCTGACGCATTCGATCGAGGTAGCGCAAATCGCACGCGCTCTGGCGCGGGCACTGCGCGGCGACGAGGACTTGGCCGAGGCGGTGGCCCTGGTGCACGACTTCGGCCACACGCCCTTCGGCCATACCGGCGAGGACGCGCTGAACGAGAAGATGGCCGCCTGGGGCGGCTTCGACCACAATGCGCAGTCGCTGCGTGTGGTGACGCGGCTGGAGCGGCGCTATGCCGAGTTCGATGGGCTGAACCTCACCTGGGAAACGTTGGAGGGGCTGGTCAAGCACAATGGCCCGCTGACCGATGCCAAGGGCAAAGGGCTGAAGGGGCCGGTGCCGCAGGCTATCCGCGACTATTCCGAACTGCACGACCTCGAACTCGACCGCTTCGCTGGTATCGAGGCGCAGTGTGCGGCGATTGCCGACGACATCGCCTACAACACCCACGACATCGATGACGGCTTGAGGGCAGGGCTGTTGACGCTGGATATGCTGGAGGGCGTCTCGCTGCCGGGGTCGATCCTCAAGGGCGTGCGTCAGCGCTATCCGGCGCTCGATGACGTACGCACCGGCCACGAGCTGATGCGCCGGCAGATCACCATCATGGTCGAGGACGTGATCGTCTCGACGACAGCCAATCTGGCGCGCATCAAGCCCGGCAGCGCCGAAGCGGTAAGGGCGGCCGGCGAGCCGATGGTGAGCTTCTCCGCCGAGACGGCCGTATTGGAAAAGGAGCTGAAGGCCTTTCTCTACAAGCACCTCTACCGGCATGCGGAGGTCATGCGGGTGCGCGCCGATGCCGACCAGATCGTCAGGGACCTGTTCGACGTCTATTTCGCCGATCCGCGCGCTATGCCGGATGGCTGGCGCGAAGGGCTCGACCGGGCAGAGGACCGCGTCAAGGCGCGCAGTGTTGCCGATTTCCTAGCCGGCATGACGGACACTTATGCGCTCAAGGAACACAGGCGTTTGTTTGACCATACGCCGGATTTGAGCTAGGGCGGGCGCGATTTTGCCGGCCAACGAGCCGGATCCCTGCAAAACCGTCAGAGCCACAGCAATGAACATCTTCGCCGATTTCAACGCGCGAATCATAAAGGCCGTCGAAGCGCTTGATTTGAAAGACAAGGATGGCGTGTCGCCGGACCTGTCGCGCATCGCCGTCGAGCCGCCGCGCGATGCCAGCCATGGCGATCTCGCGACCAACGCAGCCATGGTGTTGGCCAAGCCGACCGGCCAGAACCCGCGTGCGCTGGCCGAAAGGCTGGCCGAGGCGCTGCGCGCCGACGAGGATATCGCGGCCGCCGAGATCGCCGGCCCGGGCTTCGTCAATCTCAGGCTCAAGGACGGCTTCTGGCAGGCGCATCTGACGGCGCTGCTCGGCGAAGGCCGCAACTATGGCCGCTCGACTATCGGCGACGGCAAGAAAACCAATGTCGAATATGTCTCGGCCAACCCAACCGGCCCGATGCATGTCGGCCATTGCCGGGGTGCTGTAGTCGGCGACGCGCTGGCCAATCTGATGGCCTTCGCCGGTTACGACGTGACCAAGGAATACGTCATCAACGATGCCGGTTCGCAGATCGACGTGCTCGGACGCTCAGTCATGCTGCGCTACCGCGAAGCGCTCGGCGATGAGATCGGCGACATTCCGGCCGGGCTTTATCCAGGCGACTATCTGATCCCCGTTGGTCAGGCGCTGGCCAGCGAATTCGGCCGCTCCCTGCTGCAGATGCCGGACGAGGAGGCGCTTGCCATCGTCAAGGACAGGACGATCGACGCGATGATGGCGATGATCCGCGAGGATCTGGCGCTGCTCAACGTGCATCACGACGTCTTCTTCTCCGAGCGGACGCTGCATGCGAACAACGCCCGCAAGATACGCTCGGCGATCAGCGACCTGACGCTGAAGGGCCACATCTACAAGGGCAAGCTGCCGCCGCCCAAGGGCGAGAAGCCGGACGACTGGGAGGACCGCGAGCAGACGCTGTTCCGCTCGACCGCGGTCGGCGACGACATGGACCGGGCGCTGGTCAAGTCGGACGGCACCTTCACCTATTTCGCCGCCGATGTCGCCTACCTCAAGGACAAGGTCGATCGCGGCTTCGTCGACCTGATCTATGTGCTTGGCGCCGATCATGGCGGCTACGTGAAGCGGCTGGAAGCGCTTGCCCGGGCGATTGCCGGCGACGAGGTCAAGCTTACCGTGCTGCTTTGCCAGTTGGTGAGGCTGTTTCGCGCCGGCGAGCCGGTGCGTATGTCGAAGCGGTCGGGCGAGTTCGTGACCTTGCGCGAAGTGGTCGAGGAGGTCGGCCGCGACCCGATCCGCTTCATGATGCTCTACCGCAAGAACGACGCGCCGCTCGACTTCGACTTCGCCAAGGTAACCGAGCAGTCGAAGGACAATCCGGTGTTCTACGTGCAGTATGCCTCGGCGCGCTGCCATTCGGTATTCCGGCAGGCGAGCGAGCAATTGGGCGAGGCCATGTTCGACCGCAACCAGCTGGCCGCCGAAGTGGCTTTGCTGACCGATGAGGGGGAGATCGGCCTGATCAGGAAGCTCGCCGAATATCCTCGGCTGATCGAAGCCGCGGCGCTCGCGCTCGAGCCCCACCGGCTGGCATTTTACCTCTACGAACTCGCTTCCAGCTTCCACGGACACTGGAACCGGGGCACCGATAATCCCGACTTACGTTTTGTTAAGGTTAACGACCGACAATTGACGCATGCCAGACTAGGGCTGGTGCAGGCTGTTTCGGACGTTTTGACGTCCGGCCTGACGCTGATCGGAGCCAATGCGCCCACCGAAATGCGTTAGGTTTGAGTAAAAAACCTGTCACCTTTTGCCCACATTGCGCTGGTAAGGGCCAACCCTACGCGACGTCCATGGCGTCCGAATGAGTGCGAGTTCGGGAACAATAATGGCAGACAGAACCCAGCTGAGAGCAGCCGACCACAACGACATCGCCAACGATGATCCGTTCGCGGAACTGACCAGGATCATGGGGTTCGACCCGCGCCAGCCGGTCAAACCGCAAACCCCGGCCCAGCCGAAAACCGCTGCCGCCGAACCGTCGGTGGACGAGGGCGATTTCGAGATCGATCTCGAGAAGGAGTTGATGGGCGAATTCGGCGCCGACGCCAACGACAATGCTTCCCCTGCCAAGCTTCGCGAGCCGACACCCGAACCGGCCGCCGCCGACGAAATGGAGGACGCGCTTGCTGCCTCGTTCGAACAGGATTTCGCGTTCGACGACAGTGCGGCGGATGATGCTGCTCCTGTTGCAGCCACTCCTGTTGCCGCCGACGAAATTGCCTCCGCCCCCGAAAGGGCGTTCGCTCCCGCCGTCGAGCCGGAGCTCGACGACGATTTCGATAACGCCGTCGCCGGCTCGCTCGAAGACGTGTCGCCGTTCGAGGACGACCTTTCGAGTGACGACGAACTTGCCGCCTCGCTCGACCAGGATTTTCGGCACGACGACGGTGTGACGGCCAAGATCGCGGTGACCGGCGAGGATGAACCCAGGGCCGCAGCCGAGGCGATCGAGCCGGTCGACGAGCCCGCCTTCGACGATGAGTTCGACAACGCCGTGGCAAGTTCGCTCGAAGACGAGCTGATGCTCGAAGAGCATGAGCCGATGGAGCAGACCGTCGCCGTTGAAACCGCCGCGCAAGCGGCCGCGTTCGATGACGAGTTCGACGATGCCGTTGCAAGCTCGCTCGAAGACGAGCTGATGTTCGACGAGCATGAGCCGGCGGAAAACGTCGCCGCCACGTCATCGCCGGTTGAGGCGGTTTCGGCCGATGAGGATCTTGCCGGCCAATTCGATGATGCCATGGCCGATGTCGACATGGACTTCGATGTTCGCTCGAACGGGCCTGCCGAAATCGAAGAACCAGAGTTTATCGAAGAGCAGTCGATCGAAGAGCCAGAGGCCGCCCGGCTTTCCGGCGCGGCCGCTGAAGCGGCGTTCGACGACGATTTCGATCTGAGCTTCGACGATGCGCCTGCCGAGGAAGCCGAAGAGCCCGTGGCGCAAGTTGCGGCCGAACCAGTGGCGCCAGCCGCTGTCGTCCCGACGGCCCCAGTGGCTGAGGAACGCAGCCTGGAAGACGAACTGAACGCGCTGCTCGGTGCGATGAGCACACGGCCGGCACAAGCGGTCAACGAACCTCAGACAAGCCAGCAGTCTGCCCAGCAGCCCGTGATGGCTGTTCAGCAGCCTATCGCGCCGGTAATTCAGAAGCCAGCAGTGGCCGCTGAACAGCCAATGGCGGCGGTCAAAGACGTCGCCAACGAACCGGTGCATGCTGTCGACGAGCTGGATTGGGAACTCGACGAGCACGAGCCCGCTGAGCCGCCGCAGTCCAGTGCCGCCGATGACGCCGAACTTGGCAGTGTCCTCCTCGATGAGCTTGAAGGCGAGGATTTCGGTGTTGAAGCCGCTGCCGGACCCGCGGATGATCTCGACAGCGATGCGCTCGATGCCGACTTCGCCAGGAATATCGGCCTGGATCATGACTCGGCCGACAAGAGTGCGGCAGCTGCTGCCGAAGAAGACCCGCTCGATGCGCTGAACTGGCTGACGACACGCGCCACGCCGCCCGAGCCGGCCCGCTCGTGGAGCCGCGTGACACCGGTCGCACAGCCTCAGCCCGCTTTTGCAAGCCAGCCGGTAGCTTCGGCGCGTCCGGCACCACCGCCGCAGCCGGCTGCAACGCCGTCCTATCGGGCCGCACCGGTCGAAGAGAGGCCATCCTATGAAGATCGGCCCGCCTACACGGAAGCTGCACCAAGCTCGCATCAGCAGCCTTCCGCTTATGACGAGATGCCCGATGTCGAGACGGTCGACGTGCCCGAGCGCGTCGTGGCGCTGGCGGACGATCTCGACATTCCGGAGCTCAACTTCGACGATGACGAGCCGGTGGCGCCCGCCTACGACGATCTCGATGCCGATTTTGCCAGCCTTCTCACCGAAATGAATGCCACGGATATAGCGCCTGCCCCGGTGCGCAGTGCTGGCTATGACGATGAATACGATGCCGGCTTCGCGTCTGGCTATAAGCAAGATCGTAGCGAGACGCGCGCCTATGGCGCCAAGCCTGCGGAAGCCCCCGTCAGCGCGGCGGCCGCTTCCTATGCCGATGCAGCGGACGGTTTCGATCTGGGCCCATTGCCTGGCGGCCAGCCGGTTTCGCAAGCCGACGATTTCACCTTCGATGAGCTCGACTACGATCCCGAACTGGACGAGGAGATGTCGGTTCCGGGCCTCGCCGAACGCGAGGCCGAAAGGCAGCCGCGCAGGCGCGGGCTGCTGATAGGAGCGGTGGTCGGCGCCGTGGCGATCGCCGGAGGCCTTGGCGCCTTTGCGTTGACCCTCGGCGGCAAGAGCGGCAGCGATGCGCCGGTTATCGTCAAGGCCGACAACAGGCCGATCAAGATCAAGCCGGAAAATCCAGGCGGCACCGTCGTGCCGAACCAGGACAACAAGGTTTATGACGCTGTGGTCAAGGGCGCCAAGCCCGCCGAGCCGGTTCAGCAGAAGCTGGTCACCAACACCGAAGAGCCTGTGGACCTGAAGGCCGACGAACCGGAGAGCCGCGTCGTCGATCTTTCGCCCAATGACCCCGATGCCGCGGACGATATCGACGCGCCCGGCACCGTGGCGTCCGACACCGACGGGTCTGGCACCAATGCGCCTGGCACTAACGCGTCTGACTCCAGCGCGCTTGGCGCCAGTGCGGCTGGCGCTACCGAAACCGCCGCCGCACCGGCGCCCAAGTCCGAGGATCGCATCGCGCAGGTTCTGCAGGAGGCCGAGAAGGGTGCAACCCCCGAGATCGTCGCTGTTGCGCCGCGCAAGGTACGGACCATGGTCGTGAAACCTGACGGCTCGCTCGTGGCGCGCGAGGATCCGGCGCCCGCCGCCCCGCAGATGGCTGCTGCCGAGCCGGCCGATCCGGCGCCGCAGCACGTGGCTCCGGCCGCCCAGGCCGACGCCGCGGCGCAGACCGGCACCGTGCCCCTGATCGACCAATTGACAAGTGATCTGAAGATTGGCGACCAGGCGAGCGGCGATCAGGCCGAAACCTCCAAGCTGCAGCCGGCGCCCAAGCCCGACATAAAGGCTGAAGCCAAGCCGTCAGCCAGCAAGCAGTCCGCCAGCACCCCGGCCACGGTTCCGGTGGCGCCGCAGCGCCCGTCCGACCAGCCGGTCGACGTGGTCGGCGAGGTCAAGCCCGATCAGGTCGCTTCCATCGATCCGGCCGCGGCCGGCGCTGGTTCGTGGTCGATACAGATCGCTTCGCAGCCGACCGTCGAAAGCGCCCAGGCGACTTATCAGGATCTGCAGCGCCGCTACGGCAGCGTGCTTTCCGGCCGCACCGCCAACATCGTCAAGGCCGAGATTGCCGGCAAGGGCACCTTCTACCGCGTCCGCGTTCCGGCGCAGTCTCGCAACGAGGCGATCAAACTGTGCACCAGCTACAAGGCTGCCGGCGGCAATTGCTTCGTGTCCCACTAGGCACCAAAACCTCTCGAAAAGCCGGCGTCCGCGCCGGCTTTTTTGCGTGAACGGAAACCTCTGAAGGCAATTGCGGGCGATTCCCTTTGTCGGCGCGAAGCTCTAAACTGTTCCGCATGACCGAATCAAAATCCATGATCCTCGGCTGCGCCGGGAAATCACTGACCCGCGACGAGATCCGTTTCTATCGCAACGAATGCCCGTGGGGCTTCATCCTGTTTGCGCGCAATATCGGCGAGACCGAGCAGATCCGCGATCTGGTCGCCGCGATGCGCGACTGCGTCGGGCGTGCGGATGCGCCGGTGTTTATCGACCAGGAGGGCGGCCGGGTGCAGCGCCTACGGCCGCCGCTGGCGCCGAACTATCCGGCTGCCGGTGCACTCGGCGCCTTGTGGCGCGACGACCATGACGCCGGCACCCGTGCCGCATGGCTGATGGCGCGGCTGCATGCCTTCGACCTGCTGCGCTACGGCATCACGGCGGATTGCCTGCCGGTGCTCGACGTGCCCATCGAGGGCGCCAGCGACGTCATCGGCGCGCGCGCCTATGGCAAGGAGCCGCGCGCCGTCATCGAATTGGGTCGCGCCGCGGCGGAAGGCCTGATGGCGGGCGGCGTGCTGCCGGTGATGAAGCATATTCCCGGTCATGGAAGGGCCTTCGCCGATACGCATTTCGAACTGCCGACCGTCGACGCCTCGATCGGCGACTTGCAGCGGCATGATTTTGCCCCGTTCAGGGAGCTCAACCATTTGCCGATGGCGATGACGGCGCATGTCGTCTATAGCGCGATCGACCCGAAGAACCCGGCCACCACATCCGGCAAGGTCATCGAAAAGATCATCCGCGACGAAATCGGCTTCGACGGGCTGTTGATGAGCGACGACACCTCGATGAAGGCACTTTCTGGGGATTTCCCGTCAAAGGCGGCCGCTATCCTTGCGGCGGGCTGCGATCTGGTCCTTCACTGCAACGGCGTGTTCGAGGAGATGGCCGGCATTGCATCGCGCACGACCGGGCTGGAAGGCAAGTCGTTTGAGCGCGCGGAGCGGGCGCTGACCTATATCAGGAACCGTGACGTGGCGGACGAGACCGAGATTCGGGCCGAATTTGCCAGTTACTTCGACGCGGTGGCCTAGCATCAAAGGAAGCGAAGTGGCGGAAACATTGGACCTGAAGGCCGGCAAGGCCGCACCGATGGACCGCTTGTGGGCCGAGAACGACGATTCCCGGCTGACCGGCGATCCGGCGTTGGTCGTCGATGTGGCCGGCTTCGAAGGTCCGCTCGATCTTCTGCTGCATCTTGCCCGCAATCAGAAGGTCGACCTGTCGCGCATCTCGATCCTGGCGCTGGCCGAACAGTATCTGGCCTTCGTCGAGAAGGTGAGGGCGCTGAGGCTGGAGCTTGCCGCCGACTACCTGGTGATGGCGGCATGGCTGGCCTTCCTCAAGTCGAAGCTCCTGATCCCCAAGCAGCCCGGCGACGAAGGCGAAAGCGGCGAGGAACTGGCGGCGGTGCTGCAGTTCCGGCTGAAGCGGCTGGAGGCGATGCGCGACGCGGCGGCACGGCTGGTCAACCGCAACCGGCTCGGACGCGACGTGTTTGCACGTGGCATGCCGGAAATGGTGATCGTCGAGAAGCGCAATGCCTATTCGGCCTCGCTCTACGACCTGTTGACCGCCTATGCCCAGCAGCGCCAGAAGCAGGCAATAACCAATGTGACGATCGCCAGGCGCGGCGTGTGGTCGCTCAAGGATGCGCGCGACGTGCTGACCAGGCTGATCGGGTCGCTGCGCGACTGGACGGCGCTCGACAGTTTCCTGGTCGAATATCTGGCCGGCCCGGAAGAGCGGCGCACCGCGGTTGCTAGCTCGTTTGCCGCGACACTGGAACTGGTGCGCGAAGGCAAGATGGAAATGCGGCAGGACCAGGTGTTCGCGCCGCTTTATCTGCGCGGCCGCGCCCAGGCCATCAAGATAGTCGAGGTAACACCATGAGCGAACGCGCCAACGCTTCGGTCATTCCGTTCAAGGTCGACGACGACGCCGAGCAAGGCGCGGTCGCCGAAAACCCGGCACAAAATCAGGGGCAGAATTTGTCGCGGAATCCTGGCGAGCGGCTGCATATGGCGGAGGCCGTACGGATGGCCGAGGCGATCGTATTCGCCAGCGCCGAGCCGGTCAGCGAAAAACAGCTCACTTCGCGACTGCCCGACGGCATCAACATTGCCGCGGCAATGGCCGAACTGCAGCAGATCTATGCGCGGCGCGGCGTCAATCTGGTGCGCGTCGGCGATGCCTGGGCGTTTCGCACCGCCGGCGACCTCGCCTTCCTGATGAGCCGTGACACGGTGCAGCAGCGCAAACTGTCCCGCGCTGCCCTCGAAGTGCTGGCGATCATCGCCTACCACCAGCCGGTAACGCGCGCCGAGATCGAGGACATCCGCGGCGTCGAGACGTCGAAGGGGACGCTCGACACGCTGATGGAGACCGAATGGGTGAGGATGCGCGGCCGGCGTCGCACGCCCGGCCGTCCCGTCACCTACGGCACGACCGACATTTTCCTCGACCATTTCGCACTGGAGGAGATACGCGATCTCCCCGGCATGGAGGAATTGAAGGGTGCGGGGCTGCTGTCAGGCCGCATGCCGTCGAATTTCTCGGTGCCGCTGCCGCCGGCCGACCCCGATGCGCTCACCGACGACGAGGATCCGCTGACCGACATCGACCTCGAAGAACTCGGCCTTTTGACGCCGCGCGTCACGGAAGATTGAGCCGAGCGCCATCTTAGCCACAGGCAGGATGGGACTGCGCCGATTGGTAGCGGGCCGCCGTGCCGAAAGTGCGTGACTTCGGCGACTCATTCATGAACTCTGTCGCAGTTCTGTTTGAATCCGAACCCGAAAGCGCATAGATCAGCGTCTGGGAAACCGTTCGAGAGAGATTTGCTATGGGTTCATTTTCGATTTGGCACTGGATGATCGTTCTGGTGATCGTGCTGCTGGTGTTCGGCCGCGGCAAGATCCCCGAGTTGATGGGCGACATGGCCAAGGGCATCAAGAGCTTCAAGAAGGGCATGGCGGACGACGAGACTGCCGAGGACAAGCGTACCGTTGAACACCGTGCCGACGAAACCGTTTCGGTACCGAAGGAAAAGGCCAGCAAAAGCTGAGCCCAAAACTTTAGTCGGAACGTATAGCCATGTTCGAAGTCGGCTGGACCGAGATGCTGGTGATCGCGATCGTCATGATCGTGGTCGTCGGGCCCAAGGATTTGCCCAACATGCTGCGCACCTTCGGCCGCACGACGGCGAAGCTGCGGAGCATGGCGTCCGATTTCCAGCGGCAGTTCAACGATGCGTTGAAGGAAGCCGAGCTCGACGACGTCAAGAAGTCGGTCGATTCGCTGAGAAGCCTCAATCCGGCAGCCGAGATCAGGAAGCAGCTCAATCCATTCGAGCAGGCCGCCGCCGACGTCCGTTCCGGCGTCGACGCAGTGATGAAACCCAAGCCGGCCGTCGATGCCGCCGCTTCGACAGAGCAGACAGCCGAGCCGCTGAAGAACGGCGCAACGACGATGCCGGGCGTCAGCCCGCCGGAGCCGACGCCGGCCACGCCGATCTTTCCGGCGATGACGGACGAGTCCGTCGTGGCGCCGGCAGTGCAGGCGCAAACGACCGCAGCGGCCGTGCCGCAAAAAGCGCCGGCGGCAAAGAAGAAGCCGGCGCCCGCAAACGCCGCGGCCGCAGTGCCGGCCAGGCCGGCAAAGACTGCTGCGCCAAAGGCTGCCGCAAAAGCTGAGCAAAAAGCGCAGTTGTCAGCAGCGAAGAAGCCGGCGTCAGCAACGAAGAAGCCGGCCGCCAGGAAAACGGCGGGAGCCGCCAAGTGAGCGTTTCGGACAAGGAAAAGGACGAGATAGAAAAATCGTCGGCTCCGCTGATGGAGCACCTGATCGAGTTGCGCCGGCGGCTGATCTGGTCGATTGGCGGTTTTTTTGTTGCCTTCCTGGTCTGCTTCTTTTTCGCCAAGCGGCTGTTCAACCTTCTGGTCATTCCGTTCAGATGGGCGACCCAATGGGCCGGGCTCGACCCGCACAAGGTCGAGCTGATCTATACGGCGCCACAGGAGTTCTTCTTTACCCAGGTCAAGCTCGCCATGTTCGGCGGCATGGTCATCGCCTTTCCGCTGATCGCCACGCAGATCTACAAATTCATCGCGCCCGGCCTCTACAAAAACGAGCGCAACGCCTTCCTGCCGTTCCTGATCGCCTCGCCGATCCTGTTCCTGATGGGCGCATCGCTGGTCTATTTCTTCTTCACGCCGATGGTGATGTGGTTCTTCCTCGCCATGCAGCAGACCGGCACCAACGACCAGGTGCAGATTTCGCTGCTGCCGAAAGTGTCCGAATATCTCAGCCTGATCATGACGCTGATCTTCTCCTTCGGCCTGGTGTTCCAGCTGCCGGTGGTGACAAGCCTGATGACGCGGGTCGGCATGCTGTCGTCCACGGCCCTGGCCGAGAAGCGCAAATGGGCGATCGTCATCGCCTTCGTCGTGGCGGCGGTGCTGACGCCGCCCGACCCGATGAGCCAGATCGGCCTCGCCATTCCGACGATCCTGCTCTACGAGGTCTCGATCTGGTCGGCCCGGCTGATCGAACGCAGCAAGGAGCGCGACCGTGTGGCCCGCGAAAAGCAGGACGCCACCGAAGAGGTGGCCGAAAAGCCGGCGGACGCGTCTTCGACGTAGGTTCGGTTGAAGCGGGCAGCATTTTTTTGCCGGCCATGGCAACTTTGTTCTTGCTTTGTGCCGGCAGCTATGCTACTAATTTAAGTATGGTGCCAATTGGCTCCAAAAACCCGCCCACTCAGGCGGGTTTTTTTGTTTCTTCCTTTGAAGTTCCGGTGTTGCCGCCTGAGGTCGGCGGGACAGCGCCCCCCTCTGTCCTGCCGGACATCTCCCCCACTTGGGGGGAGATTGGCAACTTCGCCGATGGCTTGCTTTTTCAGCGCCGGAGATTGGCGAAAGCAGCAGTGACGGCCGATCTCCCCACCCGTGGGGGAGATGTCCGGCAGGACAGAGGGGGGCGCGAAGGAACTCTGCCTTGACGCCTTGCATCGATGCGGTTTACCCCCTCTGGCCTACTCAAGGACGAACAGACCATGCTTGACATCAAATGGATTCGCGACAACCCGAAGGCCTTTGTCGAGGCGCTCCAGAAGCGCTCGTGGTCGGCTGAGGATGCGCAGTCCACGGTCGACGACCTGATCGCCGCGGATGAGGCGCGGCGCGAGCATCTGACCGAGCTGCAGACCAGGCAGGAACGCCGCAACGCCGCATCGAAGGAGATCGGCAATGCCATGCGCTCGGGCGATGCAGCTCTCGCCGAAAGGCTGAAGGCCGAGGTCGGCGAGATCAAGGCCTTCATCCAGAATGGCGAGGCGCGCGAGCGCGAGCTCGACAAGGCGCTGAACGATGCGCTGGCGGTGCTGCCCAACGTGCCGTTCGACGACGTGCCGGTCGGCAAGGACGAGCACGACAACGTCGTCATGCGCGTCGTCGGCGAGGTGCCGACGCGGCCGAATTGGGTGAAGGAGCATTTCGAGATCGGCGAAGCGCTCGGCATGATGGATTTCGAGCGGGCAGCACGGCTTTCCGGCTCGCGCTTCACGGTGCTGAAGAGCGGCCTGGCGCGGATGGAACGCGCGCTCGGCCAGTTCATGCTGGATCTGCACACCACCGAGCACGGCTATATAGAGATCCAGCCGCCGTTGATGGTGCGCGACGAGGTGCTTTTCGGGACCGGGCAACTGCCGAAATTCGAAGAGGATTTATTCTTCGTTCGGCACGGGGACGGCAGGCTTGGCCTAATCCCAACCGCCGAAGTGCCGCTCACCAATCTCGTTCGCGACGAGATCATGCCGCACGAAAAACTGCCGCTGCGCTATACGGCGCTGACGCCGTGCTTCCGCTCCGAGGCGGGCTCGGCCGGGCGCGACACGCGCGGCATGCTGCGCCAGCACCAGTTCTACAAGGTCGAGCTGGTGTCGATCACCGACCAGGAGACTTCGGTTGCCGAGCATGAGCGCATGACCGAATGCGCCGAGGAGGTGCTGAAGCGGCTCGGCCTGCCGTTCCGCACCATGACGCTGTGCACCGGCGACATGGGCTTTGGCGCGCGCAAGACCTACGACATCGAGGTCTGGCTGCCCGGCCAGAATGCCTATCGCGAGATATCGTCGTGCTCGGTATGCGGCGATTTCCAGGCGCGGCGCATGGACGCCCGCTACAAGGACAAGGACGGCAAGGGCAACCGCTTCGTCCACACGCTGAACGGTTCGGGCACCGCCGTCGGCCGCGCTCTCATTGCCGTCATCGAAAATTACCAAAACGAGGACGGCAGCGTAACCATTCCTGAAGCGCTTCGGGCTTACATGGGCGGTCTCGCAAAGATCGAATCATCGAAGTGACAAGATTGTCGGCCCCGCGTTCCTTCGCGCCCCCCTCTGTCCTGCCGGACATCTCCCCCTCAAGGGGGGAGATTGCGCCGTCATCACAGCTTTCGCCAACTGTTGGCGTAGCAAGGAAGGCGGCGGCTACGGTATTGCCGATCTCCCCCCTTGAGGGGGAGATGTCAAGTGGTGGCAAAGAGGGCAGGACAGAGGGGGGTATCGTAGAGCGCTGCCGTCAATCCAATTCTGCAAAGGCGGTCTCATGCGCATCCTCCTGACCAACGACGACGGCATCCATGCCGAGGGCCTTGCATCACTCGAACGCATCGCGCGCACGCTGTCGGACGACGTCTGGGTGGTGGCACCGGAACAGGATCAGTCCGGCTATGCGCATTCGCTGTCGATCTCGGAGCCGCTGCGGCTCAGGAAAATCGGCGAAAAGCACTTTGCGGTGCGCGGAACGCCGACCGACTGTGTCATCATGGGCGTGAAGAAGATCCTGCCCGAAGCGCCTGACCTGATCCTGTCCGGCGTCAATTGCGGCGCCAACATCGCCGACGACGTCACCTATTCGGGCACGGTCGCCGGCGCCATGGAAGGCGCGCTGCTCGGCGTGCGATCGATCGCCATCAGCCAGGCCTATTCCTATGTCGGCGAGGACCGCGTCGTTCCCTACGAGACCACCGAAGCGCTGGCGCCGGCCCTGCTCGAAAAGCTCGTCGCCATGCCGTTGCCGGACGGCGTGCTGCTCAACGTCAATTTTCCGAACTGTGCGCCGGAAGAGATCGCCGGCACTGTAGTCACTTCGCAGGGCAAGCTGGTCCACAGCCTGTGGGTCGACGAGCGGCGCGACGGGCGCGGCCTGCCTTACTACTGGCTGCGCTTCGGCCGCGAGCCAGTCGAGGGCAAGCAAGGCACCGACCTCCATGCCTTGCGCAATCGGCTGGTGTCGGTGACGCCGCTGCAGCTCGATCTCACCGCGCATGAAATCCGCGATCAACTGGCCAAGGCGCTCGCATGAACTTGAACCACGCTGCAACGGTCGACGAGCGCGAAGGTTTCGCTGCCTTCCTGCTTCGTCTGCGCGGCAGGGGGACGGTGCCGAAGGCGCTGATCGCCGCCTTCGAGGCGACGCCGCGGCGCGGCTTTCTGTCTCCGCATTTCCACCCGATGGCCTGGTCGGACCGTATGCTGCCGATCGAATGCGGCGAGGCCATCGAAGGCGCCGACCTGCAGGCGGCGGTGATCGCGGCATTTGCCATCGAGCCGGGCAACCGGGTGCTCGAGATCGGCACCGGGTCCGGCTACACGGCGGCGGTGATGTCGCGGCTTGCCGCGCGGATCGTCACCATCGACCGTTACAAGACGCTGGCCGAACAGGCCCGGCAGCGCCTCGAGGCACTCGCCATCGGCAATGTGATCGTGCGCCAGGCGGACGGTTCCAACGGGCTGGCCAACGAAGCGCCGTTCGACCGCATCGTCGCCTGGGCGGCCTTCGACAGCCTGCCGCGCTTTCTCCTCGACCAATTGTCGAGCGGCGGCATCGTCATCGCGCCGATCGGACCCGACGAAGGCGAGCAGGTGCTGGCCAAGCTGACCAAGGTCGGCAGCCGCTTCGAACGCGAGGATATCGGCCTGGTGCGCCTGCAGCCGATCCTGCACGGTGTCGCCGCGGTGATCTAGACTGTGTCGATATTCAGGTGAGGCCGGCCTGCAAATGGCGGCTTCCTCCGCTTCCGGCCTTCGCCGGCCGAAGCATTCATAAGAGGTCGCGGCAGTTAAGGCTATGGCCGGCGTAGGCCGGTGCTCACGTACCGAAAAAGTACGCACCGCTCCGGTTCTCGGAACCCACCATTTTCGGCTCGGCCTGACCTGAATCTCGACACACCCGGCGCTCGATCCTCGAATATTTTAAGAAAATTTGCGTCTGATTCTACAGGTTTAACCGACCGGTAACATTAACGCGCTTTAATCACACTCAGTTGTACCGGGTCTGTGCGGGTTAGTGCGATGCAATTCAGTGTTTTGAAGGCAAACGGACGCAATCTGGCGCGTGGCTGCGCCGTCCTCATGATCGCAGGCGCTGCGACGGGGTGTAGTTCCCAGGTGGCGCGGTTCAACAGCGTCGATGACGTGTTCACCGCCTCGACCAACAACCAGCGCGCCATCATCGACAAGCAGGATGCTGCCCAGCCTTATCCGGGCGATGTTGCGGCCGCGCCGATCGACGGCAGCCACACCCAGTCGGTCAGCCGCTCAAGCCTCGAACCGGTTACGGCGCAGCAGTTGCCACCGCCGGCTCCCGCCCTGGCACCCGCCGCCCGCCCGGTGCGTACCGCTGCCGCGCCGGCGATGGCGCCTGCCGCTCCTCGTGTCGACAGGACGGCAACCGGCACCGTCGCTCCGGCGGCAAGGCCGTTCAAGAACGCCGAGCCCGACGCGCCGCGCATGGCGACGGCCGCCGGCGCACCGCATGCAGCCGAGATCGTCGTCAAGGACGGCGAGACCATTTCCGGCCTGTCGCGGCGCTACGGCGTGCCGGCCGATGCCATCATGAAAGTCAACGGGCTGAGCGCGACCAAGGGGCTGAAGACCGGCCAGAAGCTCGTCATCCCGGCCTATGCGTATTCGAGCAACGGCGCCACGCCGAAAGTCGCCGACGCCAAGCCCGCGAACGGCACCAGGCACGACCAGCCGGCCGACGCGCCGGAGAAGGTGGCCGTGCTGCCGCAGCAGCCGAAGCTCAGGGAAGGCAAGTCTGCCGCGCAGGTGGACGCCTCGGCTGCCGCAAGCCAGCCGAAGGATGGAAAGACCGCGCCCAAAGTGGCTTCGGCGACGGCCAAGCCAGCCGGTGCCGGCGGCACCTACACGGTTCAGCAAGGCGATACGCTGTCGGCCATCGCCAGAAAGACCGGCGTCGGCATCGTCGCGTTGAAGCAGGCGAACGGCATGCAGGATGGACTGCTCAAGATCGGCCAGACCCTGAAAGTGCCGGCAGGCGGAACCGCTGTCGTCGCCAGTGCGAAGCCGGCAAAGGTCGATCCGGTGACGACGGCCACCACCCAGCCGCCTGCCAAGGCCACGCCGACGCAGACGCTCGCCTCCTACACGCCGCCAAAGAAGGACGCGAAAGTCATCCAGCAGGCCGAGGACGACGATGCGGTGGCGCCGGACGCAACCGGCATCGGCAAGATGCGCTGGCCGGTGCGCGGCCGCGTGATCTCAAGCTTCGGCGGCGGCAAGGACGGCGTCGACATTGCCGTGCCCGAGGGGACGCCGGTCAAGGCAGCTGAGAACGGCGTCGTCATCTATGCCGGTGACGGCCTCAAGGAATTCGGCAACACGGTGCTGGTGCGGCACGAAAACGGTCTGGTCACCGTCTACGGCCACGCCAGCTCGATCGAGGTGCAGCGCGGCCAGAAGGTCAAGCGCGGCCAGGAAATCGCCCTGTCCGGCATGAGCGGCACCACCGACTCGCCGAAACTGCATTTCGAAGTGCGCAAGAACTCGGCGCCGGTCGATCCTTCGACCTATCTCGAATAGAAGACGGAAGCGATTTGCGGGCCACTTGACCTTCAGCCCGCCGAGGAAGTCCGCTCCGCAAGGTGCGGGCTTCCTCTGCTGTTAGTCCTTGAGCGGCTAATCCTTCAGCGATTTGCCGAGCCGGCCTGCCAGATCCTGGGTGAACTGCCAGGCGACGCGGCCCGAACGGCTGCCGCGCGTCGTCGCCCATTCCAGCGCCTCGGCGCGCAGCGTCTCGGGATCGATGGCGAGATCGTGATGGCGGACATAGCCGTCGATCATGTCGAGATATTCGTCCTGCGAACATTTGTGGAAGCCAAGCCACAGGCCGAAACGGTCCGACAGCGAAACCTTTTCCTCGACCGCTTCGGACGGATTGATCGCCGTCGAGCGCTCATTGTCGATCATGTCGCGCGGCAACAGATGCCGCCGGTTCGAGGTGGCGTAGAAGATGACGTTGGCCGGGCGGCCCTCGACGCCGCCTTCAAGAGCTGCCTTCAGCGATTTATAGGACGTGTCGTCGTGGTCGAATGACAGGTCGTCGCAAAACAGGATGAAGCGGAAGGGTGCCGCCTTCAGCAGTCCCATCAGCTTCGGCAGCGTGTCGATGTCTTCGCGATGGATCTCGATAAGCTTGAGCGGCAGGTCGAGCTTGGCCGAAGCGTTGACCGCGGCGTGCACCGCCTTGACCAGCGACGATTTGCCCATGCCGCGCGCGCCCCACAACAGCACGTTGTTGGCAGCATAGCCTGAGGCGAAGCGCTCGGTGTTGTCGACCAATATGTCGCGGACGCGGTCGACGCCGCGGATCAGGCCGATGTCGACGCGGTTGACCTTGCGCACCGGCTCCAGATAGCCGGGATCGGCCTGCCAGACGAAGCAATCGGCCTCGCCGAGGTCGGTTTGCGGCACCGGCGGCGGGGCGAGGCGGGCGACCGCCTCGATCAGGCGGTCGAGCTTCTGGCTCAGGATATCGATGGTACTGTCGGTCATCTCTTGTCTTTTTTGTTTCGCTTTCAGGATGGTGCGGCAGGCCAACCTACCTGATTTCAGCGGTTTCGAAACTCGTCCCAAGCATTTGTTCGGGCATGATCTTTTGCGGAAACCGAGCGTCGCTTTTGGGGATCACCCTCTAACACGGCTCACCAGGCCGGAAAAGCAGCCGATTTGCCCGGCCGCGCAGTTGCATTGGCAACGTTACCGACTATATTCCGGCCAAATTTGGCGGGGCCGTCAAATTCCCAGAACGGTTTGGCGGCTGTTTTTAAAATTCAGGAGTACCTCGATGTTCGTGACACCGGCATACGCCCAAGGCATCGGCGGGGACTCGTCCGCAATGTTTATCCAGATCGTGCCGTTTGCTCTGATTTTCGTGATCATGTATTTTCTGATCATCCGGCCGCAGCGCACGCAGCTAAAGAAGCGCGGCGAGATGCTGGCGGCGGTTCGTCGCGGCGATACCGTTGTCACCGGCGGCGGCTTGGTCGGCAAGGTGACCAAGGTGATCGACGATAACGAGCTCGAGGTCGACCTTGGCGGCGGCACCAAGGTGACGGCGCTGCGCTCGACGATCGCCGACGTGCGCGTCAAGGGCGAGCCGGTGGCGAACCAGAACGCCAAGAAATAAAGCTCAGGAGATAACCGGGTCTTCGGGCGGCACGATCCGCAACGGGCAACGCCATATGTGGTTTTCGCGCCTTACCAAGATTCTTATCTGGCTGGCTGTTGCCGGCATGGTGGTCTTGGGCGTGATGCTTGGCGCGCGCGCTATGAAGCCGGACGGTACGCTCGTCGACCTTCTTGCCTGGCTGCCGAAGCGGCAGGCGAGTTTCGACCGGCAAGGTGGTTGGCAGATTCTGCTTGAGGTGGATAAGGAGGATCTGATCAAGAACCGGCTGGAGACGGTGCGCAATGACGTTCGCTCGCTGCTGCGCGATGCCAGGATCGGCTATACGGGCCTTGCTGGATGGGGTCGCGAGGTCAAGGTCCGCATTTCGGATCCGGCTCAGATCGATGCCGCCAAAACAGCCCTGAAAATATTCACCGATCCGGTTGCCGGGACGAACCCAGTCGAGGAGATCGCGCTTGATGAGCCGGAACCCGGATTGCTCAGCCTCACAATAACGGATGCTGGCGTCAGGCTTCGGACATTGATGGCGCTGGTGCCGTCGATGGAAGTCGTCAAACTCCGGGTTAGCGAGAGTGGCGCTTTCGAACCGATCGTGCAGCAGCAAGGCGATGACCAAATACTGGTTCGGGTGCCCGGCTTGCGGACCCCAGTCCGGTTCAAGGACATTCTCGGACGGACTGGCAAGTTGACATTTCAAATGGTCGATACGTCGTGGCCTGTGCAGGATGCGCTCAACAACCGGGCGCCGCGAGGCTCTTCGGTGCTCTATTCGCAGGACGATCCGCCGATTCCCTATCTGGTCGAAGATCGTGTGATTGTTTCCGGTGACAACATCGTCGATGCCCGGGCGACCTACAATTCGGCCATGAATGAGCCGGTTGTATCGTTCAATTTCGATTCCAAGGGTACAACGCGTTTTGCTCAAGCGACCTCACAGAATGTCGGCAAGCAGTTTGCAATGATCCTCGACAGTCAGGTGCTTTCGGCGCCAGTTATCCGCGAGCCGATCCTTGGCGGCTCCGGCCAGATATCAGGCAACTTCACCAATGAGAGCGCCAAAGAACTTGCCCTGCTTTTGCGTTCTGGTCCGTTGCCGGCAAGACTGAAAATAGTTGAAGAACGCACTATAGCGCCTGGCGGCGGGCAGAATTAGAATAGGGCAGGAGATCAGCCAATTACGTCGGAACCGATCCCGGCGGCGGCGCCAAATTGACTGCACCGCGCTCGACAATTGACGATGTGCAGGTTAAGGGCGAGCCGGTGGCGAACCAGAACGCCAAGAAATAACCGAATTGTCGGCGGAACGATCCGCCAGTACGCCCTGACGGACGACGCCATATGCTCTATTTTTCGCGCTTCAAGATGATCCTGATCTGGCTGGCCGTGGCCGCCACAGTGGTCCTCGCTGCGCCCAACCTTTTTTCCGCCAGCACGCTGGCCAAGCTGCCCGACTGGGTGCCGAAGCGGCAGATGACGCTCGGCCTCGACCTGCAGGGCGGCTCGCACATCCTGCTCAGGATGGATCCGAACGATCTGATCAAGGACCAGCTGGAGACGACGCGCGACGAAATTCGAACGCTGCTGCGCAATGCCAAGGTCGGCTATACCGGCCTTTCCGGATCGGGCCGCAGCGTTCAGGTCCGCATCACCGATGCCAATCAGGTCGATGCCGCCAAGAATGCGTTGAAGACATTAACCGATCCGGTGCAAGCTGGCCTGTTCAGCGGCGGCTCCATCCGGGAGATGACGCTGGATGAATCCCAGCCCGGCCTGCTGAAGTTCACCGTCACCGATGCCGGCATCAAATACCGCACCTCGGCGGCGCTGACGCAGTCGATCGAGGTCGTCGGTCGCCGCGTCAACGAGCTCGGCACCACCGAGCCGATCGTGCAAAGGCAGGGCGACGATCGCGTTCTGGTCCAGGTGCCGGGCCTGCAGGATCCGCAGCGGCTGAAGGAGATCCTCGGCCAGACCGCCAAGCTGACCTTCCAGATGGTCGACCAGTCGATGCCGGTGCAGGATGCGCTCAAGGGCCGCCCGCCGGCGGGGTCCTCGGTGCTCTATTCGCAGGACGATCCGCCCGTTCCCTATCTGATCGAGAACCGCGTCATCGTCTCGGGTGAAGACCTCGACAAAGCGAGTGCGACCTATAACTCCCAGACCAACGAGCCGGTGGTTTCGTTCACCTTCAATTCCAGGGGAGCGACGCGGTTCGGCCAGGCGACATCGCAGAATGTCGGCAAGCTGTTCGCCATCATCCTCGACAATCAGGTGATTTCGGCGCCGCAGATCCGCGAACCGATCCTTGGCGGCAGCGGCCAAATCTCGGGCAATTTTACTGCCGAGAGCGCCAACGACCTCGCCGTGCTGCTGCGTGCCGGCGCTTTGCCGGCGACGCTGACTGTGATCGAGGAGCGCACCGTGGGGCCTGGTCTCGGCCAGGATTCCATCCATGCCGGCAAGGTCGCGGGTATCATCGGGTCAATCCTGGTGGTGGCGTTCATGTTCGTCGCCTACGGTTTCCTCGGCTTCCTCGCCAATATCGCGCTGGCGGTGCATGTTGCGATGATCGTCGGGCTGCTGTCGCTGCTTGGAGCGACGCTGACCCTACCTGGTATCGCCGGTATCGTGCTGACCATCGGCATGGCGGTCGATTCGAACGTCCTCATCTATGAACGCATCCGCGAGGAGCGACGTGCCGGCCGCTCGGTCATTCAGGCGATCGATACCGGTTTCAGCAAGGCGCTGGCGACCATCGTCGATTCCAACGTGACCTCGCTGATCGCAACCGTGGTGCTGTTCTGGCTCGGAACCGGGCCGGTGAAGGGCTTTGCCGTCACCTATGCCATCGGCATCCTGACCACGGTCTTCACCGCCTTCACCTTCACCCGCCTGCTGGTGTCGATCTGGCTTCGCCGGGCCCGTCCGAAGGAGTTGCCGCGCGCGCCGGTGACCTTCATTCCGCCGGGAACGAAAATTCCGTTCATGGGCATCCGCCGCTGGACGTTCACACTGTCCAGCGTGCTTTCGGTGCTGTCGGTCATCGGCTTCATGACCATCGACATCAATTACGGCATCGATTTCAAGGGCGGCTCACTGATCGAGGTGCAGTCCAAGGCCGGCAATGCCGATCTGGCCGACATCCGCGGCAGGCTGACGGAACTTAATATCGGCGAGGTGCAGGTTCAGCAGTTCGGCGAGCCGAACGACGTGTTGATCCGCGTCGGTACGCAGGAGGGCGGCGAGAACGCCGAGCAGACCGTCATCGACAAGGTGCGCGGCGAGCTGCAGGACCAGTATGATTTCCGCCGCGTCGAAGTGGTCGGGCCAACGGTCTCAGGCGAGCTTGCCAAGCAAGGCACCATTGCCATGCTGGTCGCGCTGCTCGGCATCCTGATCTATGTCTGGTTCCGCTTCGAATGGCAGTTCGCGGTCGGCGCCATCGTTGCGACCGTTCACGACGTGGTCATGACGATCGGCTTCTTCGTCATCACCGGCCTCGAATTCAACCAGTCGTCGCTGGCGGCGATTCTCACCATCATCGGTTATTCGCTCAACGATACGATCGTCGTCTATGACCGCGTTCGCGAGGATCTGCGAAAATATAAGCGAATGCCGCTGCCGCAACTGCTGAACAACGCCATCAACGAGACGCTGTCGAGGACGACGCTGACCTCGGTGACGACGATCCTGGCGCTGCTGGCGCTGGTGCTGTTCGGCGGCGAGGTGATCCGCTCGTTCACCATGGCGATGCTGTTCGGCGTCGTGTTCGGCACCTATTCGTCGATCTTTATCGCCGCGCCGCTGCTTATCCTGTTCAAGTTGCGGCCGCAGGCCACAGCGTCGGACGAGGAAAAGCCGGTGGGCGGCGGCAAAGCCATAGCCACCTGACGGCCTGCCGCACGGCTTGCCGCGCCAGTTAGAATCGGACCACTAGTGGCCAAAGGCATCGTCATCCGCGAGGCGCATTTCCCCGGCCGCGCGCCGATCGAAGCTTACGGCAATGGCGGCTTCCGCTTTGCCGATATGTCGCATCGCGGCTCGTTGCTGTGCCTGCCTTCGGGCATCTATGGCTGGGAACCGGCCGATCCGCTGGCGCTGACGGCGGCGGATTTCACCAAGCTGTTTGACGAGGCCGCCAAGGTCGAGATCCTGCTGGTCGGCAGCGGCAAGGATCTGAGGCCGTTGCCGACCGCGCTGCGTGCCGCGCTGAAGGACGCCGGCATTTCCGCCGATCCGATGTCGACCGGGGCGGCTGTGCGGACCTACAATGTGCTGCTGGCGGAAAACCGCGCCGTGGCCGCAGCACTCATCGCCGTCGACTGACGTGGCCGAAAACACCAAAGTCGCCATGGAGACGGTGCGCGCCGCCGATCATGACCGCTATCTGACCGCGCTCTACGCGCCCGAAGACAAGCGGGACGCGCTGTTTTCGCTCTATGCCTTCAACACCGAAATTGCCGGCATACGCGATCGCATCCGCGAAGCGCTGCCGGGCGAGGTGCGGCTGCAATGGTGGCGAGACGTCATCGCCGCCGAAGAGGATCCGACTAAGGTCGGCCATCCCGTGGCGGACGCGCTGAGGGCGACTATTTCCGCTCACCGCCTGCCCAAGGCCGCTTTCGACAATATGCTCGAAGCGCGCATCTTCGATCTCTATGACGACCCGATGCCGTCGCGCACCGACCTCGAAGGCTATTGCGGCGAGACTGCCGCCGCGCTCATCCAGCTTGCGGCGATCGTGCTCGATCCGGTCGAAGCACCACGCTTTGCCGAACTTGCCGGCAGGGCAGGTTGTGCGCAGGCGATGACCGGTCTCCTGCTTCTGCTGCCGCTGCATCGCAAGCGGGGACAGTGCTTTGTCCCGGCCGATATTTTGGCGGCGGCGGGATCCTCGCCGCAAGAATTCGTTACGGGCAACGGCGGGCCGGGCGCGGAACGCGCCGTTGCCGCGATGATCGCTCTGGCACGGGAGCATCTTTCCGCCTTCGAGTGGGGAGCGTCCGCTTTACCGGTTTCATTGCGCCCGGCCTTTCTGCCGCTGGCTCTGTCGGGCGCCTATCTCGACAAGATGGAGACTGCCCGCCGCCCGCCTCTCAAGGATATGGCTCGGCTCTCCATCCTGCGCCGGCATTGGCTTTTGTTCCGGCGAGCGACGCGAGGCTGGCCGGCCGCATGAATGCTGATGACCAATGAGGAAGTCCGGGGAGGCCGCCAAGCCTGGACTGCAGGCGGCGAGCATTGCCCCGGCCGAGTAGTTTTTCATCACGATGGATTACTCGATCCGCCATCGCGCATCAGCGTCTCATAATCGCGACCGCCGTAGAAGATGTTGACGATGCGAACAAGATCGTCGCTGACAACATAGGCGATAATAGCCGAGTGCTCGAACGGCACCGTTCGCAACCCTGGTGCAATGTCATCGCGCGGCCGGCCGCCACGCGGTGCATTGCCGATGCTTCGGCAGCGATCTTCGATTCGAAGCACGAATTTCAGCGCTATGTCCGGATTTCCGCCGGCCTCGATGATGTGCTTGAAAATGTCAGCCAAATCGTTTCTGGCGGTTTCACGGTAGTCGACCTCAAGCCGCTGAATCATCAGCGCGGCCTGAATACCGAGCAAACAGTCCTCGGAGATGATCGCGCACCTCTTCTCCGGTATAGCCAGGCCTCGTATCCTCGATCGACGCCTTTACACGCGCCCTGATCGAGGCCATGCGCTCGGCATGTTCTTCCTCCTCGCGCTGGAAGGCGCGAAGCGCTGCGCGGATGACTTCGCTGGCCGAACCGAAGGAGCCGTCTTCAACCTTTTCGCGGATCATACGCGCCATGGCGGGCGTTACGGTGATTGACAGTTTCTCAGCGGATTCCATGGAATTTGGCCTCGCGATACAAAGTAGGATGTTATCCTACTTCTGCGCCGCGCAATCCGCAAGCAGGGAGCTACTCCGCCGCTTCGGCCTGGGAAGGCAGCCCCAGCCATTCGCGGCAGTCGGCGAGCGCGCGCGACGTCACGGCGTGCCGCTTGGCGACCGTCTTGTCCTTGCCGCGCAGCCGCTTGCCTTCGATCTTCGGCGCGTCCACCGGCGGGAACAGGCCGAAATTGACGTTCATCGGCTGGAAGGAGTGCTTTCCCGGCTCGTCGTCGGAGACAATATGGCCACCGGTGATATGGTTGAGCAAGGCGCCGAAGGCGGTGGTCAAGGGCGGCAGCGACGGCGCATGGCCAAGCCTTTCGGCGGCCGCGAAACGTCCGGCAAGCAGGCCGATGGCGGCGCTCTCGACATAGCCCTCGCAGCCGGTGATCTGGCCGGCAAAACGCAAGCCGGGCCGCGATTTCAACTGCAGCGACGCATCGAGCAGCGTCGGCGAATTGATGTAGGTGTTGCGGTGCAGGCCGCCTAGGCGGGCAAATTCGGCGTTTTCCAGCCCGGGGATGGTGCGGAATATGCGCACCTGCTCGGCATGCTTCAGCTTGGTCTGGAAGCCGACCATGTTGTAGAGCGTGCCCAGTGCGTTGTCCTGGCGAAGCTGGACGACGGCATAGGCCTTTACAGACGGATTGTGTGCATTGGTCAGCCCCATCGGCTTCATCGGCCCGTAGCGCAATGTCTCGACGCCGCGCTCGGCCATCACCTCGATCGGCAGGCAGCCGTCGAAATAGGGCGTGCCTTCCCACTGCTTGAATTCGGTTTTCTGGCCGTTGACCAGCGCCTGGATGAAGGCAAGGTACTGCTCCTTGTCCATCGGGCAGTTGATGTAGTCCTTGCCGGTGCCGCCGGGACCGACCTTGTCGTAGCGCGACTGGAACCAGCAGATATCCATGTCGATCGTGTCGAAATGGACGATCGGGGCGATGGCATCGAAAAAGGCGAGCGCGTCGGCGCCGGTTGCGTCCGCAATCGACTGGGCGAGCGACGGCGCCGTCAGCGGGCCGGTGGCAACGATCGCCTGGTCCCAGTCCGCCGGCGGCAGGCCGGGCAATTCCTCACGCTGGATGGTGATGAGCGGGTGGGCTTCGAGCTTTCTGGTCACCGCTTCGGAAAATCCGTCGCGGTCGACGGCCAGCGCACCGCCGGCCGGCACCTGATGCGCGTCGCCGGCGCTCATGATCAGCGAACCGGCCAGCCGCATTTCGGCGTGCAGCAGGCCGACGGCATTGGTTTGCGCATCGTCGGAGCGGAAGGAATTGGAACAGACGAGCTCGGCCAGCCCGTCGGTCTTGTGCGCATCGGTGCCGCGGACGGGACGCATTTCATGAAGGACAACGGGAACGCCGGCTTCGGCCGCCTGCCAGGCGGCTTCCGAGCCGGCAAGTCCGCCGCCGATAACGTGAATGGGGTTCTTGTCCATGAGCGCCGAAATAGTCGCTTGGCGCGAGGATTGCAATTGCCAGGGATCGCACCGCAAGTGGGCTGCCTAGGAAAGACCGCCCAAAACAACAACACCCGCCGAGGGAGGAGATCCGGCGGGTGTCGTTTTGTTGGTCGATCCTCGGGAGGAGGTGAAGATCGACCGTATTCGTCATTGCCGGGGAGGAGGTCGGCTTTAACGAAATTCTTTTCGCCATTTGAAGGGCGCGAAACCCTTTTAGAAACAACCTGGAAACAGCGCCCGCCGGGGGAGGAGGTCCGGCGGGCGCCGTTTTTGTGGTCAACCCTCGGGAGGAGGTGAAGGCTGACCGTATCCGTCAGGGTCGGGGAGGAGGTCGACCCTGGCGAAATTCTTGTTGTTAGATCGCCCTGCGAGCGACCATCTTGATCTCGTCGCGGACGATGCCGAGATCGTTGAGCTGGCGATTCGACAGGCGACCCAGCTCGGTAACCGTCTCGCGGTAGACGCGCCAGTTACGATAGTTGCGGATCAGGTTCATTGTCGTTCTCTTTTCAAAACTGGTTCGGACCATTTGCGGCCCGAAGGATTAGACCGCCTTGCGGGCGACGTAGTGAATGTCGCTGCGGCTGATGCCGAGGTCGGTCAGTTCACGGGTGCTCAGGCGGTTCAGCTCGGACACGGTGTCCCTATAGCGGCGCCAGTTGCGATAGTTGCGGATCAGGTTCATGGTAGTCTCGTTTCGTCTTTCTTTCGGATCATTCCGTCTTTGTGTGCACCGTGAAAATAGGTGGGGTTATATCGATTTAAAAGCGCTATTGGTGCATGGCAGCAATGCAAATTGTGCAATGCAGCATTAACGCGCGTCCGGTTTTCCGCCCAGATCGGAAAATGCCGTTAGGTCAAACGCTTGGCCGGACGAGCTAAAAGGACCAAGCAAAGGGGGAGGGGCATGGCGAGCTATTCGTCACGGGTCAGGTCGGATATCGCGCGATGGCAGCAGGCTGGCCTGATCGACGCGCCGACGGCCGATGCGCTGGCGCGCGACGTCGAGGCAAACGAACGCAAATCGCTGAGTTTCGGCTCGATCCTGGCGATGATGGCGGCGCTGCTGTTCGGCGCGGCTATCCTGATCTTTATCGCCGCCAACTGGGAAGTCATCCCGCGGCTGGTGCGGGTCGCGGCACTTTTTGCCGTTATCCTTGCCGGCTATGTCGGCGGCGCGGTGCTGAAGATGCGCGACCATGCGGCGATCGGCGAAGCACTGTGGATCGTCGCGGCAGCAGCGTTCGGCGGATCGATCGCGCTGATCGGCCAGATGTATCATTTGTCGGGCGACGAGGCCTCGGCCTTGATCACCTGGGGCGCCGGCACGGCGCTGGCGGCGGTGGCGCTGCGCTCAAACCCGCTGACCGTCGCTGCCGTCGGCATCGCCGATGCCTGGCTGTTCCTGAGAGGGTTCGACTACTTCCGGCGCACGGAATTTCCGCATCTCTTCGTGGTCATGGCGCTAATTCTGTTCGCCGTTTCGTTCTGGACGCGCAGCCAGGCGGCGCGCCACCTGATCATCCTGTCGCTCCTTTTCTACCTCGTGCTGTTGGCCATGGAATACGACACGCTGCAAGTCGCCATCCCGCTCGTTGCCGCATCGGTGCTGCTTTTTACCGCTGCGATCTTTGCTGCCGGGCCGGTCGAGAGGGTTTTGCAACTCGGCGGCAGGTTGCCCTTGCACGCGCTGATCGGCTTTCTCACCGGCCTGGCGATGATCCAATTCGAACTGGCGGATGAAAGCAGCTACAATAGCGGCTTCGCCATTGCCTCGGCTGTTGCGCTGGCCGGCATCGTCGCGGCGATCGTGCTGGGCGGCCGCGAGAGCCGGGGACTGCGCTGGGTTGCCTATGCGGGCTTCGCCTTCGAACTCGCCATCATCTATGTGGTGATGCTGCAATCAATGCTCGACACGGCAGGCTTCTTCCTTGCGGCGGCGGTGCTTCTCGCCGTTCTTGCTTTCATTATCATCCGCATAGAAAAGCGCATGAACGCCTCGAACATGACAGGAGCGGCGGCATGATGACCGGCAAAAGACTGATCATCTCGGCGCTGGTCCTGGCGCTCGTCCAGATCGGCTTTCTGAGCTGGATCATCGCCGGACGCGCGGCGATCCTGCGCGATGGCAAGCAGGTCCTGCTCAGGGTCGAGCCGATCGATCCGCGCGATCTCTTGCGCGGTGACTACATTCTGCTCGGCTACGATATTTCGCGCATACCGGTGAAGCTGATCGGCAACATTCCGGCCGGCAAGCTTTCCAGCGAGGAAACGTCGATCGTGGTCAGGCTGAAGCAGGGCGCCGACGGCTATTGGGGGCCGACCGCGGCTTGGTTCGGGCAAGCGCCGGCGCCGGCAGCATCCGATGAAGCCGATATCGTCGGACACGTCTCCGAGGGCTGGAATATCAGCCAGGGAGCAACGACGATCGCGCCGGATTACGGCATCGAGCGCTTCTATCTGCCGGAAGGCGAGGGGATGGCGATCCAGAACGACATGCGGGTGCGGCCGTTCGGCATCCGGGTGGCGATTGCGGCCAACGGCACCGCGCAGATCAAGGCGCTGGTGGACGGCGACAAGACACTGTTCGAGGAGCCGCTTTACTAGATCGCGCTACGGCCTTGGCAATGATCCTCCTTCGCCAAGGCTTTGGAGGAGCTTCGAGTGGCCTGCCACCCGAAGCTCGAAGAGCGAAGGATGGTGCGGATGAAGGGACTCGAACCCCCACGCCTTTCGGCACTGGAACCTAAATCCAGGGCGTCTACCAATTCCGCCACATCCGCATTGCCCGGCCAATCCCATGTAGCCATCATTCTGTCAATGTCAGAGCCCACATCGGCATCATTGGCCGGAATGCAAAGATGGTTGAAAATCGGCCGCGCCTGTGACAAAAGGCGTGTCGAATGTGACGGGACGCGACGATCCGCTTCTGCAGAATGTGATAAGAAGTAGGAAAAACAAAGACTTATTCACATTTTGGAGCGTATTTCTGGAGGATTTGTGCCGCGTTGAGCGGACAGATCGCCAAGTCCCGCACCAAAAGCCATTCCCGGCAAGATCATACCGGCAGGCTGTAAACGGCAGGGGCCGTTTGACGGCCTCATTGGTGGAAACAAAGGTTTTATGATGCAGGTCACCGAAACGCTCAACTCCGGTCTCAAGCGCGAGATCAAGATCACCGTGCCGGCCGGTGACATGGAAGCCAAGCTGATGGCGCGGCTCTCCGATGCCAGGAACAAGGTCCGCATCAACGGCTTCCGCCCCGGCAAGGTGCCGGTGCAGCATCTGCGCAAGGTCTACGGCAAATCATTCATGGCCGAAGTGGTCAACGAGATTCTCAACGATTCGACCCGTTCGATCATCACCGGGCGCGGCGAAAAGGCCGCCATGCAGCCCGAAGTGATCATGACCGAGGACGAGAAGGAAGCCGAGAAGATCCTGGCAGGCGGTGCCGATTTCGAGTTCCGCCTGAACTATGAGGTCATTCCGCCGATCGAGATCAAGGATTTCTCCGACATCAAGGTGACGCGCCAGGTGTTCGACGTGCCGGATGAAGAGATCGACGAGCAGGTCAAGCGTGTCGCTGAATCCGCCCGCACTTACGAGCCGAAGACAGGCAAGGCCGCCGAGGGCGATCGCGTGACCATCGATTATGTCGGCAAGATCGACGGCGAAGCCTTCGGCGGCGGCGCGGGCACCGATCAGCCGCTGGTGCTCGGCTCGAAGGAATTCATCCCCGGCTTCGAGGACCAGCTGGTCGGCAGCAAGGCCGGCGACGAGAAGCAGGTCACGGTTACCTTCCCGGAAAACTACCAGGCGGCGCATCTGGCCGGCAAGGAAGCCACTTTTGACGTGACGATCAAGGAAGTGTCGAAGCCCGGCGCGCTTGAGATCAACGACGAGATGGCCAAAAATCTCGGCCTTGAATCGCTGGAGCGCCTGCGCGAGGTGGTGCGCGGTCAGATCGAGAACCAGTTCGGCTCGATAACGCGCCAGAAAGTCAAGCGGCAGTTGCTCGACCAGCTCGACGCTGCTTACTCGTTCGAGGCGCCGTCCAAGCTCGTCGAGGCCGAGTTCAACAACATCTGGAACCAGGTCAACCGCGACCTCGAAGCTGCTGGGCGCACCTTTGCCGACGAAGAGACGACGGAAGAAGAAGCGCGTGCAGAATACATGCGGCTTGCCGAGCGCCGCGTGCGTCTCGGCCTGGTTCTCGCCGAAATCGGCGAGAAGGCCGGCGTCACCGTGACGGACGAGGAATTGCAGCGCGGCCTGTTCGAGCAGGTGCGTCGCTATCCGGCCAACCAGCAGCAGGAAGCCTTCGAATTCTATCGCAATAATCCCGAAGCGCTGAACACGTTGCGCGCGCCGATGTTCGAAGAGAAGGTGGTTGACCATCTGCTCGGCCAGATTTCGGTCACCGATGTCAAGGTCAGCAAGGAAGAGCTGCTGGCCGACGACGAGGATACGGAGACAACCAAGGCCAAGCCGGCGAAGAAGGCGGCTGCGAAAAAAGCGGACACCAAGAAGGCCGACGACGACGCTGAAGAGCCGAAGAAAAAGGCCGCGCCGAAGAAGAAGGCCGCCAAGGACGCTGAATAACGTCCCTGCTGAATTCCGAAAGGCCGCCTTCTCGAGGCGGCCTTTTTCGTTGTGGCGCAGACGCAACGGATTTCGCGCATCTGGCGGTCGAGGTAGCGATATGAAGCTTTGATGATTATCTGCGCTGGGTTGCTGACCGCAGCGGTTGTTGGAGGCATCGTTGAGACAGTTCTTCGGTATCGGAAGCGTGGCGGCGGCGTTCCTGCTTGCGTCGGTCTGCGGCATTGCCCAGGCTGATACGGTTCTCGACAACTGGCGGTTCGACAAGAGCAGCGATGGCCTTGTCACCGCCTCGCTTTACGCGACCAACAAGCTCATCACCGGCGGCGGCGCATTGAGCTACAGCCCGGTTTTGACGATCGCCTGCCGGACAGCCGGCGAACCGCGTTGGAGCGAATGGCTGCAGCTGAGCGACACCGTTTCCGCCAGCCGAACCATCGCCATGTCGGTGACTGTTGGCCAATCCGGCAAGCTCAACGAAAGCTGGTCGGTCGGCCCGCGCAGCAGAATGCTGGTCCGCGACGGTGCCGACGGCATCAGGCGACTGATTTCCGCGGACCGGCTGCTGCTGTCCTGGCGGTTCGGGCTGCTGTCGGGGCGCGGCAAAGCCGAGTTTGACCTCACCGGAGTTGAAGAGGCGATCGGCCGGATCGCCGCCAGCTGCAACACCAAATTGCCTTGAGCAGATTGTCCGCATTAAACCTTCGCATGGCCGAACTCTACCTGCCGGCCGGGTTCTGTGGTATGTAGGTGCCGCAACCCCAGGCAGTGGATATCCGTTCTGCCATTCAAGAGCGCATGCCAGCGGACTAAATGTCGGCCTGTGCAGGTCAGCCAGGGCAAATTGGCGATCAGGGAGGAAATGCCATGCGTGCCATTGTGTTTTTTATCACCATGTCCGTCGCCACCGTCATTGCCGGCCCCTCGCGGGCACAGGATGCCGCGGCGGGTGAGAAGGTCTTCGCCAAATGCAAGGTCTGCCATATCGCAGACAAGGACCAGAACAAGGTCGGTCCGTCCTTGAACGGCGTTATCGGCCGAACGGCCGGGACGCATCCGGGGTTCAGCTATTCCAAGGCCATGACCGAGGCCGGCAAGTCCGGCGTCAAATGGGATGAGGCCACGCTGACGACCTACCTTCGCGATCCCAAGGCGATGGTCAAAGGAACCAAGATGGCATTCCCCGGCCTCAAGAAGGACGAGGACGTCGCCAATGTCATTGCTTATCTGAAGCAATTCTCCAAATAGCCCGGCTCTTCCGCCGGATCTTGGTATAGCAAACAGGTCGAGGCAATAGCCTCGGCCGCAATCTGCCGGCAGTGTCGGTGGGGAGGGCGGCTCGTTGCAAAAAAGACGTTGGCCGGCTAGGCTGCCATTCCCATCGGTGGTCGTCTGAATGTCGACTGAAGAAAGCCGTCTCAAGGATACCGGCATCCGCCTCTCGGAGGCGACGGCGGGTGATTTCTTTGCGCTTTTGAAGCCACGCGTCATGGCGCTTGCCGTGTTTACTGCCTTCGTCGGCCTGATGATGGCGCCCGGCGTGATGAATCCAGTTATCGCCGTAATTGCCATCGGCGCAATCGCGGTTGGAGCGGGAGCCGCCGGCGCGCTCAATATGTGGTACGACGCAGACATAGACGCCTTGATGTCTCGCACGTCCAAGCGACCAATTCCGTCCGGTCGCGTCACGCCTGGCGAAGCTCTCAGCTTCGGTCTGGTGCTTTCCGCACTGTCGGTCATGACGCTCGGCGTGCTGGTGGGGTGGCTCGCCGCATCGTTGTTGGCGTTCACCATCTTTTTCTATGTCGTTATCTACACGATGTGGCTGAAGCGCTCGACGCCACAGAATATCGTCATAGGCGGCGCGGCAGGCGCCCTTCCTCCGGTGATCGGGTGGGCTGCTGCAACCGGCGCAATCGGCATTGAAAGTCTCATCCTGTTTCTGATCATTTTCCTCTGGACGCCGCCTCATTTCTGGGCGCTGGCCCTTTTCAAGGTCGGTGACTATGCCGCGGCGGGGGTCCCGATGATGCCGAATGTGGCCGGCCAGCACTCGACCAGAAAACAAATCTTCGCCTATTCGCTGCTCTTGGCGCCAATCGGCGTGCTTCCTTGGGGCTTCGGCTTCGCGAGCGGATATTACGGCACTGCTTCAGCCGCGTTGGGTGCAGGTTTCATTTGGCAGGCCTGGAAGGTTCTCGTCGCCGACAAGGAGATGAAGCCGGCAAAGGCACTGTTTGCGTATTCGATTGTCTATCTTTTCGCAATATTTGCGGCGTTGCTTGCCGACACCATTGTAATGCGAGTGATCGCTTCAGCCGACTATTGACCCCGGCTCAAAACATCACGTTGGCAGAGCACAAAATCCCAGCAACAGCAGAATAATGACGCCAAGGCCGAGTATGAGAACTGTCCTTCCGTCCATGACCTTCACCTTCGACTAGAAGAGCATATCGAAGAACGGCGTCCGTAGCTAGTCAGGCTACCCGGGAGCTCCTACTCCCGGGCCTTCCTACAAAGCGCGACAAGTCCCCCGCATGAGAGTATATTGATCATGGTGCAGGTCGCGGTTTGCGTGGGCCAATCATGCAGAACGGCAGCACCGTAAAACGCGACCTTACCGGACCTGGTCTGGAGGAATGGTCATGGCAAGCTTTCACGTGATAGCAGGCGCCAGCGAGACGCTGGAACACACCAGAATTCGAAAAATCGGTGTCTCCGATCTTTTTGATGCGCTCAGGCGTGGCGTCGATGATTTCATGGTCAAACCGTCGCACATCGTTTTTCTCTGCCTGATCTATCCGATTGCGGGAGTCGTGCTTGCTGTCTGGACATCAGGTAACAACACGCTGCCATTGCTGTTTCCGCTTGTATCCGGCTTTGCACTGATTGGTCCGTTCGCGGCGATCGGCCTCTATGAGATCAGCCGGCGACGGGAAGCCGGGCTCGACGCCTCGTGGAGGCACGCCTTTGAAGTCAGGAGTTCTCCGGCACTGCCGGCTATTGCAGCGGTCGGCGTCATGCTGCTTGCGATCTTTATCGCCTGGCTTTTGACGGCCCAGATATTCTACCAGACCCTGTTCGGCCCGGCGCCGCCGCAATCGCTGTCCAGCTTCATCAGTGAAATATTCGCCACGGGACGCGGCTGGACGCTCATCATCCTGGGTCACGCCATCGGCTTCGTGTTCGCCGCGGTTGTGTTGTGCACCACGGTCGTCGCATTCCCGTTGTTGCTCGACCGCGATGTCGGCGCCTACGAAGCCATCCACACCTCGGTGCGCGTTGTCCTGGCCAACCCGATCGTGATGGCCGTGTGGGGCCTTATCGTCGCCGTCGCCCTGATCGTCGGCTCGCTGCCAGTGTTCGCCGGGTTGGCAGTCGTGCTGCCGATCCTTGGTCATGCGACCTGGCATGTCTATCGGAAAGTTGTGGAATCGCCGCCGGCCACCAGACCGTGAGCTGAAAAAAACCTGCCCTGCGCGCACCGGTGAAAGTGCCGGTGCGGGCAGGGTGGGGCAGAGCTTTCAATAGGCCGGGTGGCTGAAACGGGCCTGGCGCGCGTCCTTTGTCAGGTCGCGGAAATCCTTGCCGCTCACATGCACCAGCGTCCTATGGTCACCGCCCTCGAAATAGACTTCGGGAGCGTCGCCGAGGCTTTCATCGAGGACCACTGGCACATCATAGGCAGCGCCGATCGGCGGCACAGCGCCGACATCGCAATCGCCGAACAACGAGACCACCTCGTCTTCGGAGGCAAGTCCAAGAGGCTTGTCCATGACATCCTGCAATGTCGCGAGTTCTATCCTGTGCGTGCTTGGAACCACGGCGAGCGCGTAGCCACGGTCGTGGTGAACGACCACCGATTTGGCCATTATGCTGCCAGGCACATGTGCCGCAATGGCGGATTGTCTGCTTGTCGCCGTGCGGTGATGCTCGACGGTGTCGTAGGAAATTCCTTTTCTGTCGATGAAGTCCTTCAGTCTGTTTGCGATGGTCATCTTGGGCGCCCCTTGCTGGTGTTCGCGACGCATGTGGAAACGCCGGCATTGCCTGTCGTTTCCGATACCAACAGAAATGGACCAGCCGTGGATTGTTTCAAGGCGAAGGCTCCAGGACCGGACCGCCTGGATCCGGATTGCATGTCAGGGCCCGGCCCCGAAAAACGCCATTCGGGTGAGAAGCGTGTAGTCCGCTTCGAAGACCATCATCGTCACGAACACCAGCACCAGCACCGGCGGCAGGATGATTGCATATGTCAGCGCCAGCCGTTCCCAGGCCATGTGCATGAAGATGGCGACGATCAGCCCTGCCTTGAGGATCATGAAGATCAGGATCAGCGACCATCTGAGATAGCCGTGGAGACCGAAATAGTCGACCAGATAGGAGCAGGTGCTGAGGATGAACAACCAGGCCCAGACCACCAGATAGAGCTTGATCGGGTGCTCCTGATGAACCTCCGCCGGGGTAAACCCGGTCGTCGTCGCATCATGGGTACGGGCGCTGTCCAGCGCATGCTGTCCCAGGCCGTTTGCGGTTGCTTCAGCCATGTCCTGCCTCTCACCAAAGATAGAAAAATGCGAAAATGAACACCCAGACCAGGTCGACGAAATGCCAGTAAAGCCCCATGATTTCGACGTTCTCGTAGCGGCCCCTCCGGCTGGTGAAGAAGCCGGGCCGTCCGACGTCGTAGTCTCCGCGCCAGACCTTTCGCGCCACGATGATCAGGAAGATCACCCCGATCGTCACGTGCGTGCCGTGAAAGCCGGTAATCATGAAAAAGGATGCGCCGAACTGGGCAGCGCCCCAGGGATTGCCCCAAGGCCGCACGCCCTCGGTAATCAGCTTGGTCCATTCGAAGGCCTGCATGCCGACGAAGGTCGCGCCGAGTGCTGCGGTCAAGAGCATCAGCACTGCCGTCTTGCGGCGGTCGCGGCGGTAGCCGAAATTGACCGCCATGGCCATCGTTCCGCTGCTCGAGATCAGCACGAAGGTCATGATGGCGATAAGGATCAGTGGAATGTCGGAGCCGCCGATGCGCAGGGCGAAGACCTCGCTCGGATTGGGCCACGGCACGCGTGTTGAGATACGCGCGGTCATGTAGGAGAGCAGGAAGCAGCCGAAGATGAACGTGTCGCTGAGCAGGAAGATCCACATCATGGCCTTGCCCCAGGACACGTTTTTGAACGCCCGCTGATCCGAGGACCAGTCGGCGGCGATGCCTTGCAAGCCTGCGGGCCGCAGCTCTGTTCGGCCGATGTGGGCCAGTGTCGTCTCTGCCATCCGCCCATTCCTCCTAGGTCAGCAACCCTCGGCAAATGTCGATTAAAGTCGAAGCCCAGCCGGCCAGAAGCGCAAAGATGGCGAGCCAGATGAAAAGCAGGAAATGCCAGTACATGGCGCACAGCTCGACACTGAGGCGAAGCCGCTGCGGCTGCGCTCCGTTCCAGGCGCCGACGCTCGTTCTGCCCAGCCCGACCAGTCCTCCCAGTATATGCAGGCCATGCATTCCCGTTAGCAGGTAGAAGAAGCTGTTGGCCGGATTGGATGCCAGAAAATAGCCGTCCGCACTCAGTTCCCGCCATGCCACAAGCTGTCCAATCAGGAAGACGAGCGCCGTGAGTCCAGCGGTGGCGAGGCCAAGCCTGACCATGTCCACTTGACCCTTGCGCGCTGCGAGCGAAGCGCACTGTATCGCAATGCTGCTCAAGACCAGTACGCCGGTGTTAAGCCAGAGCAGGGGCGGGATGGGCAGCGGCCGCCAATCCGACAGCGCCATGCGCATGAAATAAGCACTGGTGAACAGCGCGAACAGGCAGCCGACGACGGCAAGGAAGACGCCGAGACCGATCTTTGCGGTCGGCAGCGCCGATCGGTCCAGAGCGACAAAATCCCCGATCATACCTTGCTCGAGCCACGGCTTCGTCATTAGCCGCTGATGGGAAAGCCACCACCCGGCAATACCGGCGATCACGAGCAGGAAGACCAGGATTACGCTCATGCCGGCTCCCTGGAGGGCGCGAAGGAGCCCGGAACGTTTTGCGGTATGAAGTCCTCCTTGGCTCCCGGTACGCTGTAGTCATAGGCCCAGCGATAGACGATCGGCAGATCCTTGCCGAAATTGCCGTGGGCGGGCGGTGTTTCGGGCGTCTGCCACTCGAGCGTCGTTGCCCGCCACGGATTGCCGCCAGCCTCACGGCCATGGCGGATGCTCCAGATGAGATTGAACAGAAACACAATCTGAGCAAAACCGACTATAAAAGCCATGATGCTGATAAACGAGTTCAGGTGGTGGGCCGATTCCGTCATGATCGTCATGTCGGTCAATTCGTTGTACCGCCGCGGCACGCCCATCAAGCCGAGATAGTGCATGGGAAAGAAGATCAGATAGGCGCCGAGGAAGGTGACCCAGAAATGGAACCGGCCCAGTGTCTCGTTCA
The DNA here is from genome assembly GCF_040321165.1 of Mesorhizobium sp. M0500. Classification (NCBI taxonomy): domain Bacteria; kingdom Pseudomonadati; phylum Pseudomonadota; class Alphaproteobacteria; order Hyphomicrobiales; family Phyllobacteriaceae; genus Mesorhizobium; species Mesorhizobium sp. M0500. The sequence continues at coordinate 108,309 of NZ_JAMYRB010000012.1, forward strand.
GCATCCGGCCGGTGACCTTCGGATACCAGTGATAGATCGCGCCGAAGATTACGATGATCGGGGCAACCCCCATGACCATATGGAAATGGGCGACGACGAACATCGTGTCCGACAGCGGAACGTCGACGACGACATTGCCAAGAAATAGCCCAGTCAACCCGCCATTGACGAAGGTGACGATGAAGGCCAAGGCAAAAAGCATCGGTATGGTGAGGTGGATGTCGCCGCGCCACAGCGTCAGCACCCAATTGTAGACCTTGATGGCTGTTGGGACGGCGATGATCAATGTCGTTGTGGCGAAGAAAAAGCCGAAATAGGGATGCATGCCACTGACATACATGTGGTGCGCCCAGACCACGAAGCTCAGCGCGCCGATGCCGACGATGGCCCAGACCATCATGCGGTAGCCGAAGATGTTCTTGCGCGCGTGGGTGCTGATCAGGTCGGATACGATGCCGAAGGCCGGAAGCGCCACGATGTAGACCTCCGGATGGCCGAAGAACCAGAACAGATGCTGGAACAGGATCGGGCTGCCGCCGCCGTGCTGCAACTGTTCGCCCATCTCGACGATCGCCGGCATGAAGAAGCTGGTGCCGAGCGCCCGGTCGAGCAGCATCATCACGCAGGCGACGAACAGCGCCGGGAAGGCGAGCAGCGCCATGACGGTGGCGGTGAAAATACCCCAGACAGTAAGCGGAAGGCGCATCAGCGTCATGCCGCGCGTGCGCCCCTGCAGCACCGTCACGACATAGTTCAAGCCGCCCATGGTAAAGCCGACGATGAACAGGATCAGCGAGACAAGCATCAGGATGATGCCCCAGTCCTGGCCGCCTGGCGTACCGGTCATGATCGCCTGCGGCGGATAGAGCGTCCAGCCGGCACCCGTCGGTCCGCCGGGCGCAAAGAAGCTCGACACCAGGACCAGCACGGCGAGCAGATAGATCCAGTAGCTCAGCATGTTGACATAAGGAAAGACCATGTCGCGAGCACCAACCATCAACGGGATCAGATAGTTGCCGAAGCCGCCCAGGAAGAGTGCCGTGAGCAGGTAGATCACCATGATCATGCCGTGCATGGTGATGAACTGGTAGTAGGCTTCCGGGGTGATGAAGTCGAATGTGCCGGGGAAGCCGAGTTGCAGCCGCATCAGCCAGGATAGCACCAGCGCGACCATGCCGATCGCTGTCGCCGTCGCCGAATACTGGATGGCGATGACCTTGGCGTCCTGCGAGAAAACGTATTTCGTCCACCAGCTGTGCGGATGGTAGAGTTCCATTTCCGCGACTTCGGCCGGCGGTACCGCATCTGCAGGTGTGATATCGACCATAGGAACACCTCCGTGCCCTTTTCGGCCAGCCCGACAGTTCGGGCTTGCCACACTAATTTCAATCCCGACGGCGCGCCGTCGTTCCGGTTTCCTACTCTGCCGAGCCCATCTGCTGGGGGGCGGACAGCTGCGCAAAAGTCTGCTGCTGGCCAAGCCACGCCAGATAGTCTTCCTGAGTATCGACCATGACCACGCCATGCATCATCGGATGTCCCTGGCCGCAGAGTTCGGCACACAGGACCTGGAAGGTCCCCGTCTTGGTCGGAGTGAACCAGAAATAGGTGACCGAGCCCGGGATCATGTCCATCTTGGCGCGGAATTCCGGCACGTAGAAATCGTGCAGCACATCGATCGAGCGGAGCAGCATCTTGACCGGTTTGCCTACTGGGAGGTGCAGGTCGGCCGCTTCCACTACGACATCGTCCTGGCCGTTGGCATCGGTGGCGATGACGCCGAGTGGATTTTCAGCGTTGACGTCGCGAGTGTCGGATGTGCCGAGCTTGCCGTCCTTGCCGGGGAGGCGGAAACTCCATTGCCACTGCTGGCCGACAACTTCGATCTCGGTTGCGTCGCTTGGAACGTTAACGAACCGGCTCCAGACGAACAGGCCTGGAACGAGCAAAGCGGTGACGCCAACCGCGGTGACGACCGTCAGCCAGGATTCGAGCCGCCTGTTCTCAGGTTCATATGCCGCCTGATTGCCTTCCCGATGACGGAAGCGGAAGACGCAATAGGCCATGAAAAGAACCACGGCGGCGAAGACGACACCGGTGATCCAGAAAGTTATGATGATGGTGTTGTCGATATAGTCCCAGTTCGAGGCAATCGGCGTCCACCACCATGGGCTCAGGAAGTGGAACAACACCGAGCCCACGACTATCAGAACGAGTACAAGCGCAACGGCCATGTCCCGGTTCCTCCCGGTATTCCAAGCGGCGCAAGCCGTCCCGGGAAATACCAAGTGCATCATAACTTGATTTGCGATGAAAATTCTAGAGCCGGCTGTGGGAAGGGCAAAAATACCATTTCGGCGCTGGCGGTCCTTCGGTTCGGCGGTGATCAGCGGCAGCGCGTGGCAAACATCGTCAGCGTCGAGTAACCGGCAAGGGCTGGGCACGCCGAATGTGCCCGGCAGAGTCACCGGAACGGCGATCGTCGGGGATCGTCGCGCGCAGGTTCTGCAGGAACAGCAGCATGACGAAGCACGTCAGCACGATTGCTTCGACCAGTGTCCGTTCACCTGCTCGACGCTCGACGAAGGGAGTGGAGCCACTTTATTGGCCGGCAGATGTCACCCGCCAAACTGTGTTGCCGACGTCGTCGGCGATGAGCAGGGCCCCGGTTTTGTCGACAGCCAGGCCGACAGGCCGGCCGCGCGCCTTGTTGTCCTTGTCCAGGAAGTCAGTCACCACGTCGGTAGCGACGCCGCTCGGACGGCCGCCGCTGAATGGTACGAACACTACCTTGTAGCCATTGAAGCGCGTGCGGTTCCAGCTGCCATGCTCGCCAACGAAGGCGCCGCCGCGATATGCCTCGGGAAGGCTGGTTGCCGTATAGAAGGCCAGTCCCAGAGGGGCGACGTGGGAACTCAGTGCATAATCCGGAACGATCGCTTTTGCGACCAGGTCCGGACGTTGGGGCATGACGCGGGGATCGAGATGCTGGCCGTAATAGCTGTATGGCCATCCGTAGAAGCCGCCATCCTTTACCGAGGTCAGATAATCCGGCACGAGATTGGGGCCGAGCTCGTCGCGCTCATTGATCACTGCCCAGAGCGCCCCGGTCTGCGGCTCCCAGCTCAGGCCGTTTGGATTGCGCAAACCGCTGGCGAAAATGCGCGACCGGCCGGTGGCCCTGTCTACCTGCCAGATGGCGGCGCGGTTCTTCTCCGCCTCGATGCCGTTTTCGGCGACGTTGCTGTTCGAGCCGATGCCGACATAGAGCAGCGAGCCGTCGGGGCTTGCCACCAGACTCTTCGTCCAATGGTGGTCGATCGGGCCGCCGGGCAGGGCGGTTAGCGGCGTTCCGGGCACGGTGATCTTTGTGTCACCGGTGTTGTAGGGATAGCGGACGATGGAGTCGGTATTGGCGACGTAGAGATCGCTTCCCACCAGCGCCACGCCAAAGGGGGAGCTCAGGTGGTCGAGGAATACGCTGGTCAGCTCCGGCTTGCCATCGCCATCGGTGTCGCGCAGCAGCGTAATGCGGTTGCTTGGGCCGCTGTCGCCGCCCGAGGTGACCCAGGATTCGATCCAGCCCATCACCAAATCCTTGGGCCGTTTGATCGGTTCGCCACCCGGCGCCTTGGACTCGACCACCAGGACGTCGCCATTGGGCAGCACGTAAAGCGACCGCGGATGCTGCAAGCCGTGGGCATAAGCCTGGATCTGCAGCCCCTGCGCGACGGTCGCTTTTCGTCGTTCTTCCATCCGACCACGGAAGCGAGATGCATGGGCGGGAAGAAATATTGGATCGGCTCCGGCAGGTTTGGATTCGGCCCTATCTGACTGCTGGGATCCGGGTCGTTGCCGCTGCACGCTGCAAGAGTGATCGCCGCAGTGCAAATGAGGACGGACACCGCGATGCGCCTGGTCTGACCGATGGAGCTTGCTACGCGCATCAATCCGCCACTCCGACATGATGCCGGTACACCATGGACCAGCCCAGCCAACCAGTGAAGATGAGGATGAGCACGACAACCGCCGAGAGGATCAAGCCGGTAGGAACGATGGAGGTCCATGCATCGCGGGTGTGTACGAGCATGTTGATGATGGATAACGCCAGCGCCAGAAGATTGCCGAGCACGTGCGGCCAGGCGGGGGGCTGTGCCCTTATCAGCGGATTGGCCAGGAAATCGATCAGCCCCGCGATCGCTGCTAGGCAGCCCATGATCACGCCGATGGTAACCAGCCAAGCGGAGAAGTCAGCCCACATCATCTCCGCTGTTCGCCAATAGGCTAGATCCGTCAGCAGGGTGCCGACGAAGCAGGCGATCGGAAATGGCACGAGCATCGGATGAATAGGATGTCCTGCAATCCTGGCCGTCGAACGCGGATTGTCACCGACCATAATGCGCCATCCTTCCTATTCTCGTCCAAACAAACGCCGCCTGCCCGGCCTCCGGCGGCTGTTGCCGAGAGACCGGCAGACGACCGATAGATCCGTCAGGCCCAAAAAAGGGCGCTGGCTGGCTGCGCCTGTTAGGCGGCGGACTGGGTCGGCGGGTTCTGATACATCATCCAGAGCTCGATCGCCGCCAGCACGGCGACCAGAATGCCGATCACGACATGCACGGTCATCGCCGTGGTCGCCTGGAATCCAAGCACCCAGGGCGATGCGAGAACCCACAGTCCGACGACCAGGTTCACCCACTCTTCCCACATGGCAAATGCTGCGAGGGCGGCAACCGAAAGCACGACGATCAAGATTCCGCTGCCGAGGGCGTTCTGCGTCTGCGGGCCTGCCGCAAATGCGAAGATCCAGGGAGAGAAGAACAGAATTGCCCCAAGGATCAGGTTGGCTACGTCACAGAGCCTGGCGTTTGTCCACTGGTTCATGGCATCCTCCATAAGGAGCGTTTATGGCTCCCGAGTTCGGCAAGGTGGTGCCTGAGTTCGGCGCGATGCGCCCGAAGCCGCTCACTCCGTGTCACGGCAGTGCCCTTGCCCGGCCGGAGTTGCGCATGTGGCGAACTCCAGTCAAATCCGGCTATCTAACTGAATTCCGGGCTTTATGTTCCATTGGGCACCGGCACGCCTGGATCAATTGATGGTGATCGAACAAATCCGAACCTGCCTGTCAGGGGGCGGCGGGGTGGCGGCGCGTAGCTCATTCTGTCTTTTTATCGAGCCGGTGAAACATTTCTCATGGATCGCAGTTCTTGGATCCAGAGGAGTTGAATAAGGGCAACCTGATTGCACGGGAGGAGCGCGGACGGCACAACTATAAATACGCTCTGCATAGAATACTTCGCAACTGGAAGCTCTCGCTTGTCTTGGTTGCCGCCGAAGCTTGTTTGAAAGACGGCGGTCGCCGCCGAAAAGATTTCTAAATGAAAATAGCCCAGATCGCACCGCTAACCGAATCCGTGCCGCCCCGAACCTACGGTGGAACCGAGCGAATTGTTTCGTATCTGACCGAAGAACTTGTCCGACAGGGCCACGAGGTGACGCTGTTCGCCAGCGCCGATTCTCGTACCTCAGCCGAGCTGGTGCGATGTTGCGACGTCGCGCTGCGCCTGAACCCCAGGGTCCAGGACGGTGGTCCCCACCATGTTATGATGCTTGAACGGGTGCGCCGGCGAGCCGATGAATTCGACGTTTTACATTTCCATGTCGATGTTCTGCACTTCCCCATAATTCGGGATTTTGCCAGACGAACGGTTACCACGCTTCACGGCAGGCTCGACCTGCCCGATCTCGCGCAGCTTTATGCGATGTTCGACGACGTTCCCCTGGTCTCGATCTCCTTCGACCAGCGCCGGCCCATGCCGCCCGTCAATTGGGTTGGAACCGTGCATCACGGCCTGCCCCGCGATCTTCTGCCATTCCACCCGAACACCTCTGGCTATCTTGCGTTTCTCGGTCGCATCTCGCCGGAAAAGGGGCCGGAAACGGCTATAGAAATAGCAGCGCGGGCCGGGTTTCCCCTGAAGATCGCCGCCAAGATCGACAAGGTGGACCAGTCGTTCTGGAAGGAAAGGGTCGAGCCGCAAGTGCTGCGGCATTCGAACGTGGAGTTCATTGGCGAGATCGATGAGCGGCAAAAGGCGGATTTTCTGGGCAATGCGATAGCGCTTTTGTTTCCGATCGACTGGCCGGAACCGTTCGGCCTCGTAACGATCGAAGCAATGGCCTGCGGTACGCCGGTGGTTGCGTTCCGGCGTGGCGCCGTCCCGGAGATCATCGATGACGGTGTGTCCGGATGGATCGTGGATACGGTGGAGGAAGCCGTAGGCGCGCTCCGGCGCATAGACAGCCTCGATCGCGCACGAGTGCGGCAGACGTTCGAGAAGCGGTTCACGGTCGAGCGCATGTGCAGCGATTATGTGGCACTCTACCGAGCACTCACGAGCGGCACGGCAGACGCAGTTGCCCCCACAAACGAGCTCTCCAGAAATATCGCGATGGTGGCTGTGCCGGGCTGAGGAACCGACTAATCCACATACAGACCACGACGGCGGAGTCCGGGAGCGCCTGCGGAGTCTTGTCGCCGGGCGCGGCGATCGCGCCAGAAGCCTTTGATCAGCAGCAAGCCTTCCCGGGGCTAATGCTTTCGCGAGCGGCGGCGCACTGCCGCCCGGTCCGGATTGACGCGCGCTACTTTCGCTGCAAAGGTGCTTTAACGACTTGTTTACCATGCGTCAGTCAGGGGTGGGGGGAATTTGGAACGGTTTCTGGGCGCGAACCGCCTTAATTGGGATGATCGGGCCGAACTGCACTCGACCGACACAACGGGCAGCTACCACATCGAGAATGTGCTGGCCGGCGGATCCAATCTCTATGAGCTGGAAACACGCGAGCTCGGCGATATCGCCGGCAAGGATATCGTCCACCTGCAGTGTCACATCGGTCTTGACACGATCAGCCTGAAGAATCTCGGCGCAGGCAGCGTGACCGGGCTCGACTTTTCACCGACGGCGATCGTGGCGGCGCGGGATTTTGCTGCGAAGGCAGGCACCGACGTGCGCTTCGTGGAAGCGCCACTGTTCGAGGCGGTGGAAGCGCTCGGCCGGACCTTTGACATCGCTTACGTTACTTGGGGTTCGGTAAACTGGCTGGACGACGTGTTCCGTTGGGCGCGGGTGGTTGCCGATCTTCTGCGACCCGGCGGCCGCCTCTACATGGCCGAGGGCCATCCATTGATGTTTCAGTGCGATCGAAAGGCCGCGGCCCTGGAATTGAAGCACGACTGGCGAACGCCGATAGCTCGGCCGCTCGCCTGGAACGAGGAACTGACCTACACCGGCGATGATCGCATCTTGAAGCATCCTCGCTATTATGAGTGGATTCACCCGATCAGTGACGTGGTGAATGCGCTGATTTCAGCTGGTCTGACGCTCGATTTTCTCAATGAGCATGACACGGTTTCGTGGCAGCACTTTTCATTTGCCGTGCGAGCCGGCAAGGATATGCACGGCTTGCCGGAGAACTCTCCCAAGATACCGATGGCCTATTCCATTGGCGCGACGAAGCGCAGCGTCGGCAAGATACCATACCTTGTGTCTCCCAAGCCGATCGAGGGCCACTAGTCCAGGTCAACGCCAGAGTACTCGGGTCGGAGCGTCGACTTGTGCAATCGCGCTCGCGCTCCTCGATCTTCCGAGCAAGCCAGGTCTAGCTGGCGTTTCATGTTGGTCCGCATCGTGCAGCCCGCCTTCAGCATCGCTGTCGGTATCGCAGCCGGCGTCAGCCGTCGGAAAATGAAATTTCTCAGGAGTATGAAGGTCAAATTAAACATTGAAAGCTAATGTTCCTCATCGGGTCGACCCCGAGAACCTGAAAATGGCACTTGAGGAATCGCCTATTGGCTTTTTTCCGCGCTAGGTTCAACGGCATCAAGGAGGCCGTCTTTTCGTCGGCAAATATTCCGGCGGCGATCGCGTTTGTCGTCATCCTTGTCAGCGCAGCGTTCGCGGAGCACCAGAACAAAATCGTCTCGGACCAGGCCGTCCGTGCGGACGTGCTGACCAAGGTCAATCTCATCCGCGCCAAGCTCGAAGGCAATATCAACGGAAACCTTCAACTCGTGCGTGGACTGGTCGCCGCGGTCGTGACCGAGCCCTATATGGGACAGCAACGCTTCGCCTCGCTCGCGAGCAATCTGTTTGGCGCCGACTCGCAATTGAACGATATTGCCGGCGCGCCCGATCTGGTCGTTTCCCTTATGTATCCGATGGAGGGTAACGAGCAGGCGATGGGTCTGGACTACCGCAAGAACGAGCGGCAGCGTGCGGCTGCGCTAAGGGCGCGAGACGAACGCAAGCTGGTGCTTGCCGGTCCCGTCGACCTGAAACAGGGAGGACAAGGCTTCATCGGCCGCTTTCCGGTCTTCGTGCCGAGCGCTGGCAATACGGAAAGGTTCTGGGGTATCATTTCCGCCGTTGTCGACGTGCAGCGCCTTTACAGAGCGAGCGGCTTGCTTGACGACGATCTCGGGATCGACGTAGCGCTGATCGGCAGGGACGCCCTCGGTCACCGAGGTGGTCAATTCTACGGCAATGAGGAGATCAGCAAAAGCGATCCGGTGACGGCTGACGTTTTGCTTCCTTCCGGCTCGTGGCAGCTCGCGGCCATTCCCAAAAATGGCTGGCCTTCGACGCCAAGCAACGCATGGTTGCTGCGCGCGATCATGGCGACGGCCGGAGCCTTGGTTGTGTTCCCTTTCCTGGTCACAGGCCGCCTGATTGGCGAAAGACAGCGCAATTATGCGGAATTGCGCCGATTGTCACGACGCCTTGAACTCGCTCTGGAAGCTTCGGCTATTGGGGTTTGGGAACACGATCTCGCGACCAACGAGCTTACGTGGGATGATCGCGTCAACGAAATATATGGCAAACCAACCGGCGAGCACCGGGGCTACCCAGACTGGGCGGGAGCAATCCACCCAGATGATTTGGCTGGCGCCAACGCGGACTTCGACAGGGCGGTGGCCAGCGGACGACCATATTTGTCGGAGTACCGGATTGTGCGTCAGGATGGCGAGATCCGTCATGTCCGGTCCAAGGCGATCCTTTACCGGGTCGCAAACGACACCCCAAAAATGATCGGCGCGGAATGGGACGTGACTGCCGACGTCCTGCTGAACAAGGATCTGGTTCGTGCAAAACAGCTGTCCGAGTCGAAAAATGCAGAACTCGAGTCGGCCAAAGCGCGCATAGAGCACATCGCGCTTCATGATTCGCTGACCGGCTTGCCCAACCGGCGTTACCTCGACCAGGTACTGGAACATTACGCGGCAAACGCCAGGCGCTCAGGCGGGCACGCGGCACTGCTTCACATAGATCTGGATCGGTTCAAGCACATCAACGATACGCTGGGCCACGCCGCCGGTGACGCGATGTTGGTTCACGCGTCAACCGTGCTCAGGTCGAAGGTCGGCGACGAGGGATTCGTCGCCCGTATCGGGGGAGACGAATTCATCGTTCTGTGCGTGGTGCGCGACGATACCAAGCAACTGGCGCTGCTCGCCGACCGCATCATCAGCCAGATGCGCGAACCCGTCTACTATCAGGGTCATCGATGCCGTTTTGGGGTCAGCGTGGGAATCGCTGTCGATAACGCAAAAGATGTCGAAGCCAAACACCTGCTGGTGAACGCCGATATCGCGCTTTACCGAGCAAAGGGGCGGGGCCGCAATCGATACGAATTCTTCACCGACGCGATGCAAAGCGAAATCGTCGATACTAAGCGGATTGCCGACGAAATTCTCGGCGGCCTCGAGCGCAACGAGTTCATCCCCTTCTACCAGCCCCAATTTGACGCAAAGACGCTCGAAATCGTTGGGGTTGAGGCGCTGGCGAGGTGGAAACATCCAACAAAGGGTATTTTGGCGCCCGACGTCTTCCTGAGAATTGCAGAAGAACTGAACGTCGTCTCGATCATCGACCAAGCCATATTGAAGCAATCGCTTTCGGATTTCGAAGAGTGGTCCGCTGCAAAACTTCACATTCCGCGGGTGTCGGTCAATGTCTCGGCCAGGCGCCTTCAAGACGAGGAGCTCATCAAGAGCCTGCGAGAACAAAATATCAAGAAAGGAACAGTTTCGTTCGAGCTTGTTGAGTCGATTTTCCTGGACGAGAACGACGACCTTGTCACCTGGAATATCGAGCAGATAAAAGAGCTGGGGATTGACGTCGAAATAGACGATTTTGGTACCGGCTACGCTTCGATGGTCAGTTTGCTGAAGTTGCAGCCGCGCCGGCTGAAGATAGATCGGCAGCTGGTCACACCAATCGTCAAATCGCCGCAGAGAAGGCAGGTTGTCTCGTCGATCATTGAAATCGGCAAGTCGCTGGGTATCGAGGTCGTGGCGGAAGGCGTCGAGACGATGCAGCATGCACGGCTACTCGAGGGCCTGGGCTGCGACATATTGCAGGGTTATGCCTTCGGCCACGCATTCGATTCCGAGGGACTTAAGACCTTTGTCCGATCGCGACGCCTGCGCACGGCCAGCTGAGCCTCGGCGCCAGAATTTATCACGTTGCGGTACAGAGGCGCACAGCGGACAAAGCTGAAAACAACGCCAAACCTCAGATCAGCAGCAGGCCCTTCATGCTGGAGTGGCCTTTCCTGCCGATGATGATGTGGTCGTGAACGGCAATGCCAAGCGGTTTGGCCGTCTCTATGATTAGCTTGGTCATCTCGATGTCGGCGCGCGACGGCGTCGGGTCTCCCGACGGATGGTTATGCGCCAGAATGATCGCCGTGGCGGAGAGCTCCAAGGCGCGCCTGACCACCTCGCGCGGATAGACCGGTGTGTGGTCGACTGTGCCGACCTGCTGGACTTCGTCGGCGATCAGCGCGTTTTTCTTGTCGAGGAACAGGATGCGGAACTGCTCGCGCTCCTCGAAGGCCATCACCGACCGGCAGTATTCGAGAACCTGCGTCCAGGTCGACAACAGCTCGCGGCCGACGATCTCGCCGCGCGCCATGCGCTGCGCCGTTGCCGCAACCACCTTGAGGTCGAGCGCCACCGCCGGGCCGATGCCCTTCACCTCCTGCAGGCGCTCGACGGGCGCACCGAGGACCTCGGCCAATGTACCGAAGCGTGCCAGCAATGCCTTGGCGACCGGCTTGGTGTCGGCGCGCGGGATCAGCCGAAACAATAAAAGCTCGAGCAGTTCGTAGTCGGGGAGGGTGTTGGTACCGGCGGCGAAGCGCTCGCGCAGGCGGTCGCGATGGCCGAGATAATGCGGCTTGTCTGCGGCCACCGCCTTCGCGGGCGATCGCACTGGCCTTTCGGGAAAGAAGGCCCGCTCGTCGTCGTCACCGTTCATGGCTGCCCCACCCAGCATTTGCCGGGCAAGGTAACGCCCGATCTGCCAGACACTAGGCCCGCAGGCCGGGGCGGTCGAGGTTTTTTGGCGACAGCGTGAAGATCTCGCAGCCGGTCTCGGTGACGCCGATCGTGTGCTCGTACTGCGCCGACAGCGAACGGTCGCGCGTCACCGCGGTCCAGCCGTCCGACAGCACTTTCACATGCGGCCGGCCGAGATTGATCATCGGCTCGACGGTGAAGATCATGCCCGGCCGCATCTCGACGCCTTCGCTGGCGCTGCCGTAATGCAGGATATTCGGCGCGTCGTGAAACAGCCGGCCAACCCCGTGGCCGCAGAAATCGCGCACCACCGAGCAACGCTCGGCTTCGGCATAGGTCTGGATGGCGGCGCCGATGGCGCCGGTTCGGGCGCCCGGCTCGATTGCCGCGATGCCACGCATCAGGCACTCATACGTGACTTCGAGCAGCCGCTCCGCGGCACGCTTGATCGTGCCCACCGGATACATGCGCGAGGAGTCGCCATGCCAGCCGTCGAGGATATAGGTGACGTCGATATTGACGATGTCGCCATCCTTCAACGGCTTGCTGTCGGGTATGCCGTGACAGACGACGTGGTTGATCGAGGTGCAGGATGATTTCGTGTAGCCACGGTAGTTGAGCGTCGCCGGAAGCGCGCCATGGTCCATCCCGAACTCGAAGACGAAGCGATCAATCGCTTCGGTGGTGACGCCGGGCGCCACAATCGGTACCAGTTCGTCGAGGCAGCGCGCGGTGAGATCGCAAGCCTTGCGCATGCCGACAAAACCTTCCTCGTCGTAAAGACGGATCTGGCCGGTGTTTCTGAGCGGTGCCGTGGCTGCGTCGAGATAGGTGACCATTTTTATCCGTCTTGCAGGGATGCGGGGCTGGATGAGCCTCCGCGAGAGAAACCTTCCCAGATTTGGCACTGGAAAGCGCAAGGTTCAAGGACGAACTGCCGGCGACGGCCGAAGACCGGCGATATTCATGCCTGGGAGCATTCTCCTTGCCTGCAGCGGCTCATGCTTCCGCCGGGTTCATCTGGCTACCGCAGTGACGACACATTTCTAGGCGAGAAGTCGGCCCAAGCGTTAGCCGCCACGGCAACTTTTTGCGACGAACGGCGCTGCTGCGGGGGTCGGTTCGGGAGAGATCGAATGGACAGACTGCAATTCGAGGTGCCGGTGCGGATCGCGCCTGTGCCCGGCCAGCCGGTCGAGGAAATCTACAGTGTCGAGCAGGCGCTCGATTTCCTGCAAACGTGGCCGGTTCGCCGGAAGGGACCAACCTACCAGGCCGCGTTCAATGCCTGTTTTGGCGCCACGGTGGACATCGTCGAGACCGAAGACGCATGGCGGGCCTTCATGGCCTTTTGCCGGGTGAGCGGCCTGCTTGCCAGGGACATGATGGTTCCGCGCAAGCGCGGCGGCGAGGCGAGGGGACTGCGGGCGTAGGAAGCCGTCGACACAATCCCCAGTCTGTCTTCGCCGCCTTTGCTGACATCCCCATCAGAGTGGGTAGGGTCCAGCAAAGCTTGCCAGCATCACGCTGGCGATAGACATATGCCAAGTTGAAATTGCTGGTACGCCCAAGGGGAATCGAACCCCTGTTACCGCCGTGAAAGGGCGGTGTCCTGACCGCTAGACGATGGGCGCGCTCAGATGTGAGCGCTTATAGTTGCGTCGCGACAAACCGGCAACCCGTCTGCCGCCGGCTGCGACAACTTTTTTCCTTTGGCTCCAAACCGCGTCTTTCCGACAGCCAAGCTGGTTTTTGCGGCATGATGCAACGCCGCCGAAGGGCCTTCGCGGTGACGGAAGATCCTCGCCCTAGCCGCGCCTGCGGCAACGCCAGTTCCAGTCGCGCTCCGGTCCGACATCGACGTGAACGGATTCGGTGTGGCAGTAGGTGCCGACGCCGCCGCGGCCCGGCATGGTGCGGATGTAGCTCGCCAGTTCCCACTTCGAGACGCCGGGGACCTGGATGTCGGCGGCAGCGCAGTACATGTGCAGCGAATTCTTGGCGCCGTTGGCGCGGCGGTTGCGGGCCGGATCGCGATAGCCGGAGGTGACCGTCATCTTGCGGCCATAGTGGCCTTCGATCGTCTTCAGCACGCGAACCAGCGACGGCTTCAAGCAGGCGACATCGACGCTTTCGTTCTGTTTCAGGAGGCCGTTGGGCGCCAGCCGGGCGAGGCCGGCGGCGGAGGCGACCTGGTAAGCGCCACCCGAACCTTCGTCTTCGTTGAGATCGACGTCACTCTCATCGTCGAGGCCGGATTTGCGCTTGATCTCGAACAGCGCCGTCTGGCGCACGCCGGGCAGCGCATCGGCCGTGAAGTGGCTGGTATCGCCCGTCGACACCAGCTGCACCGGCTTTTCAGCCGGATTGGCCGAGGCCAGGGTAACGGTGGGTTTTGCCGCAGGCGTCGCCTGCACGACCGTTGGCTGCCCGCCCGATCTGCTGTTGGCCGGCGATGCTGCCGAAGCGGGGGTGGCGCTGAACAGCGAGGCCAGGAAGTTTTTCTTCGGTGCGTAGGCCTGTGGCTGCGGCATCTCGCCGGCGGTCACATAGACCGGGTTGTTCATCGCCGGCGCGGCGGCCTTGGCGTCGGGCTTCGATGCATCAGCACTGTTCTGTGCCACGGCCTGTTCAGCCGCCTGCGCGTTCGCTTGCAGCGGCTGCGGCGTGTGTCCCGCGATCGTCTCGGCTGCCGTGGGAACGGCGATCGGGAAGCCGGCATCGGGCTTGGCCCCTGGCTTGGCCACTGGCACATAGGCCACCTGCTCGGGAAGGTTGGCGTCAGCGTCGGCATTCATCGTCATTTGTGCGGTCGTCATCTGCGACGATGATGCGGCCGTGCTGGCCTGGGGCGCACCGGCGGCCGTGCTGATTTCGGTAGCCGAGGTATTATAGCCTGGCATGCCGACCGACATGGTCGGGTCGCCGGCCGAGGTGCAGGACGCCAGGAGCACCGAGAAAAGCGCCGCCACAATGGCGCGGCTTTCTCCCTTCGCGAGGCGCGATCCTGCTGATCTCAAAACAAAATTCCCCCTCGATATCCGACCGGTTCGTCATTGGCGCGGCGTCGAAACGCCTCGTCGAAATGACCCTTGTTCCCCGAACCGGAAACGAGACCTGTGTCAAATCTGCAAGCCTCAAAGTAATTTGGCGGCTAGAGGATGAATCAAGGCTGCTCAGGGTTGACGGCACCATTTCGCCCGCTTTTGGCGGCGCGTCAACTCACCACACATTACAGATGGTTACACGCGCACCTTGACATAGGTGCCGGGGGCTTCGCCTAGAACTTGCATATGCTCGCCCGGTTTGCGGGCCGGTACGCGGGTATTGTCCTTGGCTTCGATCCAGCGTTGCCAGTGCGGCCACCAGGAACCGGGATGGTCGGTGGCCCCGGCGAGCCACTGGTCGAAGTCGCCGGCCGGCTTGCCGCCGGTCCAGTAGTGATATTTCTGCGCTGCCGGCGGATTGACGACCCCGGCGATGTGGCCGGAGCCGGCCATGACGTAATCGACCTCGCCGCCGAAATATTTCGAGCCGAGGAATACCGACAGCGCCGGCGCGATATGGTCCTCCTTAGAGGCGAGGTTGTAGACCGGCATGGTAACGTCCTTCAGCGAAACCGTGCGGCCCGCCAGTTCCATCATGCCTTGCGAAAGCCTGTTCTCGAGATAGCAATTGCGCAAATAGAAAGAATGGTTGGCAGCGCCCATGCGGGTCGAATCGGCATTCCAGTAGAGCAGGTCGAAGGGCAGGGGATCCTTGCCGCGCATGTAGTTGTTGACGACATAGGGCCAGATCAGGTCGCCCGAGCGCAGCATGTTGAATGCAGTCGCCATCTTGGTGCCGTCGAGATAGCCTTTTTCGTTCATCGCCTTTTCGACGGCCGCGACCTGTTCCTCGTCGACGAACACTTTTAGATCGCCGGCATAGGTGAAATCGACCTGGGTGGTGAAGAAGGTCGCCGATTTGATGCGGTGGTCGCCTTCCTGCGCCATCAGCGCCAGGGCCGCCGCCAGAAGCGTGCCGCCGACGCAATAGCCGATGGCGTTGACGTCCTTTTCGCCGGTGGCCTTCTCGATCGTGTCGAGGCCGTATTGCAGGCCCTCCCTGATATAGGCCTCCCAGCTCTTGGCGCCGTGCCGCTCGTCCGGGTTAATCCAGGAGATTACGAACACGGTGTGGCCTTGCTCGACCGCCCAGCGAATGAAGGATTTTTGCGGGTTGAGGTCGAGGATGTAGTATTTGTTGATCCATGGCGGGCAGATCAGCAGCGGCCGCTTGAGCACGGTGTCGGTAGTCGGCTCGTATTGCAGGATTTCGGCGACGTCGCTGCGGCCGACCACCTTACCCGGGGTGGCGGCGAGATTCTTGCCGATCTCGAAGGGCGAATAATCTGCCTGCCGCAGCTTCAGGTCACCCTTGCCCGCGGCGATGTCCTCGGCAAGCATCTTCATGCCGCGCACCAGGTTTTCGCCGTTGGAGGCGACAGTCTCGCGAAACAATTCCGGATTGGTCAGGATGAAATTCGACGGCGAGATGGCATTGGACACCTGCTTGACATAAAAGCCGGCCTTGTGGCGGGTGTGCTCGTCCAGGCCGTCGGCGTGCTCGACCAGTTCGGCCGCCCAGCGCGAGGTGACCAGATACGCCTGTTTGACGAAATCGAAGAAGGCGTTGCGGCCCCATTCCGGGTCCTGGAAACGCTTGTCACCGCGCTCGGGCTTGACCGCGTCCTCGGCGTCCTCGGCGCCGGCGCCGATGCGCTGGACGGCGTTGGCCCAGACGGTCATGTAGCCGGAAAACAGCCGCGTTTGCGCCTCCAGCGCGCGCTGCGGGTCGGAGAGCCAGTACTCGGTGAGCTTGGAGAACGTCTTCACCATGTCGACGACCGGCTCGGCGACGTGATCGCGCACCTCGCCCTTTTCCCGCGGCTCGGCCCATGCCGAGGCGGCCTTTCCGGCCTGCTCGATCATGCGGGCCATGTTCAGAGCGAAGCGCTCCGGGTCCTTCACCAGATATTGCTCGACGGTCGAAGGTTGGTCATCTTCCGCTTTGCCCGAATCGGGTGTTTTGGACATGGTTCGCGGGGTTCCTCCCGAAGCGTTTTGTTGACATATTACCATGGGATATCGAACAGGGTCCAATGTGCTCTAACCCGGCCGCCAGGAAAACAATATGACGATTAATATTGGCAAGAACGTTTTTTCCGGCACTGGTCGTTTTTGCCGCATGGCGCTCGTGCTGTTGGCGATGGCCGGTTGCACGAGCAGCAACATGGAAGGTGCGGCGCCCGCCACCGGCCTTGTCGGCGCGAAGGACACCGGTTCCTATCCGAACCTGAACATCCGGCCGCAGGTGGCGGCCGAGCAATTCACCGACGAGGAAAAGAACGCCAAGCTCGCCCAACTGAAGGCCGAGGAGCAGAGCCAGGCCGCCAAGGGCGGCGGCGTCAAGGTTGCGGACCAGGCAGCGCTGGACCAGCTGGCAAAAAAACACGGCGCCGAGGCGCTGAAGCAGATCGAAGGCAAATGCGACCCCGCTCTCGACCCTAGTTGCAAATAAGCTTATACGCGCGACCGCAACCTCACTGTCTGGAACTGCCATGGAAGAATTTCACAAGGTCCGCCGGCTTCCGCCCTATGTCTTCGAACAGGTCAACCGGCTGAAGGCCAGCGCCCGTTCGCGCGGCGCCGACATCATCGACCTTGGCATGGGCAATCCGGACCTGCCGACGCCCAAGGCCATCGTCGACAAACTCTGCGAGGTGGTACGCGATCCGCGCACGCACCGCTATTCGTCGTCGCGCGGCATTCCGGGCCTGCGTCGTGCCCAGGCCAACTACTATGCCCGCCGCTTCGGTGTGAAGCTCGACCCGGACAGCCAGGTGGTGGCGACGCTCGGCTCGAAGGAGGGCTTTGCCAATATGGCGCAGGCGATCACCGCCCCCGGCGATGTGATCCTGTGCCCCAACCCGACCTATCCGATCCACGCCTTCGGCTTCATTATGTCAGGCGGCGTCATCCGCTCGCTGCAGGTCGAGCCGGACGACGGCTTCATCCCGGCGTTGGAGCGCGGCATCCGCCATTCGATCCCGAAGCCGCTGGCACTGATCCTCAATTATCCATCCAACCCGACGGCACTGGTCGCTTCGCTCGATTTCTACAAGGAGGTGGTGGCCTTCGCCAGGAAGAACGACATCATCATCCTGTCGGATCTTGCCTATTCGGAGATCTATTTCGACGGCAATCCGCCGCCTTCGGTGCTGCAGGTGCCGGGCGCCATAGACGTCGCCGTCGAGTTCACCTCGATGTCGAAGACCTTTTCGATGCCGGGCTGGCGCATGGGTTTTGCGGTCGGCAATGAACGGCTGATCTCGGCGCTGACGCGAGTGAAATCCTATCTCGACTACGGCGCCTTCACGCCAATCCAGGTGGCGGCGGCGCATGCACTCAACGGCGACGGCGCCGACATCGCCGAAGTGCGCGACGTCTACCGCAAACGCCGCGATGTCATGGTCGACGCTTTCAGCCGCGCCGGCTGGATCATTCCCGCACCGGCGGCTTCGATGTTCGCCTGGGCGCCGATCCCGGAGCCGTTCAAGCACCTGGGCTCGCTTGAATTCTCCAAGCTCCTGATCGAGCACGCCGACGTCGCGGTGGCGCCGGGCGTCGGCTTCGGCGAGCATGGCGACGATCACGTGCGCATCGCGCTGGTCGAAAACGAGCACCGGATCCGGCAAGCGGCGCGCAATATCAAGCGCTTCCTCGCATCCAGCGCCAAGCAGCCGAATAACGTCGTGCCGCTCGCCGCGCATCGCTGATTTTCTACACATCAACCGACTGAATGGGGCGTCGCCGGACATGGCTGAAGCGTTGCGTGTTGGAATTGCCGGGCTCGGCACCGTCGGTGCGTCTGTGGCCCGCGTGCTGCGCGACAAGGCGGCCGAACTGACGCGGCAGTGCGGACGCGACATCGTCGTGTCGGCGGTTTCGGCCCGCGATCCCAAACGCGACCGCGGCGTTGATCTTGGCACAGCACAGTGGTTCGACGACGCCGTCAAGATGGCGCAGACCGCCGAGATCGACGTGTTCGTCGAGCTGATCGGCGGCGACGAAGGCCCATCACGCTCGTCCGTCAAGGCGGCGCTCGAGGCCGGCCGCCATGTCGTCACCGCAAACAAGGCGTTGCTTGCCAAACACGGCGTAGCATTGGCCGAGATCGCCGAGAGGAAAGGCGTGCTGCTCAATTACGAGGCGGCGGTGGCCGGCGGCATTCCGGTTATCAAGACAATGCGCGAGGCGATGGCTGGCAATTCGGTGACCCGCGTTTTCGGCATCCTCAACGGTACCTGCAACTACATTCTGACGCGCATGGAAGCCGAGGGCCTGTCTTTCGATGCCTGCCTGAAGGATGCGCAACGGCTGGGCTATGCCGAAGCCGACCCGACCTTCGACATCGAGGGTCACGACACCGCGCACAAGCTGTCGATCCTGACCAGCCTTGCCTTCGGCACGAGGATCGCCGCCAACGATATCTACATGGAAGGCATCTCCAACATCAGCCAGGCCGACATCCGCGCGGCCGGCGATCTCGGCTACCGGATCAAGCTGCTTGGCGTCGCCCAACGCACCGAAAGCGGCATCGAGCAGCGCGTGCACCCGACCATGGTGCCGACGGCCTCGGTCATCGCGCAGGTGCACGGTGTCACCAATGCGGTGGCGATCGAAACCGACATCCTCGGCGAATTGCTGCTTTCCGGCCCTGGCGCCGGCGGCAACGCCACCGCGTCGGCGGTGATCGGCGACATTGCCGATATCGCCAAGAGCCGGCCTGGCTTCCAGCATGGTCCGGTCTTCGGCCGGCCGGCGAAGGAATTGAAGCCTTACAAGAAGGCGCTGATGCGCAGCCATGCCGGCGGTTATTTCATCCGGCTGACCGTGCACGACCGCCTCGGCGTTTTCGCGGCAATAGCCAAGCGCATGGCCGACAACGACATTTCGCTGGAATCGATCGTCCAGCATGCCGCCGGGCCGGAAACCGAGGCACAGAAGACCGTCATCCTAGTGACCCACGAGACGACCGAGGCGGCGGTGCGCAAGGCCGTCGACGGCATCACCAGGGACAGCCTTCTGACCGACAAGCCGCAAGTCATCCGCATCGAGCGGGCCGGATAGCAGTCTCACATTTTGCGTTTAATCGATTGATATTGCTGCGCTTTCAAAAAGGTCCAGCGCAGGTCTTGCTGTTGTCACGGGGCTTTGACACAAGAAGCGCGTCTCTGGCGGGAGGCTAATGCATGTCGCCCAAAAGTGTGCAGCGGTTTTGGGACAACGACATGCATAATAAAAACAAACTGCCAACGAGGATTGTCCATCGATGAATGTGGCCCAGAACATTGTCGCCGGCCTCGACCGGATACTGACCATGGAATTGGTGCGCGTCACCGAACGCGCCGCGGTCGCGGCCGCCAGATTGCGCGGACGTGGCGACGAGAAAGCCGCCGACCAGGTCGCGGTCGATGCCATGCGGCAGGAGCTCAACCGTCTTGCCATCAACGGCGCGGTGGTGATCGGCGAGGGCGAGCGCGACGAGGCGCCGATGCTCTATATCGGCGAGGAGGTCGGCACCGGCAAAGGCCCGGCTGTCGACATAGCGCTCGATCCGCTCGAAGGCACGACGATCTGCGCCAAGAACCTGCCCAACGCATTGGCCGTTATCGCCATTGCCGAAAAAGGCAGCCTTTTGTTCGCGCCGGACGTCTATATGGACAAGATCGCGATCGGCCCGGGCTATGCCGACGGCATCATCGACATCGATGCCTCGCCGGCCGAAAACATCGCCAGCCTCGCCAGGGCCAAGGGCGTGCCGGTGGCGGAGATCACCGCCTGTATTCTCGACCGGCCGCGCCATGGCGCCTTGATCGAAGCCGTGCGGGCGACCGGAGCCGCAATTCGTCTGATCGGCGATGGTGATGTCGCCGGGGTCATCCATACCACCGACCCGGACGAGACCGGCATCGACATCTATCTCGGCACCGGCGGCGCGCCGGAAGGCGTGCTCGCAGCTGCCGCCTTGCGCTGCACCCGTGGCCAGATGCAGGGCAAGTTGATCCTCGATACGCCGGAAAAGCTGGCGCGCGCCGCCAAGATGGGCATCTCCGACCCTAAACGGATCTACCACACGCAAGACATGGCACGCGGCGACGTGCTGTTTGCCGCGACCGGCGTCACCGACGGCAATATGCTGGCCGGCGTCAAGTTCGGCCGCAATTTCATCACCACGCACACGATCGTCCTGCGATCGTCATCGCGGACCGTGCGCGAAATCAAGGCCAGGCACCAGGATCTGGAAAAGTTTTGATTTCGACTCAGTTAGCCGTTGCATACTGTGCGCAATGACAAATTGCAGACGGCGCGTCACGTGACGGGGGAAAGACGCTTTTTCCTCGATGTCAGGCAGTCGGCCACCGGCGTTTCCTGGGAACACCGGCTGACCGAGCGTCAGGACATGGCCGCGCTCGCCATCGCGCAAGGGTATGGCGTGCCCGATATCGTGGCACGCGTGCTGGCCGGGCGTGGCGTCACCGCCGAGCAGACCGAGCAGTTTCTGGATCCGACCATCCGCAACCTGCTGCCCGACCCGGCATCGCTGACCGACATGGACAAGGCCGCCTCTCGCATCGCCCAGGCGGTGATGGCCAGGGAAAAGGTGGCGATCTTTGGCGACTACGATGTCGACGGCGCCGCCTCATCGGCGCTGCTCAAGCGCTTTCTCGCGCATTTCTCGGTGCCGTCGGAGATCTACATACCGGACCGCATCTTCGAGGGCTACGGCCCCAATCCGGAAGCGATGCGCGAACTCGTTTCGCGCGGCGCGACGCTGATCGTCACCGTCGATTGCGGCACCAATAGTGCTGCTTCCATCGACGCGGCGAAGGCCGTCGGCGCCGACGTCGTGGTGCTCGATCACCATCAGGTCGGCGGGCCGTTGCCGGCGGCGACTGCGGTCGTCAACCCCAATCGCGAGGACGACCTTTCCGGCCAAGGTCATCTTTGTGCCGCCGGTGTCGTCTTCCTTTGCCTGGTGCAGACCGCGAAGATTCTGCGCAGCCGCCTGCCGGATGCCGCACCGCCGGACCTGCTTGGCCTGCTCGATCTGGTAGCGCTTGGCACCGTCTGCGACGTGGTGCCGCTCACCGGCATCAACCGCGCCTTCGTTGTCAAGGGGCTGCAGGTTGCGCGGCAGCAGAGGAACGAAGGGCTGGCGGCGTTGGCGCGGGTCTCGCGTATCGGCGAGCCGATCAACACGTTCCATCTGGCCTTTCTGATCGGTCCGCGCATCAACGCCGGCGGGCGCATCGGCGACGCAGCACTTGGCAGCCGCCTGCTTGCAACCGACGACCCGGTCGAAGCCCGCACCATCGCCGAGACGCTGGATCGGCTCAACCAGGAGCGGCAGTCGATGGAGCAGGAGATGCTGGCCGCGGCGCGCTCAGAGGCCGACGCCGAGCTTGCCGGCGGCAATGGTCCGGCCATCGTGGTCACAGCCAGCAGCAACTGGCACCCGGGCATTGTCGGCCTGCTTGCCTCGCGGCTCAAGGACCATGCGCGCCGGCCCGCATTTGCCATCGCCTTCAACGTCAATGGTGTCGGTACCGGTTCAGGCCGTTCAGTGTCTGGCTTCGACCTCGGCCGGCTGGTGCGCGAGGCTGCCGATGCCGGACTTATCGTCAAGGGCGGCGGCCACGGAATGGCGGCCGGCATCACTGTCGAGCGGGCGAAGCTCGGCGAACTCAGGGCTTTCTTCGAAGAGCGCGCGGCGGTGGATGTGTTCCGCCTGCAAGGCGAGGAGAGCCTGGCGATCGACGGCGCGCTTGCCGCCGAGGGCGCCACGCTTGCGCTGCTCGATGCGCTTGAGAGGGCAGGGCCGTTCGGCGCCGGGCATGTTGCGCCGGTGTTCGCGCTGCCGCGCCACCGGCTTGTCGATGCGCGGGCGGTCGGCAGCAACCACATCCGCGCCGACCTGCAGTCGGAAAGCGGCGGCCGCATCCAGGCGATCGCCTTTCGCGCCGTCGATACTGCGCTCGGCGAATTCCTGTTCAAGAACAGGGGCAAACCGGTGCACGTCGCCGGCTCATTGTCGGGCAATCACTGGAACGGCAACCGCACGGTGCAGTTCCGCATCGTCGACGCGGCGCTTGCCTGAGAGCTCGCTGCCGCCCTGCCTAAGCGAGGACGGTCTGCAGCCGGGTCAGGTCGCCGATCTGCGCCATCGTTGCCTGGTAGCCGATACGGATCGCTTCGTCGGCGCGGTGGAATTCGGTCAGGCCGATATGGCTGAGCTTCGGCTGCAGCGATATGTCCGGCGGGTCGCCGGCCAGCCTGGCGCGCGAAATGCGGTCCTGGATGATGTTGAAGGCCTCGACCATGACGCCGGTAATGCCGAGCCGCGTCTCGCGCGACTGGCGTTCGGGATCGGCGTGGCCGGCCCTCGGCGCGTCTTTCTCGATGACCAGCTCGCCGGCATTGTGCTTGATCACCGCGGCGCGGCCGAACAGATCGTAGTGAAGGTTCACCGCAACTACGAGCGGCTGCTCGTAGGCACGGCAGACCGAGACCGGCACCGGATTGACCAGTGCGCCGTCAACCAGCACGCGCCCATTGCAGGCGACCGGCTCGAACACGCCGGGCAGCGCGTAGGAGGCGCGCATTGCGGTGCTCAACGAGCCGCTCGACAGCCAGATCTCATGGCCGGTGCGGATTTCCGAAGCGACGCAGACGAATGGTTTTGGCAGGTCCTCGAA
Source organism: Mesorhizobium sp. M0500 (assembly GCF_040321165.1). Classification (NCBI taxonomy): domain Bacteria; kingdom Pseudomonadati; phylum Pseudomonadota; class Alphaproteobacteria; order Hyphomicrobiales; family Phyllobacteriaceae; genus Mesorhizobium; species Mesorhizobium sp. M0500. The sequence continues at coordinate 131,477 of NZ_JAMYRB010000012.1, forward strand.
GCGGATGCCGGCTATGTGCTCGCGCAGCCGTGCATCGAGCTTCATGCCACCGAACAGGCCGCTGCCGCGTAGATTGAGGTCGAGAAGGCCAAAAATGCGCCGCCTGGTCAGGCTGCGCGCGAATTCTTCCAGCTCGTCAAGCTTGCCGGCAACATAGCAGCCGCCGACCAGCGCGCCGATCGAGGTGCCGGCGATCATCGACACTTCGATGCCGGCTTCGTCAAGCGCGCGCAGCACGCCGATATGCGCCCAGCCGCGCGCACAGCCGCCGCCCAATGCCAGCGAAATCCCTGTTTTGCCCGGAGATTTGGTTTCGGATGCGCCCGCGGCCGAGGAGAGGCCATTGGCCTCCCGAACGTCAGGTCTGTTGCGCAATGACGCCCAGTCGAGCATCACAATCTCCCTTGTCCCACGGCCATCCTATAGGCGGGCCGTATCGAAATCATGAATATACGTGGCTGAAGTGCTGCGAATGGTTCATATTGATGGTGTATTGCGCTTTCGATACGTTTTTTCCGCATCGAACAGTGGCTTGCTGCCGTCGCTGGCAAGTGTCCCTTTGCCATCGCTCAGCCCCACCGTCCGATAAAAGCATGAACGTCGGCCGGTGTGACAAGTTGCTTGGTGACCCAGCACTTTGACGCGCAACCATATCGCGTCCTGGTCACAATCCGTGAGCATCTCGACAACCTGCTGGACATTGCCCGAGGTTTCGCCCTTCTTCCACAGCGCGTTGCGCGAACGCGACCAGTAGTGCGCGATGCCGGTCTCGAGCGTCAGCGCCAGCGCCTCGGCATTCATGTGCGCGACCATCAGCAGCATGCCGTCTTCGGCATCGGTGACGACGGCGGTGACGAGGCCGCCGGCATCGAAGCGCGGCGAAAGGACCGTGCCTTCCTCAAGCGCCTTCTTGTCTGAGGGAGCTTTCGGGAACTCCAATGCAGACATTCGCCGGTCCTTATTTAACTAAGGTGGGGCGGGTCTGATCAGTTCCGCCGCCGCGCACCATGGTGACGAAGCGGACCTGCTCTTCGGGTGTATCCTTGAAGACGCCGGTGAAGGTCGAGGTCAGTGTGGTGGAGCCCTGTTTGCGGATACCGCGCATGGCCATGCACATATGCTCGGCCTCGAGCATGACGGCGACGCCACGCGGATTGAGCACGTCCTGGATGACCCCGGCAATCTGCGCCGTCATCGCTTCCTGGGTCTGCAGACGATGGGCGAAGATGTCGACGACGCGGGCGATCTTGGACAGGCCGACGACCTTGCCGTCCGGCAGATAGCCGACATGCGCCTTGCCGATGATCGGCACCATGTGGTGCTCGCAATGCGAGTGGAACGTGATGTCCTTGACGATCACGAGGTCATCGTAGCCGGCGACTTCCTCGAAGGTGCGGCCGAGTTCCTCGGCCGGACACATGTCGTAGCCGTTGAACATTTCGCGGAACGCCTTAGTGACGCGCTTCGGCGTGTCGATCAGACCCTCGCGGTCAGGGTTGTCGCCGGTCCAGCGCAGCAAGGTGCGCACCGCGGCTTCGACTTCGGCCTCGCTTGGCCGGTCGGTGACCGGCTTTTCCATATAGGCCGACTGCGGCATGAGTTTCTTGATAACGGCGTCCATAAAGGCGTCTCCCGTAGTTCCTCTCTCAGGAGGAACGAGTTGAACGGACCACGACCTTTCGGGTGTCAGAAACTCGCCCGGTTTCCAGCCCGTAAGTGGCGTGAACAGATTTGGGCATGACGAGGTTTGTGGTCGCCTTGTCGATACCCGACTACCGCCATTATATATGTTCGTGCCGAGCGAAAGGAAGACGCCAGAGCGGCAATCGCTGTTCGCTGGGCGGCGACGGATTGGAAAAATATGATCGACGATGTCTACAATGCGAAAATTCTGGGTTTTGCCGGAAACATCGCACGGATCGGCCGGCTCGACCGGCCCGACGCAACCGCACGAGCACATTCCAAGCTGTGCGGCTCGACGGTGACCGTCGATCTGAAGATGGATGATGGCGTCGTCAGCGATTTCGCGCATGACGTGAAGGCCTGTGCGCTTGGCCAGGCGTCGTCGTCGATCATGGCGCAGCATGTCGTCGGCGCCAGCGCCGAAGAATTGCGCAGCGTGCGCGAGACGATGCTGAAGATGCTGAAGGAAAATGGCCCGCCGCCCGAAGGCCGCTTCGCCGACCTGAAATACCTGGAGCCGGTGCGCGACTATAAGGCGCGCCACGCCTCGACCATGCTGACCTTCGACGCAGTGGTCGACGCGATCGGCCAGATCGAAAAGAAGCGGGCGGAAGAGGCGGCTTAAACCTTGGCGAGAAAACGCCGGCTTTCGGCGAATTCCGCCCGGACCCAGTCGGCAAAAGCCCTGGCCGGCTCGGAAAGGTCATTCAGCCTTCTGGCCACTAGCCAATAGGCGCCCGACGCGACGTCGATGTCGAAAGGCTTGATCAGCGCGCCGGACGCAAGTTCTTCGCCGATCTGCAAAAGATCGCCCAGCGCGACACCATGTCCAAGCAAGGCTGCCTGATTCGAAAGCGAAGCATCGGCCAGCATCGGGCCGCGCGCAGGCACGGCATCAGCCGTCACGCCCGCCGCTTCGAACCAGCGCGCCCAAGCCTGACGGTTTTCTTCGTGCAGCAATGTATAGCGACCAAGGTCGATCGGCTTTTCCAGAGCTGGGCCGGATGCAAGAAGTGCCGGCGACAGAACTGGGGAATCGACGACCGCGGCAAGCTGTTCGGCTTCGCTGCGTGGCCATGAGGTGGCGTGTGCACTGAAACGTAGGGCAAGTTCGGGCTGATCGCTGCGAAACTCTATCAACCTCGGGTCGACCTCAAGGGAAACGTCGATGTCGGGTCGCAACTCGCGAAACCGGTTGAGCCGCGGCACCAGCCATACGGATGCGAGCGATGGCTCAACGCTGACACGTACCACGGACTGCGTCGGGGCCGCCGTCAATTCCGAAAGCAGCCTGTCGATGCCCTCGAAACTTCTGACCAACTGGTCGAGCAGCCGCCGGCCGGTGTCGGTCAACTCGACGCGGCGATGATGGCGGAAGAACAAAGGTTGGCGCAGGAAGGTTTCGAGCTCGCGGATCTGTCGGCTGATCGCCGCCTGCGAAACATAAAGCTCCTCGGCCGCACGGCTGAAGCTCAGGTGACGACCGGCTGCTTCGAAGCCTTCTGAGAGCCGTCAGGGGGAGGTGTCCGCGCTTCATTCGCATAACTCAGAGTTATCTGACGTGGACGTTATTCTCGTTTGAAGAGCAAGGCCAGCGGCGCTCTAATCGGTGCTCAAGGAGTGCCGCCATGATCCAGTTTCTCAACATTCTGGGCGATGTCGTACGGATCGCGACGTTTCAGTGGTACGACGAGAAACCGCATAGGGATTGGTACGAGGAGAGGCCGCCGACCAGCGTCGCCGTATGTCGAAGGCCGACGCCCGACCGCTACCCGGTTCGCCGTACCAGGCCATGACGGGATTGCCGGAACGGCATTGCGTTCCTGGCCCGATGCGCACATCTATCGCGTAGGGAAACGCGATGTGGAGACTGCGGTGGTCGGCCAACATCGGCAAGCGCACGGCGCCAGACCGATTCGACAAGGACGCAATTGGCCCGGCCCGTGGCGCAAGACGCCGGGCCGCGTCTTCGGCACGTCGCTTGTCCGATTCTACCAGCTGACGCTGTCCGGCTTCGTCGGCAATTCCTGCCGGCATCTGCCGACCTGTTCCGAATACGCGCACGAAGCGATCGCCCGCCACGGGCTATGGGCCGGCGGCTGGATGGGGTTTTTCCGGGTGCTGCGCTGCGGACCGTTCGGCACGCACGGCATCGACCGGGTGCCTGAGGCACTGGCTGATCGCTACCTCTGGTTCATGCCATGGCGGTACTGGCGGATCGGGAAAAAACGTGGCGACCTGGACAGTTGACCGCAACTGTGCGGTGCACAAAGGGATCGCTTTTTACGATCTGGTAGGGTTAACCGCAGCTTGCGCTGACATAGCGCATTTGAGACAAAATCGAGACAAGACACCTCGCTAAGCCGCTCCTGACAGCCTTCAGGAGAGATTACCAAATGCGCCGGATAGATCGTCTTCCCTTCGTTTTCGCCGTGGTTCTCTATGTCCTGGCGTGGCTGATGGGTTTTCCGATCCGTGCGCAATCGGCGCCGCTCGGGGAGGTCGAATGCACGCTGATCGTCGACGCCGCAAGCGGCGAGACGCTGTATCGCCAAGGGACCTGCGATCAGCGCTTCAGCCCCGCCTCGACATTCAAGGTTCCGCTGGCGCTGATCGGCTATGATGCTGGAATCCTGAGCGACGAGCATACGCCAAGCTGGGAGTACAAGGCAGAGTTCAATGCCCCGAAACGGGACCGCAAGACCGTCGACCCGACGATCTGGGAAAGGGATTCGGTCCTTTGGTTCTCACGCGAGATTACGCGCCGGCTCGGCAGCAAACAGTTTGCCGGCTATGTGTCCAGATTGGACTATGGTAACACCGAAGTCTCCGGCACTGCCGGCAAGAATGACGGCCTCACCCATTCCTGGGTGAATTCTTCGCTCAAGATATCGCCGGTCGAGCAGGTCGATTTCCTGCGCAAGCTGCTGGCGCGGAAACTGCCGGTCTCGGACAAGGCCCATGCGATGACCAGCGCGATTGTCCCGACCTTCCGGGCAGGCGGCTGGACGGTGCAGGGCAAGACCGGAACGACCAGGCTCGGCGACAGCGCCGACAAGCGCTCGCTTGGCTGGTTTGTCGGCTGGGCGCAGACCGATGCTCGCAAGATCGTCTTTGCCCGCCTGGTAGTCGATACGAAACGTTCCGACACGCCAAAGGGGCCCAAGACGCGGGCGATGTTCCTGAAAGATCTGCCGAATCTCCTCAGGTGACCTACATCCGGCTTTACGGCGCCGAAAACTGCCCATAAAAGACCGCTCGCCGCCGGACGCATCCGGCTCTTACTGATGCATGTCGTAGCCCCAAAACCGCTAAGCAGTCTTGGGCGACATGCATTTCACCACCCGCGCTCGTTTGCGGGACTGGATAGGAGAATCTTATGCTGAATTCCGTTTCCCTGACATTTCCCGATGGTTCCGTTCGCGATTACGACGCGGCGATGACCGGCGCCGGCCTGGCGGAATCGATCTCGAAGTCGCTGGCCAAGAAGGCCGTTGCCTATTCGATCGACGGCACAGTGCGCGATCTTTCCGACCCGATCGGCAGATCGGCCAAAGTCGAGATCATCACCCGCGAGGACCCGCGTGCGCTGGAGCTCATCCGCCACGATGCAGCCCATGTGCTGGCCGAAGCCGTGCAGGAACTTTGGCCGGGAACGCAGGTGACCATCGGGCCGGTGATCGAAAACGGATTCTACTACGATTTTGCCCGCAACGAGCCGTTCACGCCCGACGATTTCCCGGTGATCGAGAAGAAGATGCGCGAGATCATTGCGCGCAACAAGCCGTTCACCAAAGAGGTCTGGTCGCGCGAAAAGGCGAAAAGGATCTTTGCCGACAAGGGCGAGCGCTACAAGCTCGAGTTGATCGACGCCATCCCCGAGGATCAGGACCTCAAGATCTATGCACAGGGCGACTGGTTCGACCTTTGCCGCGGCCCGCATATGGCCTCGACTGGCCAGATCGGCAACGCCTTCAAGCTGATGAAGGTCGCCGGCGCCTATTGGCGCGGCGACAGCAACAACCCGATGCTGACCCGCATCTACGGCACGGCCTGGGCCGACCAGGCGCAGCTCGAAGCGTATCAGACGATGCTGGAGGAGGCCGAGAAGCGCGACCACAGGAAGCTCGGCCGTGAGATGGACCTGTTCCACTTCCAGGAGGAAGGCCCCGGGGTCGTGTTCTGGCACGCCAAGGGCTGGAGGATGTTCCAGAACCTGGTCAATTACATGCGTCGCCGCCTCGACGAGCAGGGCTATCAGGAGGTCAACGCGCCGCAGGTGCTCGACAAGAGCCTGTGGGAGACGTCAGGCCACTGGGGCTGGTACCGGGACAATATGTTCAAGGTGACGGTTGCTGGCGACGACACCGACGACGACCGGGTGTTTGCGCTGAAGCCGATGAACTGCCCCGGTCACGTCCAAATCTTCAAGCACGGGCTGAAATCCTACCGCGATCTGCCGGTAAAACTTGCGGAATTCGGCAATGTGCATCGCTATGAGCCGTCCGGCGCGCTGCACGGGCTGATGCGCGTGCGCGGCTTTACCCAGGACGATGCGCACATCTTCTGCACCGAGGAACAGCTCGCCGACGAGTGCATCAAGATCAACGATCTGATCCTCTCGACCTATGCCGATTTCGGCTTCGACGAAATCACCGTCAAGCTGGCGACCCGCCCCGAAAAACGGGTCGGCACCGACGCGATGTGGGATCATGCTGAGGGCGTGCTGCAGGACGTGCTCGACAAGATCGCGGCGCGGTCGGGCAACCGGATCAAGACGGGCGTCAATCCGGGTGAGGGCACGTTCTACGGGCCGAAGTTCGAATATGTGCTGAAGGACGCCATCGGCCGCGACTGGCAATGCGGCACCACGCAGGTTGATTTCAACCTGCCGGAACGGTTCGGCGCCTTCTACATCGGCTCGGATTCGGAAAAGAAGCAGCCGGTGATGGTGCATCGCGCCATCTGCGGCTCGATGGAGCGTTTTCTCGGCATCCTGATCGAGAATTATTCCGGCCATTTCCCGCTCTGGTTCGCGCCGCTGCAGGTGGTGGTGGCGACGATCACTTCCGATGCCGACGATTACGCGCGAAAGGTCGTCGCGCAGCTGAAGGCGGCCGGGCTGATCGCCGAGGCCGACCTGCGCAACGAGAAGATCAACTACAAGGTCCGCGAGCATTCGCTGGCCAAGGTCCCGGTCATACTGGTCTGTGGCAAGCGCGAGGCCGAGGAAGAAACGGTCAATATCCGTCGTCTCGGGTCGCGCGACCAGGAATCGCTCGGCCTCGCAGCCGCCGTGAAGCTGCTTGCCGACGAGGCGGTGACACCCGACCGCAAGCGCCGCGCGGCCTGAACCAGTCGACCAGCAACGAATGGCGGTGGAGCGATCCACCGCCATTTTTTATATTTTATATGCCTGTCACGCCGCGCGCCTATCTGGCAAATCGATCGACGTGCGCGTCGGCAACGCGCTGGCGCGACGCATGCGCAAGGCAGCTTAGAGGGGCGCGCCTCAGTCGGCGCCTTCCTCGGAATCGATGGCCGAAGCCTCGGTGGCCAGAACCTCGATGTCCTGGTTGTGCCCAGCCACCACCGTAAAATCCTTCTGGTAGATGCGGTCGCGGTTCTTGGCGATGATGGTGTAGTCGCCCTCGGCCAGCACCATCGAGGCAAAGGCGCCGACGGTTTCCTTGATCGGATCGCCGGATTCATTGAGCAGGGACCAGGAGGTGTCGGCGATCGCCTCGCCGCCTGGTTCGCGCACCAGCTTCATGGTCATCTCGGCGGCACGGTGCTCGACGGTCGCTTCGGTCAGCTTGCCGGCCTCGACGCGGATGTCGGAGCGGATGACCGCGTTCACCGCGCCATAGGTCGACACGACGTGGTAGGTGCCGGCATTGAGCCGCACGACGCTGTTCGGCTCGACATCGGGTATGATCAGGGCGCGATCGCCATCGGCCGCGGCGTGGCTCTCATAGATCGAGAAGCGCAGCTTCTTCGGCGGTATGCGTACCCCGCCGGACAGCACGGCATCGAGCTTGAGGCCGCCGGCATCGAGCACGAGGCTCTCGCGCTTGGCTTCCTTGCCGACGGTGATGCGCTTGGTGGCGCCGGCCCGCCCGTAGGAGGCGTGGACCAGATACGAACCCGGCTCGAGCTGGAATATGGCGGTGCCGCCATGAGCGGAGGCGACCATCGGCAGCTTGCCGTCGCTGGCCGATTCGGGTTTGAAGACGCGCCAGACTATGCCGCGCGTGATGTCGGCGCCCTTGTCGGTCAATTGCGCCGACAGCGTGATCGCCCCGCTGCTGCCCAATGCCAGCGATGTCTCGCTTTTCGGAGGCGCATAGCCCGAAATTCCGGGAAGCTTCAGCTCGCCGAGGCCGTCCACATCCTGGGCGACGGCAAGCGAAACCGGCACCATCAACAGTGCGGCAGCGAGCCCTATCAGGAAAAGACGCAATGTCCCCTCAAACATGCCTTGCGTTGAAGCCCAAGGCGGTGGCAATTTCAAGGCTTAAGAGTCCGGTCGGCTTCTGCTACAGGGCTCTTTGTCCGGCGCGCCGCGCCAATGCCCAAGCCGCCCGATGTCCCGATGGTGCGCTTCAGCTCAAATTCCAGGAGACTTGCGCCCATGGCGTCGCCGATCATCGATCTTCTGCTGACCCGAAATTCCGCGCCGATCCCGGATTTGAAAGAACCGGCACCGGGCGATGCGGAGATCGCGACGATGATCGCCGCCGCCTCGCGGGTGCCGGACCATGGCCGGCTGGAGCCTTGGCGTTTCATCCTTTATCGCGGCGAGGCCCGCATCGAGATCGGCAAGAAGCTGGCAGAACTTGCCGATCAGCGCGAAGGGCCGCTGCCGGAAGGCCGCCGCAACCAGGAACTGGCGCGCTTTTCGCGCGCGCCGCTGGTCATCGGCGTGATTTCTATCCCCAGGGAAAACCCAAAGATCCCGCAATGGGAGATGTTCCTGTCCGGCGGCATGGCGGCGATGAACCTGATGCTTGCCGCCAATGCGCTGGGCTACGGCACCAACATGATCAGCAACTGGTATTCCGACGTGCCCGAGGGCAGGGCGATCCTCGGCCTGGCGCCGCATGAGCGGGTCGTCGGCTTCGTCCATATCGGCTCCTACCAGGGGCCAGCGCCGGAACGACCGCGGCCCGATCCGGCAAAGCTCTATGCCGACTATTCAGGGCCGTGGGTGGGATAATTTCGGCGCGGAACAGACCCCTAAGGATCAAGCTCCGATGCCTTGGCTCGCGCCAGGAGCCGCTCTGCGAGCTTGAGATGCGGCCGGTCGTACATCTTGCCATCCATGCCGACGACGCCGGGATTTCCTGCCGCCTCGAACGCCTCGACGATCGCCAGGGCGCTTTTCACCGCTTGCGCCGAAGGCGTGAAGGCGGCGTTGATGACCGGCACCTGCGCCGGATGGATCGCCATCTTGCCGGTGAAGCCGTCGCGCTCGGCCTCAGCGCATTCGGCCTCGAAGCCGGCCATGTCGCGAAAATCCGGAAAGACGGTGTCGATTGCCGCGACTTCCGCGGCACTTGCGGCAAGCATGGTCATGGAGCGGGCGAGGCGGAACACATCCATGTAGCGGCCATTCGCGTCGCGCGTCGCGCGCGCGCCAATCGCCGCCGACAAATCTTCCGCCCCCCAGGTGACGCCGACAAGCCGCGCGCTTGCACGGGCGTAGGTCGCTGCGGCCAAGACGCCTGCGGCCGTTTCTGTGATGATCGGCAGGATCCTTATCGCTCCATCCGGCAGGCCGCTTTCGGCTTCGTGCACCCTGAGCTTGGCCGAGAGATGCTGGACATCCAGTCCGCTGTTCGACTTAGGCAGCATGATGCCGTCTGGTTTTGCTGGCACGAGCGCCGCCAGATCGTCGTCGGTCAGTCCGGTCGAAAGGTCATTGACGCGCACATAGATCGCGGAGCTGGTCCGGTGCCTGTGCGCGGCGATAAAACGCGCCGCTGTGTCGCGCGCCAACCCCTTGTTCTGCGCAGCAATCGAGTCCTCGAGATCGATGATGACCACGTCGGCGCCCACGCCAAAGCCCTTCTCCAGCTTCTTTTCCGAATCGCCGGGAACGAAGAGCAGAGAACGCATCGGCTATGCCTTTTTCACCATCATGGCTTGCCTCGTGCATTTGGCAACCAGCACATCGTTCTGGTTATAGGCGCGGTGCTCGAACTCGACGATACCGCGGTCCGGTTTCGACCTGGAATCGCGCACCGAAACCACCGTGGTCTCGACGCGAATGGTGTCGCCATGGAAGACGGGATGTGGAAACACCGTCTCCTTCATGCCGAGATTGGCGATGGTGGTGCCGACGGTGATGTCATTGACCGAGATGCCGATCATCAGGCCCAGCGTGAACAGCGAATTGACCAGCGGTTTGCCCCATTCGCTCTTCGCCGCGAAGTCGAAGTCGATGTGCAGCGGCTGCGGGTTCAACGTCATCACCGAAAACAACATGTTGTCGCTTTCGGTCACGGTCTTGCGCAGCGTGTGCGTGAACACTTGGCCGACAGCGAACTCCTCAAGATAAAGCCCGGCCATGGTCGATCTCCTCCGCTGCTTCAGGGTTGATAGGCGTTGCATATCGCGCTCGCAAGCCAGTTAACGAACATGGTGAACCGTTCGTAAACCATTTGTGCCTACGGTCTCCACCAGGGTCAGAAGCGTTCTGGCAAGGGGCGTAAGCAGGCGACATGGTCGTTTCGCATTTCCTGAAATGGATCCATACGGCGAAGGTGTCGGAGCGTGCTGCGGCGGCAAGCGCGCTGGCTCGCGCCTATGTCGACTCGGAGCTGCCTTTCGAGGACCGCTGCGCTGCCGAGGCGGCGCTGACGTTGCTGCTCGACGACGCATCGTCGAAGGTGCGGCTGGCGATCGCCGACGCGCTTTCCATGAGCCATCATGCGCCGCCGCAGATCGTCAGCGCGCTGGCCTCGGACCAGCCGGAAGTCGCAGCCTTGGTGCTGGCGCGCTCGCCGCTGCTCACCGATGCCGACCTGATCGATCGGGTTGCCGGCGGCCAGAAGGCGACGCAGAAGGTGATCGCCGACCGGCCACGCGTCTCGATGTCGGTTGCGGCGGCGATCGCCGAGATCGGCGAGCCGGAAGCCTGCGCCACGCTGCTCGCCAACAGCGGCGCCGATATCGCATCGATCAGCTTTCGGCGCATGGCCGAGCGGCACGGCCACCTGCCTCTGGTGCGCGAAGCGCTGATTGCCGACGCGCGCCTGCCCGCCGATTGCCGGCATTTGCTGCTGGTCAAAGTGGGCGAGACGCTCAAGGGCTCGCCGCTGGTGCTGGCGCTGATGGGCGCCGCCAGGGCCGAGCGCGTCATGCGCGATGCTTGCGTCAAAGCCTCCGTGACACTGATCGAAGGCACGCGTGCAGAGGAACATACCGCACTTGTCGAACATCTGCGCCTGCGCGGCGACCTGACCGCAAGCTTCGTCATCCGCACCATTGCGCACGGCAAGGTCGACTTCTTTGGCTCGGCGCTGGTCGCGCTCAGCCAACAGTCCGAGCAACGGGTGAGGGCACTGCTGGCCGGCGGGCATGACGTGGCTCTGCAGGCACTGTTCCGCAGCGCCGGGCTTACCGCCGCCACCCACGCCATCATTCTGCGCGCGCTGAAGGTCTGGCGCGAGGTCGCCAATGGCAAACGCCTCGCCGGCGTCCAGGAAGTCAGTTGGCTGATGCTGAAGGAATTGGGCGGACAGTCCGCCGAAGGCGATCTCGCCGGGCTGGTCAAATCGATCCATCTCGACGCGCTGCGCGAGAACGCACGCGGGCACGCGCTGGCGATCGCTGCTGCCTAAACCCGGTCTTTCGCGAAAAAATCCGGAAAATCCTCGATCGCGGCGGCGATGATGCGCAGCGAGGCGGCGGTCTGCAGCATTTCGGCTGCGACGCTGCGCTCCGCGATGCCTGCTGCATACTGCCTGGCGACTGCGACGGTCGCCGTCTGCGGCTCGCCGACGCGCCTGAACAGCAGTTCGCGCGCCAGCCCGCGCAGGAAATTGGTGATGGAAAGTGCCGTTTCGGATGGCATCGTGGAACTTTGCTGCGCGTTGCGCAGCCGTAGGATTTCGAGGCCGACGGTAACCGCAGCTATGCCGCCGCCGAGAACCGCGTCGCCTTTCTTGCCGGCGTTCTGCAGCAGTGGCATCAACTGGTTGATCCGGTCGTAGGCAAGGCTTTCGAAGGCCGATCGCCGCGGCAGGCGGTCGTGCAGGCAAAGGCGTGCAAGATCTTCGCGCATGGTTTGCAGGATGCGGTTGACTGTAACCCAGGGGTCGGCGGGCAGCACGACGGCGAAGACGCCGATCGCCAGAAGAATGCCGACAAGGACCGCTGCCGAATTGGCGAGGAACGGCTCCGGATCGTAGGTCATGACCTGATGTGGGCTGAGGAAGGCGAGGAAATTGATGGCAAAGGCCGTTGCCACGCCGACGTAGCGCGGATTGGCCATGCCCAGTGCCGCTGGCACCAGGATCGGGACGACGAAAACCGCGAACCAGCCAAAGCCCGGCAGCGCTGGAAGTGCTATCTGCCCGACCACAAACGCGAACGGCAGGGCGAGCAACGTGCCCTCGAAGAAGTTCCATGCCGACCGGATCGGATCGGCGCGCGCGGCGAACAAGCTGGAGACGACGGCGACCAGAATGACCGTGCCGGTCGCGTCCGACCATTTCGTCGCCAGCCAGAAGCCGGCGACCAGGAGCGTGGCGATTGCTGCGCGCACGGCATTGCGCGATGCCGCACGGTAATCGCGGTGCACCACCAGCGCTGGCTGCCGCCGTTCGCGACTGGCACGAGACGGGGGAGAGCGCAGTGCATCCAGGCCGCGCAGCACTTGCTGCATTGCCTCGGCGAAGTCGGCGGCAATGGTCAGGCGTGTGACAGTGCCAGCCCAGTTAATGTCTTGCCCGGCCGCGATGTCAGGCATCTGCCGCGCCTTGCCGGCGATTGCGTCGAGCCGCGCCACCCAGGGCGCCGTATCGTCCAGCGCGCCCGGCTTGGCTACCAGTTCGCCGACAACGGCCTGCAACTCGGCGCGAACGGGGATGAGGGCTGCATTCTTCGGCGCGGCGTGGGCATGCAGCGCACGCGCCGCTGACAGGGCCGACAGAAGCTGGCCGATGGTACGCCGGACCGGATAGGCGCGGGTGGCGAGGCTCGGCCCCTCCAGCCTTGCGTAAGTGCGCATCTCGCCGAGCGTCTGGACGTCGCCGATCAGCTTGCGGTGCAGCCCGGCAAGCTTTTCCGCATCGCCGCCGGAAAAAGCGCCGTCCGCATAGGCCGCCAGGTCGAGAATGCTGCGTTTCAGTCTTGAGATGATGGCGTCGGCGGCCAGTTTCGGCAGGATCAGCCGGCTGGTCAGCGCAGCGCAGACGATACCAAGCACGATTTCCGCGCAGCGCGCCACGGCGAGATCGATGACGAGGTGCGGCTGGCCGAAAGCCGGCAGGCCTATGATCATCGCGGTGTAGCCGGCAAGCGCCGCGCCATAGGCTTCCGGATTGCGTAGCAGCGACGAGACCAGCGAGCAGATGCCGGTCCAGACGGCAAGAACTGCAACCAGCAACCACGGGTTGGCATCGAAAACAGTGGTAATGCCGATCGCCGCCAGCGCGCCGGCAAGCGTGCCGAGGAGACGATAAAACCCCTTCGCCAGCACCATGCCGGCGACCGGCTGTGCGACGATGAACACCGTCATCATCGCCCATTGCGGGTGGTCGAGCTTCAGCGCATAGGCGGCCAAAATCGCGATGAGGCCGGCCGAAACGGTGCGCAGGGCAAAGATCCAGTCCGAGCGCGTCGGCCGCGTCAGGCCATCGATCCGCGTGCCGATATCGTCCTTCAGCCGCGCCCAGGTCAAGTGCTCGTCTCCAGCTCAGAAGGCCAAGCTAGCGGCGGGAGCTCAGATATCCAGCACTTCCGTCTCGGCGAATTCCGCGCGTTCCTGGATGAACCGGAAACGGGCCTCGGGCTTGGTCCCCATCAATGCGTCGACCGCATCCTTGGTCGCCGCCTCGGCATCGATAACGTCGACCCGCAGCAGCGTGCGCTTTTTCGGGTCCATGGTGGTTTCCTTGAGCTGGGCGGCCATCATTTCGCCCAGCCCCTTGAAGCGGCCGATTTCGACCTTGCCGCGCCCGGTGAATTCGGTGCGCAGGAGTTCGTCCTTGTGCGCGTCGTTGCGAGCATAGGCGACCTTGCCGCCTTGCCGGATCGAATAGAGCGGCGGCACCGCCAGATAGAGATGGCCGCCGCGGACCAGGCTTGGCATCTCCTGGTAGAAAAAGGTGATCAGCAGCGAGGCGATATGGGCGCCGTCGACGTCGGCATCGGTCATGATGATGACCCGGTCGTAGCGCAGGTCTTCGTCGCGGTATCTCGAGCGCGTGCCGCAGCCAAGCGCCTGGATGAGGTCGGATATCTGCTGGTTGGCGGCAAGCTTGTCGTTGCCGGCGCTGGCGACGTTGAGGATCTTGCCGCGCAGGGGCAGCACCGCCTGGCTGGCGCGGTCGCGCGCCTGCTTTGCCGAACCGCCGGCCGAATCGCCCTCGACGATGAACAGCTCGGCACCGGCGGCGGCATTCTGCGTGCAGTCGGCGAGCTTGCCGGGCAGGCGCAGCTTGCGCACCGCACTCTTGCGCGACACTTCCTTTTCCTGGCGGCGGCGCACCCGCTCGTCGGCGCGCGCGATCACCCATTCGAGCAGTTTCGAAGCTTCCTGCGGATTGTCGGCCAGCCAATGGTCGAACGGGTCGCGGATAGCGCTTTCGACGATGCGGATCGCCTCGATCGTCGCCAACCTGTCCTTGGTCTGGCCGACGAATTCCGGTTCGCGGATGAACACCGACAGCATGCCCGCCGCCGAGATCATCACATCCTCGGAAGTGACGATCGAGGCGCGCTTGTTGCCGACCAGGTCGGCATAAGCGCGCAAGCCGCGCGTCAGGACGTTGCGGAAGCCGGCCTCATGCGTGCCGCCCTCCGCGGTCGGGATGGTGTTGCAATAGGAATTGATAAAACCGTCGCCGCCGAACCAGGTCACCGCCCATTCGAGCGAACCGTGACCGCCCTGCTTCTCGCTCTTGCCGGCAAACATTTCACGGGTCACCTGGAATTCGTCGCCGAGCGAGGCTTTCAGATAATCCTTGAGGCCGCCCGGAAAATGGAATTCTGCCTTGGCCGGCGTCGTGTCCTTTTCCTTGATCAGCGAGGGATCGCAGGTCCAGCGGATTTCGACACCGCCGAACAGGTAGGCCTTTGACCGCGCCATGCGGTAGAGCCGCGCCGGCTCGAAAGCAGCACCCTTGCCGAAAATCTGCTCGTCTGGATGGAAGCGGATCTTCGTGCCGCGGCGGTTGTGCACCTCGCCGAGCTGCTCCAGGCCGGTCACCGGAACGCCTCGCGAGAAGCGCTGGCGATAGAGCTTGCGCCCAATCGCGACCTCGACCTCGAGATGGTCGGACAGCGCGTTGACCACGGAAACGCCGACACCGTGCAGGCCGCCGGACGTCTCGTAAACCTTGCTGTCGAACTTGCCGCCTGAATGCAGCGTCGTCATGATGAGTTCGAGCGCCGGCTTCTTGAATTTCGGGTGCGGATCGACCGGAATGCCGCGGCCGTTGTCGGTTACGGACAGGTATCCGTCGGCGGAAAGCTCGACATCGATGAAGGTCGCATGGCCGGCGACCGCCTCGTCCATCGAATTGTCGATGACCTCGGCGAACAGATGGTGCATCGCCTTGTCGTCGGTGCCGCCAATGTACATGCCTGGGCGGCGGCGCACCGGCTCCAGCCCCTCCAGCACTTCGATATCGGCGGCACTGTAGCTCTCGCTGGCGTCGCGGGGCGCCGGCCGCTTCGCCGCCTGCACCAGCGGGTCGGCCGGGCGCGCGGCGGCGCGAGCCGGTTGCGGCTGCTTGTCGAATTTGGCGAAAAGATCGTTATTGTCGTCCATGCCGATCCTGGATTCCGATGCTGCGAATCACCATCCGATACTGCCACGCTTTTCGCGGGCAGGCGACGGAGGTTCCTGTTACGTTCGAGGATAGAGCCTCTTACTGCAAAACCATTCGACAGCCAAGCGGCGGAAATGGGGTCGAAGCCTGGAGCATCGACGCTTTGTAAACCTTGTCCGAAGGTTACGCCGCAAGGTTGGCTGAAAAACGATATCCGCGAACTGTCGCTGACCTAGAATGCAGTGGAACCCTCAAGAGGCTGTCGCTTAAGCATGTTGGATTACAGTTCGCTCTTGCTCGCGGCGGCGCTGTCGGGCACGTGCCTTAGCATCACCATGTTTGCGATCTGGTTCAGCGCGCCACAGGCACGCTTTGTGCTGACGGTGGCCTGCGGCATTCTCGTGCTGGTCGCACATGTCGTGTTGTTCTGGCATTACACCAGGGATCCAAGCGCCTGGCTTTGCCAGATCGTGCTTGTGCTTCTCAGCCTCGGCTTCCTGATTCTCTGCCTGTCGGCCATGCAATATCTCAGCATGCGCGACTACAGGCGGGCCATCTTGCCGACCTTGGCTGCGATGGCTGTTTGCGCGGGTGCGACGTATCTCGGGTTTGATGGTGTCGGCTTCATTGTCACCTACGCGACGGTAACGGCGCTGCTCTCGCTTATCGGGGCGATGTTCTGGATTGAGGGTGGTCACGATCGCCGGATATTGCTGGTCGTCTCGTTCCTGAGCGGCGTCTGTGCGCTGTCGTTCGGACTTTGCGGCGCGGTCCTGCTGGTCACGGGCCAATGGGTGCTGGGTGTTGCGCCCGACAATTGGGCCGAGCGGGTGAATTCCGTCGTGGCCGTCGCCTGCATGACCGGGCTCGGCGCATTGACGCTCTCCCTGCACCATTTGCAGGCGCAGATCGAACTGAAGGCCGAGACGATGACCGATCCATTGACCGGGCTGATGAATCGGCGGGCGTTGACGGCACTCTACGGCGAGCGGGTCTTCGGTCCGTTCATGTCCGTTGCCATGTTCGACCTTGACCATTTCAAGAGGACGAACGACGTATTCGGTCACCCGGTCGGCGACCAGGTTCTGTGCCGCTTTGCCGCCGTCATCAGGAAATACGCCCGGACCGGCGTCGACGCCTTCCGGTTGGGCGGCGAGGAATTCGTGCTCGTCATGTCGCGGATGACGGAAGAGAAGGCCTATGACATTGCGAGCAAGATCAGCGTTGCCTTCGGCACGGAAGTCGTGGCCACCCAACTTGGTCCGTTGCGAAGCACAGTCAGCGGCGGCATCGGCTTTGGTGGAACAAACGGCACCGGTCTCGACGATGTGCTGGCCGAAGCCGACGCAGCACTCTATGCGGCAAAGCGCGCCGGGCGAAATCGCGTCGTCCTTCGGGACCGGGCGAGCAAGGCCGACGGGCCGGCCTTGCGTTCTGCCTGATTGAGGTTTCTATCTTCTTGTTAGACCCATGATCTTGTCCGAAAACCGGATTCCACTTTTCGGGATCATGATCTATTCCGCCGCACCCAGATATTCCGACAGCGGCGGGCAGGAGCAGACAAGGTTGCGGTCGCCGGCGACATTGTCGATGCGTGACACCGGCGGCCAGTATTTTGCCGTCGTGTCGGCATCGCCGGCGGGGTAGGCCGCCTCCAGGCGCGAATAGGGATGGGTCCACTGGCCGGCCAACGCCTCGGCGGCGGTGTGCGGCGCGTTGACCAGAGGATTGTCGCCCAACGGCCATTCGCCCTTCGCCACCTTGGCTGCCTCGCCGGCTATGGCGATCATGGCCTCGCAGAAGCGATCCAGCTCGCGCTTGGGCTCGGACTCGGTCGGCTCCACCATCAGTGTGCCGGCCACCGGGAACGACATGGTCGGTGCATGGAAGCCATAGTCGATCAGCCGCTTGGCGATATCGTCGACGCTGATGCCGGCGCTGTCTTTGAGCACGCGGGTGTCGAGGATGCATTCATGCGCAACGCGTCCGTTGCGCCCTTTGTAAAGCAGGGGGAAATGCTCGCCGAGCCGCGTCGCCACATAGTTGGCGGAGATGATCGCCGTCTCGGTCGCCTGCTTCAGGCCGGAAGCGCCCATCATACGAATATACATCCAGGTGATCGGCAGGATGGAGGCACTGCCGAACGGTGCCGCCGCCACGGCATGGGCCGAGCCTTCGGTGACGTGGCCGGGCAGATATGGCTTCAGGTGCGCCTTGACGCCGATCGGGCCGACACCGGGGCCGCCGCCGCCATGCGGGATGCAGAAGGTCTTGTGCAGGTTCATGTGGCAGACATCGGCGCCGATATCGCCGGGACGGGCGAGGCCGACCAGCGCGTTGAGGTTGGCGCCGTCGAAATAGACCTGGCCGCCATGGCTGTGGACGAGGGCACAAAGGTCGCGCGCGCCTTCCTCGAAGACGCCATGCGTCGAAGGATAGGTGAACATCAGCGCCGCAAGGTTGTTCGCATGCTCGGCTGCCTTGGCCTGCAGGTCGGCCATGTCGATATTGCCGTCCTCGGTGCAGCGCACGACGACGACGCTCATGCCGGCCATGGCCGCACTTGCCGGATTGGTGCCATGCGCCGAGGACGGGATCAGGCAGACGGTGCGATGGCCCTCGCCGCGCGACAGATGATAGCCGCGAATGGCGAGCAGCCCGGCATATTCGCCCTGGCTGCCGGCATTGGGCTGCAGGGTCACCGCGTCGAAGCCGGTGATCTCGGCCAGCCAGCCTTCCAGATCGTCGATCATGGCGCGATAGCCTATCGAATGGTTTGCCGGCGCGAAGGGATGCAGGTTGGCGACATCAGGCCAGCTCACCGGCATCATTTCGGCGGCGGCGTTGAGCTTCATGGTGCAGGAGCCGAGCGGGATCATGGCGCGGTCGAGCGCCAGGTCCTTGTCGGCCAGCCGGCGCAGGAAGCGCATCATGTCGGTTTCCGAGTGGTTTTCGCGGAAGACGGGCTGGGTGAGGAACTCCTTGCCGCGCGGTGTTCCTGGCATGGAACTGCCGGCGGCAACGTCGGCCTTGGCGCCGAAAAGCGCTGCGATTGCCTCCAGATCGGCTTCAGTGGAGGTCTCGTCGAAGCTGATGCCGACATGGTCGGCGTCGATGACGCGCAGCAGCCGGCCGGTCTTTTCTGCGGCGGCGGCAATCGCGCCGGCTCTGCCCTTCACTTCCACGGTCACAGTGTCGAAGCGGCTGTCGCCGAGCACCGAAACGCCCGCTGCCTTGAGGCCGGCAGCCAGGCGGTTGGCCAGCGTGTGGACGCGGCCGGCAATCGCCTGCAGCCCGGCAGGGCCATGCCAGATCGCGTAGGCCGTCGCCATATTGGCGAGCAGCGCCTGTGCGGTGCAGATGTTGGACGTCGCCTTGTCGCGGCGGATATGCTGTTCGCGTGTCTGCAAAGCGAGGCGATAACCGGGACGGCCCTTGCTATCCGTCGACTGGCCAACGAGCCGGCCGGGCATCAGCCGCGTCAGCCTGTCGGAGACGGCGCAATAGGCGGCGTGCGGCCCGCCAAAGCCCATCGGCACGCCAAAACGCTGCATCGGGCCGACGGCGATGTCGGCGCCAAGCCTGGCCGGCGCATCGGTCAGCGTCAGGCCAAGCGGGTCGGCGATGAAGACGACCAGCGCGCCGGCAGCACGGGCCCTGTCGATCGCTGCCTTGTGGTCGCCGTAGACGCCGAATGTATCGGGCCAGGAGACCAGCAGGGCGGCGGTGTTGTCGTCGATCACCTCGCCGTCGACCTCGATGCCGAGCGGCTCGGCGCGGGTGCGCACGACGTCCAGCGTCTGCGGGTGCGGCGTGCCGGCCAGTGCCACCTTGGTGCGCTTGTCGCGATGATGGCGCAGCGCAATGCCGACAGCTTCGGCCACCGCCGTCGCCTCGTCGAGCAGCGAGGCCGACGCCACCGGCAGGCCGGTCAGTTCTGTCACCAGCGTCTGGAAGTTGAACAGCATTTCCAGCCGGCCCTGGCTGATCTCGGCTTGGTAAGGCGTGTAAGCCGTATACCAGGCCGGGTTCTCGAACAGGTTGCGCTGGATCACCGGCGGCACGTGGACGCCATGATACCCGGCACCGATGAAGCTCTTCAGCACCGTGTTCTTTGCCATCGTCGCCGCGAGCTCGGTCAGCGCTTCCGCTTCGCTTGCGGGGGCGGGCAGGGCCAGCGGCCGGTCGAGCCGGATCGACTTCGGCACTGCCTGACTGATCAGGGTCTCGACCGAAGGAACGCCGATCGTCGCCAGCATGGCTCTGACGTCATGGAGGCCCGGGCCGATATGGCGAGCCGAGAAGGGGTAGGGTGCTGCGGTCATCTTCCTCGTCCTGCTATCAACCAATATGGGCTTTGTAAGCGGCTTCATCGAGGAGTCCGTCGAGCTGGCTTTCATTGGCCAGCTTCATCTTCCACAACCACCCGTCGCTGGTTGCCGCCGAATTGACGAGTGAAGGATCCGATGACAGCGAGGTGTTGGCCTCGGTGATCTCGCCGTCGACGGGCGCGTAGACATCCGATGCGGCCTTGACCGATTCGACCACCACGGCGGTGTCGCCCTTGGCCAGTTTTCTGCCCAGTTCCGGCAGCTCGACGAAGACGAGATCGCCGAGCTGCTGCTGTGCGTAGTCGGTGATGCCGACCGTGGCGATGCCGCCCTCGACGCGCAGCCATTCGTGATCTTCGGTGAAATAGGTCTTTGCCATTGAAATCATCCTTTGCGGTAGCGATGGGGCGTGAAGGGCAGGGGGTGGATGTCGACCGGGATTTTCGTCCCGCGGACATCGGCGAACAGTTTTGCGCCGGATTTGGCAAGCGGCGTCTGGACGTAGCCCATGGCGACCGGATGACCGGCCGAGGGGCCGAAGCCGCCTGAGGTGACATGGCCGGCAGGGTTGCCGTCAGCATCGAAAAGGGCAGCACCGGCGCGCACCGGCTGGCGGCCTTCCGGCTTCAGGCCGACGCGTTTTTGCGCCGGACCGCGCTCCAGGATGGCGCGCAGCGCATCGGCGCCGATGAAGGCGCCAGAGGCGCGAACCTCCTTGGGGATGGCCCACATCAGCCCGGCGCTGGCCGGATCGATCTCCGGCGTGATGTCCAGCCCGTGCAGGCACAGTCCGGCTTCGAGCCGCAGGCTGTCGCGGGCGGCAAGGCCGACCCACATCACCCGCTCGTCCTCGAGCAGCCTGGCGACGAGGTTTCTTGCATCCGCTTCCGGCAGGCCGATCTCGAAGCCGTCTTCGCCGGTATAGCCGGACCGGCTCATGAACCATTTTTCGCGCGGCTCGATGCCGTGCATGAACACCAGCGAACCGGTCTCGATGCCAGCGCGGGAAAGGGCAGCCCACGCCTCGGGGCCCTGGATGGCCAGGAAGACGCGGTCGAGCGCATCCACTTTTACATCGAAATCGCCCTCTGCATCGAAATTTTTGGCCAGTGCGCGCAGATGCTTTTCGTCGGCGGCGGCGTTGCCGGCATTGGCGACCATCATGAAGCGCTCGGCGCCGAGCCTGGTGACGATCAGATCGTCCAGAATGCCGGCCGCCTCATTGAGGAAGAACGTGTATTTGGACTGGGAAACCTCAAGCGCGCCGGCATCGAACGGGCAGGCGCGGTTCAGAAGCGCTGCTGGCCCCGTACCGCTGATTTCGAACAGCTTCATGTGCGAGATGTCGAACAGGCCGGCATACTCACGGCTGTGCAGGTGCTCCTTCATCACGCCGGCCGGATAGGTCAGCGGCATCGACCAGCCGGCGAAGGCGCCAAAGCGCGCACCAGCTGCCATGTGCAGATCTTCGAGGGGAAGGTGTTTGGTGTCGTCGCCCGTCATGTCATCTCCAGAGTCGCACGCAAGCGGCCGCGAATGGCGACCAGTCCGTGCCCCTCTGTCTGAAGCCTGAGAGACTCGCGCCCCGTAACTCTGTCGGCAGCGCTTACACCTTCGGCGCGGGGGCAAGCCCCGACTTTCCAGAGTGTCTTTCCCGTC
This sequence comes from Mesorhizobium sp. M0500, assembly GCF_040321165.1. Taxonomy (NCBI): domain Bacteria; kingdom Pseudomonadati; phylum Pseudomonadota; class Alphaproteobacteria; order Hyphomicrobiales; family Phyllobacteriaceae; genus Mesorhizobium; species Mesorhizobium sp. M0500. The sequence goes on from NZ_JAMYRB010000012.1 coordinate 153,156, forward strand.
TACGGTTCTTTTGCCTGAGAGATTTCGGGCGATTTCCCCTTCGGCGGCAGCTCTCGCTGCTCTCTCCCGCAAACAGGTAGGACTCGGTCAAGAGCCCTCGACTCGTCATCCATAGCCCGTGGACGACACCTTGTCACCTGCCGGCGACATTTTTACTGCCAAGTCTTCTGCGGGCCTTCTTTACAGGCAAGCCTTCGCTAACCACGCCGCTTGCCGGTTTCTCAAGACCTTGCCGATATACCGCATAAGGGCGGGCAATTACCGGCGGCGGGCGGGGAAGAAAATGGGCGAATTGATCATGAGCGCGCCGGTGGCCGGGCTGACCTCGAAAAATCGGATCACGGCGGAAGACGTGGTCATGCTGCGCGGCGAAGTGTTCGGCGACGGCGTGGTAACGCGCGGCGAGGCCGAGGCGCTGTTTGCGCTGGATGCAACGGCGAGGGACAAATGCACGGAATGGCTCGAGTTTTTCGTCGAGGCCGTCACCGATTTCATCGTCCACCAGGAAAAGCCGGCGGGCTATGTTTCGCAGGACAATGCCGACTGGCTGATCCGGACGATTTCGCGCGACGGCATGGTCGACAGCCAGACCGAACTCGAGCTGCTGGTGCATGTGCTGGAAGTTGCCAAATCATCGCCGAGCACGCTTTCCAGCTATGCGCTGGAGCAGGTCGCTCATGCGGTTGTGGACGGCAAGGGGCCGCTGATGACCGGCGGCAGGCTTATCCCTGGGTCGATTGCCAAGGCTGAGGTCGAGCTGTTGCGCCGCATCCTTTACGCCTACGGCGGCGATGGCAACATCGCCATCAGCCGCGCCGAGGCCGAGGTGCTGTTCGAGATCAACGAGCGGACAGCGGCGGGCGACAACGATCCGTCCTGGAACGATCTATTCGTCAAGGCGATCGCCAATTTCGTCATGTGTTCGGCCGGCTACGAACCGCCGGTGCGCGACGTGGCGCTGCGCCGGGATGCTTTTTTCGAACAGGCCGATCCGGAGATCGGCGGGTTCTTCAGCCGCATGGTATCGGGCGGCCTGTCCGGCATCATGGAAGCCTATCGCTCACCGGGCGATATCGAAGCCGAATGGGAGTCCAAGAACAAGGCAGCCGAGGCACTGGCCCGCCGGGCCGAGACGGTCGATGCCGGCGAAGCGAAGTGGCTTGCTGAACACATCGGCGACCGGCCGCTGCAGGAGAACGAGCGTGCGCTGCTGACGCTGATCAAGCACGCCTCGCCGGAAATCCATCCGGCGCTGAAGCCGCTAATCGACAAGGTTGCATAACAGGTCACGACCCTATTGCTTGGCGGGCTCGGACTTAGCTGTCTGGAAGCGCGACATCCATTTGAAGCTGCCGAACCAGTAGCGGCGCACGCCGCCTATGGTGCCGTCGGCGGTGCGCGCGCCGATCCAGTTGTTGACGTATTGGATGAGGCGGACATCGTCCGGGCGCATCGCAAACGCTTCCGGCGTCCGCAACAGCGGGCCGCCCACCATCGTCAACTTCGCGTCATAGAGCCTGGCGGCCATTTGGGGCGTTGGCGATGTCGCGACCATCGCCTGTGCGTCGCCGCCGATGATCGCGGCGAAAACATCGGAGGTATTGTCGAAAGACAGGATGGTCGCCTTGGGAAAAGCTTCCTTCGCGGCGGCTTCATCGGTGGAATTGGACAGCACGGCAATCTTGTATCCCGGCGCCGCCACTGCCTTTCCCGGCCTTTTCCCAAGACTGGCGATCGTCGCAACCATACGGATATCGGCGGTACCGGTCTGGTTGGAGAACACCACCTCGCGTGCGCGTTCCGGCGTGCTGGCGTAGCCCGCCGCGATCATGTCGAAATCACCCTTGAGCAGTCTTGTCTTGAGGTCGTTCCAGGGCACCTCGACCAGCTTCAGGTCGACGCCGAGATCAGACGCCAGCGCACTGGTCAGGTCGACATCATAGCCGGCGAACTTCCCGTCGGCCTTCTTGAGGATCCATGGCGGGTTGAGCGCCACGCCGATCGTCAGTGTCTTCTGGTCGATGATGCGCTTGAGGCTGTCGTCCGCCCGGGCTGGCAGCAGCGACAAAGCCAACCAGGCAGAAAGGGCAAGTATAGTTGTAGCGATCATCTTAGCGCGCATTAATATAACCTCGCTGAGCCCGTCCGGTTGTCAGATTTACACAGAGGTGCCATTCTGTCGATAGCGGACCCTGATGGAGAGTTGCGATGTCGACACGGATGACGGTTACCGGTTCGATGATGTTCCTGGTTTGCATCCTGGGCAATCCGGCGAAGCTTTCGCTGCTGCCGGCGGCAGCGCAGGCTGCGGGGGCAAAACGCGTGGTCTGCTCCAGCGCCGATTACCGCTATTCCTATTGCGGGGTCGATACGCGCCGCGGCGTGCAGTTGACCTCCAGGCTTTCGAAGGCGCGTTGCGTATACGGTAGAAGCTGGGGCTATGACGGCGGCGGCATCTGGGTCGACAATGGTTGCTCGGCCGAATTCGCAGTCGCCGGCCCCAACCGCAATCCCTCTGCTGGCGACGTCGCCGCAGCCATTATCGTCGGCGGCGTGGTAGGCGCCATTCTCGACAACGGCAATTCGCATCGCCATCATTCCGATAATTACTATCCGAAGCCGCGCCCGCGCCGTTACGACCAATTGATCGATCCGACGCCGCAATTCGACAATCAGGGCAACCCCAACTTCGATACCCACGGCAACTACCAGGGACCGCATGGGCTGGGCAAGCTTGTCACCCCTGACGACAATCCTGACCTGAATCCGGCCCTGCGCAGCGCCGGCGACGACAGCGACGACGACAGTTAGATGAAGCTTAGGTCAGGTTTCGGTCAGATGCCGCCGTACCAGTCGTAGCCATTGTCCTCCCAATAGCCGCCTCTGCCGCCGCCGATATTGGCGAAGCCGTCGACCAGCTCGATCTTGTAGAGGTATTTCGGCATCTTGTAGCCGAGCTGGCGCTCGACGCGGACGCGCAGCGGCGCGCCGTTCTCGACCGGCAACGGCTTGCCGTTGAGGCCATAGGCAAGGATCGTCTGCGGATGACGGGCATCGACCAGGTCGATCGAGCCGTAATATTTGATGTCGCCGGCCAGGCTGCGGTCGATCGTATCGAGGCAGTGGAACATGACGTAGCGCGCCTGCGGCTTGACCACTGCCTGGTCGAGCACCAGCGACAGCGGCGTGCCGGTCCATTTGGCAATGCAGCTCCAGCCTTCGACGCAGTCGTGGCGGGTGATCTGGGTGCGGCTCGGCATGTTCATCAGCTGCTCGCGGCTCAGCGACAGCGGTTTTTCGACGAGGCCTGAAACCTCCAGCCGCCAGTCGGCGAAATCGCTGGCGAGCAGGCCCTTGTAGAAATCGTCGTCCGGTGCGGTGACACCGTTCGGCCGCTGCGGCTGGCGAATGTCGGCCTCGGTGAACTCCGGCGCCAGCGCATCAGCGCCGGCAAGCAGTCGCTGCGCCCGCCAGGTCAGGCCATTGGCGCTTTCGAGGAAGCTGCGCAGGCTGTCGCCGACGCCAAGCTGGCTGTCGAAGGCGTCGCAGCCCGACAGCATGATGCCGGAAAGGCCGAGGCTGGCCGAGGTCAGGAACTTTCTTCGGCTTATCTGTAGCTTGGGGCTGATCTCGAATTTCGCCATGTCAGGCACTCCTCTCTGGCGCATTGTCGCCATGCGCCGGCGGGTCGGTTCGGTACCACCCGGTGATGATGGAGCGCAGCTCGTTAATCGGGCCGGCGGCCAGGATCATCAGGATGTGGATAATGAAGAAGGCGACGAGCAGCAGCATCACCGTGAAATGAATGGTGCGCGCCGTCTGCCGGCCGCCGAGCAGATCATTCAGGAACGGCAGCACCGAATCCATGCTCGGCGACATGGCAAGGCCGGTGATGATCATCAGCGGCAGCAGCACGAACAGCACGCCGCCATAGGCCATCTTCTGCAGCGTGTTGTAGTCGCGCGTGTGATGGAACCTGAGCTTGGCGTGCTCGACAATGTCTCGCGGCAAGCGCCTGAAATCATCGAGGCGCGGGGCAAGATCGCGGCGCAAATGGCCGTTGATCAGGCTGGCGACCAGCCAGACCAGCAGCGTGGTGGTCAGCACCCAGGCAAAGAAGAAATGAACGACGCGCGCGGTGCCGAGATCGTAATAGGAAGGGATCGTCGCCCAGGACGGGAAGGCACGGGAGGTCTCCTGGCCGGCCGGACCCGACCAGCCGAGCACGCCAGTGGTATCGAAGCGCTTGCCGAAGATTTCGGTATAGCCGCGCGGGCCAGTCGCCGTATTCTCGGCGCCAATGGCGAAGACGGTGTTGTTGTAGCCAAAACCCGACTCCTTGCCGATATAGAGCTGCGGGCGGGCGTTGAAGATCTGCAGGCCGGAAAGCAGCATGAAGAACAGCGCGATCGCCCACAGCCAATGCGTCAGCCGCGTCCAGCGCGACTGCCGATAGATCAGCGTCGCATCACTCGGCGCGGCGGTATCTGCTCCGGCGGCTTGGTTTCTGGCAAGCGATTCCATTTGTTGTTCCCTCCGGCCGCGCGTTCGTCGCGGCCTCGTCAGATCTCTTCTCCTCCCAATACGTCGCCAGCCTAAGCGATGTTTCACCCGATCACGGATTTATTACGGACTGCCGAGGCTGACGGCGAGGTTGACCGCGGCTGCCACGATGACCGTGTTGAAGAAGAACGACAGGATCGAGTGCACAAGCACGACACGGCGCATTTGCGAGGTCGTGATGTTGGTGTCGGCGGTTTGCGCCGTCATGCCGATCACCGTGGCGAAATAGAGGAAATCCGAGCCTTCCGGCCGCTTGCCGCCCGGGAAGTCGAGGCCGCCGACCGGAATTTTCTTTTTTGTGTCGCCATCCATCGCATCGCCATCCAACCAGTAGATATGCGCGTAGTGAAGTGCGGCCATCGCATGGATGGTCAACCAGCCAAGCGGGATAGACAGCAGCGCCACCGTAAGCTCGACGGTGTCCGCGCTCTTCTCCCTGTTGATCAATTGAAACAACGAAATGATGGCAATAGCGACGACAATCAGCGTGACCGCGAAGATGGCCAGTACCGGCAGGTCCGTGTCGCCTGCATTCTTGCGCAGATAGCTGCCGGTAAGCCGCGGCATATGGGCGATGACAAGAACGAGATAGGCGGCAAAGAACAGATTGGCGCCGATCGAATAGGCAAGCGGCGCACGCCAGACCAGCGCGGCGCCAAAGGCTGCCACGCCGATGCAGGCCGACACCGCGAACGGCGTGTGGGGTCGCATGGGCATTTTGGTCGGGGTACCAGTCGCCATGGCCTTCAGTCCGCTGACGCGGATTTCAGCGCTCGCCGTAGGATGCGGTCAAGCTCGCCTAGGAACCGCGAGCGATCCTGCGGCGCGAAGCTCGAATTGTAGCCCTTGCTTTCGCCGGTCTCGCGCAGATGCTGCTTGAGATCGCGCATTGCAATCGCCATGCCGATCGTTTCGGGCGTAAACGGGCGTCCGGTCGGACCAAGTACGTGGGCGCCAAGCGCCACAGCGCGGGCGGCAAGCGGGATATCGGCGGTCACCACAATGTCGTTGGACCGGGCATTTTCGACGATCCAGTCGTCGGCGGCATCGGCGCCCTTGGAGACGACGACATTGCGGATCATCGGATCGCGCGACGGACGCAAGCCGCCATTGGAGACGAAGGTGACGACGATACCGTGCCGCTCGGCGACTTTTTCGACCTCGGCCTTCACCGGGCAAGCGTCGGCATCGACGAGAATAGCAGGTGCGGGCATCGTTGTTCCAAATGTGAAAGAGCCGGGCGGCGTCGCCCGGCTCGATCGATGATAGTCGAGCGGCTACTAGGCCGGCAACGCGCCGGATCTCTTGGCCGTCCAGGTGGCGATATAGTCCATCAGTCCTGGATTGAGGCAATCATAAGGTTCGAGCCCGATCGACTTCAGCTGTGACCTTATGCCGTCCATGCGGCTCGGATCGACACCGGACTCGATGATCGAAGAGACAAAGGCGGTGAAGCCCGGCGGCGCCCAGCCGTCTTCCTGGAAGCGTTCGGGATGGATGAAGGACAGCCCCTTGAAAGCGTGGTCGCGCTCGACCGGGCCGTGCATGTGG
>NZ_JAMYRB010000013.1:0-159000 GCF_040321165.1 Mesorhizobium sp. M0500
AAGCCGATCTCCGATCCCAATACAGGATCGGCAACCTCACAGATCGCGACCACTCCCGAAAGGTGGTCCCACAACAGCGCTTACGTACAAACGTGTGGGCTTCTTCAAGAACGACAATGGTTGGAAGCGGCGCTCCATTCCGTTTCCGATATCTCTGGAGCGCCTCAAACGTTAGTCGGGCTATGACTGACACCGCCACGTGGACAACATCGGATGGAACCAACGACAGATCGATAATCGTCACCTGGCCGTTAGAAGCATGGTTCTCCCCAATGAAGCCGTTGAGCCAATCGACCAGATTTAGAGTCTCACTAGGAGAGACAAGGGACTTCATTCTCGCGTCAGCTAACATCACTTCAATACGGTTCACCAATGGCTCGACATGACCGACTGCACCGGCACCAGAGGCAATTGCAAACTCATTGAGACGTTCCGGCAGCAAGCTGATGTCAAACTGAACTGGGGTATTGGATCGCCCTGTCTTGAGAGAAGCGCCCTGCTGCAAAACCGGGTGTCAAAATTGCAAAATCGCGCGACCCGCTACAATGAGACGACTGGCACCGGTACATCTCTATGTATCTGATTATCTTTGGAATTTGGTAGCGGGAGAGGGAAACGAGCCTTCTCTGGGTTAGGTCTGATTTTAAGCGATTTTTTCTACGCCTAAGGTACCGAAAGGTACCAAGACTATGTACCATTGCTGGGCTTCGAGCCACCGATTTCTCGTCAAATTAATTGAAAGTATTGATCCGCCGTAAGGACCGGCACGCCGTATGCTGGACACAAGTCATGAACAGTAGCAAAGCGTGGAGATGTATGATCGGAGATCACGCCAAACTGCTTAGCGATAGCAAGTGCTGTCATAAAGACTGCTGCTTCGCTTCCCACTAACAATGTCTTGCCGACAGCCACTGCAGAATGCTCCACAGCAGGGCAACGATCGTAGACATCATCGTCAGGCTCGTACACACAGCATTGGTCATCAATGAATGGTCCTAGCAATAGGTCGTCGGCACGAAACTTGCTTTCCTCGCGATGGCAAATGTGCAAATTTCCCGCCTGACAACGGGCAATGATGTGGTCAATCCGCACATTGCTTTTCGACGCAAAGATGATGTGTGCTGTCCGATAGTCGATTAGCCAGCCGTGCACTGGTGGCAGCGGCATCACGTCAACGCAATTTCGAAGCGCTTAGTTGCTAGTGCAAATGCGCGATCCTGGAGCGACTGTGACAATCCTAGGCTGTTGGCAATGTCAAATCTGTCGATGAGCCTTAGATCGAACGCGCGCTTCGACAGGACAACTGCTAGATGACCAAGCTCGCTAAGGCGCTTCGCATGCGGGACTCCGCCGCCGCCGCCAACGGTTTCCTTTTCTTCGTCTTTCTCAAATCGAGGATTAGCCACGAACTTGCTTCGCCACGTTCGCAACTCTTGTTGCGAAATATAGGATCCCTCTACCAACCGGATAGCGGCAGCATGTCTGCTGAGCAATGACCTAGCCGATGCAGCCGCGATTAGCGTTTCCGGATTGGAGCGTGTTGTCTTGGGCAACGCTTCGACAACTCGAGCGAACTCCTGCATCGGAGCAAGGAATTCAGCCGCGAAAACGTTGCACGTCCGCTCTACCGCGTTTCTCGGCATAAAGGGATTGGAAATTCCGTCTTCGCCGAGAATGGCGTGGGAGTACTCATGAGCTAAAGTGAAAAGTTGTGCTTTTTTAGATGACACCGACCGATTGACAAAGATCGTTGGGAGGCCGCCTTCTGGCTCTACGAAGAAGCCCATGAAATCCTGGAAAGGAGCGTCGTTAACGTTTAGAACGCCGCCCTGTATTTCGAAAAACAAGCGCAGAGCACTCATAAACCGCTGCTCTAACGTTCCCGAGAAACCCAAGAGTGAAGCGCGAGGACGATGCCACTCATCGAAAATATTCCGCATCGTGGTGGCGCGAAGCTTGGTCGTTTTCGAGGCGCGAACGGCTTTGTTAAGGTCTTTTGGCTTGTATTTAACTTCGACAGCAAGTTGCTTCGCGTAAACAGATACTCGCTCGGATGACAGCAGTGATCGTACGCCTTTTGGCGTTAGAGATGAGGCAGGCTGTGGATCCACTTTTCGAAAATCTTGCGGGAGCGGTGCAAGGTTTGGAATACTGCTGCCGAAGAGTGAATAAAGCGGGACGCCGTAAGCGTCAGCAAGTCGCTCGACTTGTTTGCGTGACGGTTCGCGATCACCACGCTCAAAATCGGTTAGACGGTCTACTGAAATAGCCGCAAAGTCTGCTACTTGTTTCAGGGCGAGCCCCCGCTGTTCGCGAACGGCACGCAAAGCTCGATTGTTCGGCATAGCTCCCATGAGACCTACTATGGCAATTTACAGTGATTTCTCAAGCCTATTACAGCTCGGTGTCGGCGTCGGAATAGGCCTTTCTCTCTTCCGAGCGCCCGTCGATCTCCGCTTGGCCTGGATTTCTAAAACCTTGGACGCCGAAATTTTGGCTATGCACGGTAGCAACAGCCCGTTCGCGAGAACGAAGCGGCGCGACATGCAGGACCTTCGTCTAAGCCTGCTGTCGAAGAAGGACAGCCTTAACCGCAATCTAGTTCCTTTCATGTTCGCGGCGATCGGCGCCGCAGCCCTCAACCTCGCTGGCCTCATTGCGGTCTCTCTCTGTGGGGAGAGGGTTGCGAGCACTTGCGAGATCGCTCTGTTCCTTCTTATTTCAGTCGGATGGTATCTGGTCGAGCTGCTCGCGCTTGAAGCGCTTGCTCGCTATCAGCTCCAATCCTTGACTTTGAATTTGGCCGCACTCAGAGCAAAGAAAGCACCGCCAATCCAGTTGCCTCCTGAGGTCCCATTAGGTGGCGCGGCCTGAACGCTGTCACCAGTGTCGGATGACTTCGCTGTCGGGGGTGCACAGGAGCGGTGGCCAAGTTAAGGGGCTCGCAGGCGCGGAGCCATTGGCAAACACCCGTATTTTGTCGGGCGCAATGGTGTTGAACGAAACGACAGAACCCAGCATATGCGCGATATCCCCGGCGGTTTCGTGTGCGGACTTTGTACTGGCCGCGAGATGGTTTGTTGCGTCCTGCCAGGAGTAGGAGAAATCGAGACCGAGGTCATTTGGCAGATCGCGTGTATCAATCGCAAGGCTAACTAACTTAAGTTCTTGGCCATGTTCGAATGTGATCGTACTGGCAGCCCCTTTTGGAGAGAATTTGGAACCTAGAGGATGCAGGCAGACTATTTTGCCATGTCCAAAACGCTGTCGCACTTCAGGAGACGGCGGAGCATCCTGGTTTGGGACCAATCCCAGCTGACGGATGCTCGTTAAATTGGACGCCGGGGTCGAATGGATCATCCATGTAAAGCGCCTAATGAGTTCAGATCGAAATGCAGGCATGTTGTTCAGGACATCGGCGTTTAAATGCATGATCCAAATACCATAGGAAATTTGAGTTCGGTATTGCTCTCAGCCTCTAAGCGAATGCCCATATTCGCCGGCCAAAGACTACTAAGCCAGCTCCAGCTGGGAATAGGCGCCTGTCTTCAGGCGGTAGAGCTCTGCAGCCTCCTTAAGCGTTGCCTTCGGATACTGCTGAGCCGCGTGGGAGGGGACCTTTGGAAGAAAGTCCATCAGCTCCCGACACCTCTCACGATTGATATCGGACAGTTGAAGCGGCCCGATTTGCTCTTCGAGAACACGGAAGGGGATGCGGTATTGAGATGATCGTGATCGGGTGACCTCTGTTTTGGTTTCGAGGAAAAGCCTTTTCAGATCGGCGATGGTTTTGGTGGGTGCGATGTTGCGAGCTGGACTCAGCTGTGACGGAGCACTCTCGGCATTGGCAAAGAAATCGTCTTGAACCGGACCCAGTGTACCCAGGTTCAACGAACGGTATCTTCGCCTGGCGAGTTCTAGATCGGCACGTTCTATGAGGCGGCATAAAATTTGTGATGCACCAGGCTACTTGGCCACTTGTCTGGCGAAATTCGGTCAGCTTGGGCTCGGGAAACAATGCCATGCCTGACAAGAAGTTCCAGCGCCTTCGGGTCGGTTGTCACCTCCGCTCCAGACGCCACACGTAGCGCAACGGAAGCTGCTTCTCCTGCATCAGACAACAGATCGGGGAAATCAGGATCATCCTGGAGCGCGAAGTAATCACCCCGAAGCAGATTGCCCTGATGACGTTCCAAGAAATAGGAGACCGCGATCTGGCGTGCGGTCGTTGCGTTCAGGCTAACCTCGGCGTCAGTTTCAGAAGGTACACCAAGGCCCGATGCGAGCCTTGCCTCGAATGTTTGCAATTGGGCGTCTGTCATCACAGCGAACAAGCTGCCCTGCTGCCTGATTTCGGCTGCGCTTTTGCCGCGCACTCTTTCCACGAAGGCAGTTTGCCCTGCCACGGATTGCAGCCGTGCTGGGATGTTCCGCTTGAATTTTTGATCGCCAGGTTTGCCGACCAGATAAAGAGGTTTTGCCATGCCGTCCATCTCGAAAAGGTACCAGAGAAAGGTACCAGCTGCGAGAAAAAAGACGTTCAAAAACCAGCGGCTTGCTGAGATATCAACCCCTTAGGGAGGGGCTGGTAGCGGGAGAGGGACTTGAACCCCCGACCCCAGGATTATGATTCCCGTGCTCTAACCAACTGAGCTACCCCGCCAGGGCGGCGAAGGCCCGAAATCCAGCTTAAATCGGCAGGCATATCGGCGCGTTCGCCAAGGTCGCGCGGATATAAGGTTGCGAGGCCAAGCCTGTCAAGCATCGAAGTGGCTGCCGCGCCGGCATATTGCTGGCGCCTAAAGCTTTGCCGGGCAGACATTTGGGCGCACAGGCCGGGGTTGAGTTCAGCGAGGCACGTCGCTATGTCTCGGCCACGAAAGCCATGGTCATGAATTGATGAAACCGCGCATTGCAGTCCTCGGTTGCGGATACTGGGGCAGCAACCACATCCGCACCCTAAAGGCGCTCGGCGCGCTGCATGCGGTTTCGGACGTCAACCCCGCGCGTGCGGAGGGTTTTGCCAGCGAGCAGGATTGCCTGGCGATAGAGCCGGAGGCGCTGTTTGCCCGCGACGATGTCGACGCCATTGTCATGGCGCTGCCGCCGCAGTTCCATGCCGACATGGCGGTGCGCGCCGTGCTCGGCGGCAAGGACGTGCTGGTGGAGAAGCCGATCGCGCTGACGGTGGCCGATGCCGAACGCTCGGTGCAGGCGGCCGCCGATAATGGCCGTGTCTTCATGGTCGGCCACGTGCTGCGCTTTCATCCCGCCTTCGAGACGCTGAAGGCGCTGATCGACAATGGCGAACTCGGCGAAGTCCGCTACATCCATTCGCATCGGCTCGGCCTCGGCAAGTTCCACACCGAAAACGACGCGCTATGGGATCTGGCGCCGCACGATCTGTCGATGATCCTGGCCATCACCGGCACCGAACCGGTCGAAGTGCGCGGCGAAGGCGCTGCTCTTCTCGACAATCTCAGCGACTTTGCGCATCTGCACATGCGCTTTCCCAACGGCCTGCGCGGCCATCTGTTCGCCTCGCGGCTCAACCCTTACCGCGAACGGCGGCTGACCGTTGTCGGCACCAAGGCGATGGCGGTGTTCGACGATGTCGAGCCGTGGGAGCGCAAGCTTGCCGTCTATCGCCACGCGGTGTGGCAGGACAGCGGCCAATGGGCGTTCACCGCCAACGAGCCGTCCTATGTCGCGGTCGGTGAGGGCATGCCGCTGACGCGCGAGCTGGAGCATTTCATCCACTGCATCGAGACGCGGGCCGAACCGCGCACCAGCGGCGAGGAGGCCATCCGCGTGCTGCGCATCCTGACCGCCGGCACCGTCGCCCATACAAGGCCCGCCCATACAAGGCCCTAAAAGAAAACGCCGTCTATTCGGCGGGAACCCGCGCCGGCTGGACGGCAAGCCGCGTCAGCATCGCCTCGGCCTCGGCGCCGCGCTCGGAGCGCTCGATGAAGCCGCCGCCGAACACGCGCGCCTCGTTGCCATCGTCGGAATAGAGCACGCAAGCCTGACCGGGCGCGATGCCGGATTCGCCGTCGACCAGTTCCACCGAAGTGACACCGGCGCGGTGATGCAGCACGGCCGGGCGCGGCGGCCGCGTCGAGCGCACCTTGGCGAAAAGCTCAAGCCCGGCCGCCGGGATAGCGGTCAGCGGGCCATCGCCCAGCCAGTTCATGTTGCGCAAGAAGATCTTGTGGGTCTCCAGCGCCTCGCGCGGGCCGACGACGACGCGGGCCCGGTCGGCGTCGAGATGAACGACGTAGAGCGGCTCGCCCGAGGCGATGCCGATGCCGCGGCGCTGACCGACGGTGTAGCGCAAAATGCCCTCGTGGCGGCCAAGCACGCGCCCGTCTATATGGACGATGTCGCCCGGATTGGCGGCAGCCGGCTTCAGCTTGGCGATGATGTCGGAATATTTGCCCTGCGGCACGAAGCAGATGTCCTGGCTGTCCTGCTTGGCCGCAACCGTCAGTCCCATCTCCTCGGCGATGGCGCGAACCTCAGGCTTCGACAGGCCGCCGAGCGGAAAACGCAGATAGTCGATCTGCGCCTGGGTGGTGGCGAACAGGAAGTAGCTCTGGTCGCGGTCGGCGTCGACCGGCCGGTAAAGCGCGCGGTGGGCGCCATTGGCGCCGGAACGGATGTAGTGGCCGGTCGCCAGCGCGTCGGCGCCGAGTTCCTTGGCGGTCGCAAGAAGGTCGGCGAATTTCACCGTCTGATTGCAGGAAACGCAAGGGATCGGCGTTTCGCCGGCGACATAGCTCTCGGCGAACGGGTCGATCACCGCCTTGCGGAAGCGCTCCTCGTAATCGAGGACGTAATGCGGGATGCCGAGCGTCTCGGAGACGCGGCGGGCATCGTCGATGTCCTGGCCGGCGCAGCATGAGCCGGCCCGGTGCGTCGCCGCGCCGTGGTCATAAAGCTGCAGCGTGACGCCGACGACGTCGTAGCCCTCGCGCTTCAGGAGGCCGGCAACGACCGACGAATCGACACCGCCCGACATGGCGACGACGACGCGGGTGTTTTCGGGGCGTCCGGGAAGATCGAGGCTGTTCATGGTTCTTTCGTTCTGCGCGGCGCTTCAATGCCAATGGCCGGAATATAGGTCAAGCGTCTCGGCTGCGCCAGCTTTGCCGGACCGGCTCATTTTTCCTGCCGGGTTCAATGCGCTTGCCGGCAGATGTTTCAAATGCCGATGAAAAGGCTAACGCCGCGTTCATGATCCTTACCTAACCATTAGGGTCTGCTTAGGCAAATTTTAAAGCTGTGGCGGTAATGTGGTGGGGATTGGGTCTTTGAGTTTTTTGTAGAGAGTACGATGACCGATCTAATTAGACCGCGAGTCAAATATGTTATCGGGCCAGACGGCAGCCCACTTACCATCGCCGATCTGCCGCCGACAAACACACGTCGCTGGGTTATCCGGCGCAAGGCGGAAGTGGTGGCGGCGGTGCGTGGCGGGCTTTTGAGCCTCGAAGAGGCATGCCAGCGCTACAAGCTCACCACCGAGGAATTCCTGTCCTGGCAAGCGTCGATCGACGAATACGGCCTTGCCGGCCTGCGCACCACGCGCATCCAGCAATACCGGCATTAGGCCGATAAGGGCGCTGATCAGCGCCCTTACGTTTGCGAGGGGCGACGATCTGCAATTTCAGACCGTCAGCACCACCTTGCCGATCGGCCTGGTGGCGAGAAAGGCATGGGCGGCACCGGCCTGTTCGAGCGGAAACGCCTTTGCCACGTGGACGGCCAGCTTTTTCGCGTCGATCAATTTGCCGAGCTCCACCAGAGCGGCACGGTCGGGCACTACGGACATGCGCTCGACGCGGATGCCTCGCGTCGTGGCCTTTGCCTTGGTGGCATCGCTGACATCGAGCAGCGACACCAGAACGCCGCCGGCCGTGAGCACTTTCAGTGATTGCTCCGCATGCACGCCGCCGAACGGGTCCAGAACCAGATCGATGTCGCGGGCCTTCCCGGTGAAATCATCCCTTGTGTAGTCGATCACCTCGTCGGCGCCGAGCGAGCGGACGAAATCGAGCTTTTCCGGGCTGGCGGTCGCGACGACGTAAGCGTCGTGCGCCTTGGCGATCTGCACCGCCAGATGGCCGACGCCGCCGGCTCCGGCGTGGATCAGCACGCGCTTGCCAGAATCGAGCCGGCCATGGGGGACAAGGCCTTGCCAGGCCGTCAGGCCGGCCAGCGGCAGCGCGGCGGCTTGCGCGTGATCTATGCCTTCAGGTTTCGGCGCAAGCTCATCAGCCGGGACAGCGGCGAGTTCGGCGTAGGCTGCCGCCTGTTTGGGAAAGCGCGTCATGCCGAACACGGCATCGCCGACCTTGAGGCCGGAGACGCCGGAGCCCAGCGCCTCGACAACTCCCGAAACGTCCCAGCCAAGGACAAAAGGCGGCTCGCCGAGCAGCGGATAGTGGCCGCCGCGCACCGCACCATCGACCGGATTGATGCCGGCCGCCTCGATGCGGACGAGCACTTCGCCGGCCTCGGGTGATGGCGCGGGGCGATCGGCAATGACGAGGACGTCGGGTCCGCCGAAGGAATTCTGGATAATGGCACGCATGGAAGGCTCTCCTGCTGGTTTTGATGTGCCACTATAATTTGGATAGTTATATTCTCTTGTCTAGTATGTACCTTTTTGATATATACGCACCTCATGGATAGTGAAGATGTTTCCCCTTTCGGCTATGACGCCTTTCGGCGGTCGTGCCCGTCACACGCCGTGCTCGAGACGCTCGCCAGCAAATGGGTCCACCTGGTGATCTGTGCGCTGCGCCGGGGCCGGCTCCGCAACGGCGAATTGGCGCGCAAGCTCGAAGGCATCACGCCGAAAATGCTGACGCAGACGCTGCGTATCCTGGAACGCGACGGGCTTGTGCGGCGCGAAATCTTCCCGGTCATTCCGCCGCGGGTCGAATATGAGCTGACCGAACTTGGCCAGAACCTGGCAGGACTGCTCAATCAGATCAGAGCCTGGTCGGAGCAGCATGTGCCCGACATCAAAAATGCGCGCGCACGGGCGGCGGAACAGCAAGAAGATCTGGATGCCTGAGGCGGGCACAGTTCGGTGCGCAGCAATAGCGCGCAAGCGCGACGCGCGTTAAAGTCTTGTTTTCAGCCGATCATGGCGCTGCGGCCGCCGGCTTCCGTGTCGCGCGCCTTGGTGTCGCGCGATTCCAGCATCTCGGCCTTGGAAAGCTCCGCTTCGGCTTCGCTCAGCAATGATTCGGCGACATTTCGCTGCTGGGCGAGGTCGCTTTGCGAATTTCTAAGGTTGTCGCGGCGTAGCCGTGCCGCCTTGGCGAAGGTCGGATAAGCAAAGTGATTGATGTCGGTGATGCCGGCCTTCTTCTCTTCGGCAGCGATCTGAAGTTCCAGCTCGACGGCCATGCGCTCGAATTCGGCGATCATCATGTCGAGCTGCAGCAGCTGCCGCCGCTTCTCGCTCACCTGAAATTGCTTCAGCCGAACGAGGTTTTCACGTGACTTCATGATTCGGTACTCCCGGAAACGCACACCTGCACATATCGTCCAATTCACCCGGCAAGGCCCAGGCCTGACCCGTTTCCACCGGCTTTCCCCGAACTATGGGAAACAAACTCCTAAAGTTTTTTGCCGGCGGTAACCATTCGTTTACGGGCATTGTTAATCATACGGCTCAGGACTTAAGGGCGGGTAAAAATTCTGCTTCTCGTCGCGAAACCTGGCCAACGAGTCCGAAGAGTCACTTAGTCTGGCTTATTAATGTGCCGCATTAACGGTTTGGGGCTGTGATTCGTTATTGGATTCAACAAGGTGTAGAAAGGGGTTAAAAAATCTGATACCGTCACGGACGGGGAATTAGGTTTTATTAACCATTCGATGGCAGCCTCTGCTCAGGGCAATCACTGCTCCGGTCCTGGACGGGTCGTGAAATGGTCCGGCAGCAGAAAAGGGGAATGAAATGCGCGTTCTGCTGATAGAAGACGACAGTGCAACCGCACAAAGCATCGAGCTGATGTTGAAATCGGAAAGTTTCAATGTCTATACGACCGACCTTGGCGAAGAGGGCGTCGATCTAGGCAAGCTTTATGATTACGACATCATTCTCCTCGATCTCAACCTCCCCGACATGTCGGGCTATGAAGTTTTGAGAACACTTCGCCTTTCCAAGGTGAAGACGCCGATCCTCATCCTCTCCGGCATGGCCGGCATCGAGGACAAGGTGCGCGGCCTCGGCTTCGGCGCCGACGATTACATGACCAAGCCCTTCCACAAGGACGAACTGGTCGCCCGCATCCACGCCATCGTGCGGCGTTCCAAGGGCCACGCCCAGTCGGTCATCACCACCGGCGACCTGGTGGTCAATCTCGATGCCAAGACCGTTGAGGTCGGTGGCCAGCGCGTGCATCTGACCGGCAAGGAATATCAGATGCTGGAACTGCTCTCGCTGCGCAAGGGCACCACGCTGACCAAGGAAATGTTCCTCAACCATCTCTATGGCGGCATGGACGAGCCGGAGCTGAAGATCATCGACGTCTTCATATGCAAGCTGCGCAAGAAGCTTGACGCCGCGTCTGGCGGGCAGAATTACATCGAGACCGTCTGGGGCCGCGGCTATGTGCTGCGTGAGCCCGAAGATATCCGCGTCAGCGCCTGAACTAGGGGTGTGATCCCAAAATGGTCGCCGGTTTTTTTCGGAAAAGAACCCGGCAAAACAACAAGATAGAGCCGATTCGATTTTCGTCGGAATGGAACAGCTCTGATCAGGCGGCAATCTTCAAGGCGCGGAAGCACTCGAGCAGTTGCGGCCGGTTGAACGGCTTCAGCAGGTAGCCCTGGGCGCCGGCGCGCTTTGCCCGCATGATCGCCCCGACGTCGACCTCGACCAGCGAAATCAAAACTTGCGGCACTACCGGGCTTTCCATGGCGCGCACGCGGCGGATGAGGTCCTGCGCCTGCATGTCCGGCAAGGCGCCGTCGACGACGATGATATCAGGCATGTCGACCGCGCACATCTCGATCGCCTCATGGCCGCTGGCGGCTTCGATCACCATCATGCCGGAACCGCCCAGGATACGCCTTGCAACCTTCCTGATGACGCTCGAATTGTCGACGAACATGCAGCGTTTCATTCCCGGACCCTCTTTGCCATGCGGCAAACCGACAGCGTCGTGGCATCTGCCGGGGAACATAGGCCGATCTGGTAAAGAAGCCGAAAAGCCGTTAGGTAAAATTTTCCTGAAGGTGTTTTTTAGTGAAATATTCTTTCGCAATGCTTCACGCAATCAATCTGCAAGCCGGTCTCACAGATGTTAAGACGACGCCGCAAATATGATTTGGAGAAAAATACTTTTCCGGCTCTTAGCAGAACTTCAGACTGCAGAAAGGACGATCTCGTCGGCGGTCGCATGGATCGAAATCGTCATGTTGGCTTCGCGGGCCAGGAGCAGCGTGTAATAGGGCTGCACCGAATGCGCGTCGATCGGCTCTTCCGGCCTGTGGCCGGAATGCAATTCCAGGAATTTGGGCGGCACGCGCAGCATCGGGCCGCTCGCCGCGAGCGCAAAGCGCGGCTCGGTCTCCAGGTTCTCCAGCGTGACCACCAGCCTGCCGCCGCGCGGAATGGCGGCGTTGGCGACGAGGATGAGATTGAGCAGCAGCTTGACCTTGTTCTTGGGCAACAGTGCGCGGGTTCCGTTCCAGATCAGTTCCGGCTTCTCGTTCTTCAGGAAGGCGATGGCCACGGCCTCGGCGTCCCCGGTGTCGATCAGCATGCCGGCGGAACCGGCGGCGCCGAAGGCGATGCGGGCGAATTGCAGGCGGGCGGAGGCGTTTTTGGCGCTTTGGCGGATCAGCTTCATGGCGTCTTCGTCGGCGCCGCCCTCGTCGAGCAGCTCAAGCCCGTTGTTTATGGCGCCGACCGGCGAAATGATGTCGTGGCAGACCCGGCTGCACAGCAGCGCTGCCAGATCGGGTGCGGAAAGGGTGAAAAGCTCGGCCATCGGCAAAAATCCCTGCAAATTTCACAACACAATGACCGGGCGATCATGATCACGCCTGTCCACACGAATCACGCTCTCTCCCAAGCATTCTGAATACACAGCGCTTGTGCGTGCAGCAACAAATCCGAAATCATGATTGTCGAAAATGGCGTGTTCACGCAGCAGGGTGCTGCGCGGGCGATGTGAAAACAGCCTTCGAACCGCCATCTTCATGTGGGAGTTTAATGGTTGAAAAAGGATTACGGCATAGTTTGCCCCTAACAGTCATCCTTAACGGCCGCCAAAGAGCCGTACGGGTGCGAGGCGTCGGCGAAAGTGCTCCCTGACGGAGATTGGAAGCATGGTTTCCCGATTCTACGACCGGACTTTTTTCCGTGTCATCTCAATGACGATCGCGCTCATCGGCCTTGTCGCCTTTTCGGCATCGGCCGCGCGGGCGCAGGAATACACGGCGCAGGAGATCGTCGATTCCGGTCATAAATTCTTCGGCGCTACATCGGGCGGGCTCGCCACCGTCGTCGAGAAGATTTTCGCCACCTATGGCCTGCCGAACGGCTATCTGCTCGGCGAAGAGGGGTCCGGGGCGCTGATCGGTGGCCTGACCTATGGCGAAGGCACGCTCTACACCAAGAATGCCGGCGACCACAAAGTGTTCTGGCAAGGCCCGTCGCTCGGCTGGGATTTCGGCGGCGAGGGCTCGCGCGTCATGATGCTGGTCTACAATCTCGACGATGTGAGCAGCCTCTATAATCGTTTTGGCGGCGTCGCCGGCTCCGCCTATGTCGTCGCCGGCGTCGGCTTCAACGTGCTGAAGAACAACAATGTGCTGCTCGTGCCGATCCGTACCGGCGTCGGCGCCCGGCTCGGCGTCAATCTCGGCTACCTCAAGCTCACCCAGCGCGCGACCTGGAATCCGTTCTGACCTGCATGATGGCGCCACTGCGATTGGACCTGTGATCCCACGGTCTGAGCTTTGCCGCGGCATACTCTTGCCGTGGCGCCGGATTTCCGTCATGCGAAGATGGCAAAGTCGACCTTTGGCGGTTGCCATGCACAACGGATAGTCATCTTGGTCCAGTCGATCCTGTTCTTTGTCCTCGGCTTTCTCTGCGCCGGCTTTCTGGCGCTGATGATTGCTCCGGCCGTGTGGCGGCGGGCGGTGGCGCTGACGCGCAAGCGCGTCGAGGGCTCGATGCCGTTGACGCTGGCCGAGATCCAGGCGGACAAGGATCGCATTCGCGCCGAGTTCGCCGTTTCGGTGCGCCGGCTTGAAATGACCGTCAAATCATTGCGCGAGAAGGCCGCCGAACAGCTGGTCGAGATCGGCCGCGACCGCGAAGCCCTGAAGGAATTGGCGGCCGAGCGACAGGACAAGAACCGGGTCGTCGCCGATCTTACAGCCAGGGGCGAGGAGCTTCGCAAGCGCGATGAGCAGCTGCAGCAGCTGTCGGAACGGCTTGCGGAGACCGAGCGCGCCCTCGAAAAGCGCGGGCTCGAACTGCGGAAACTGGAGCACATGTATGACGACGCCAGTTTTTCATCCAGCAGCAGGCAGATCGAGCTGGTGGCGCGCGAATCCGAGCTGCAGAAGCTGGCGAGCGACATTTCGCTGCTGCGCGGCCAGCGCAAGGAGGCGGACAGGCGCAGCCAGGAATTGGCAGCCGAAAGCAAGGTTTTGCGGGACGCGCTGAAGGCCGAGAAGAAAAGAACCGGCGACCTGGAAAAGAAGGTCGAACGCCTGCTCGCCTCGCTGGCCGATCGCGAGGACAGGCTGGAGCGCCGCGAGAAGGAACTGGTGCGCCTTCGCGAAAAGCCGAAAGGCGCTGAAAGGGCGCCTGCGGTGGGTCTTGCCGGCGTGCCAGGCAGTCAGGTCAATGTGGCCGTCAACGGCGACGTCGAACAGACAACCGCCAAGCTCGACGCCGACCGCGAGCGGCTGGAGGCCAGGCTGACGTCGCTGGCACGCGAGAACAGGCGGCTGAAGACAGATCTTGCTGCCGTCGAAACGTCGAAATCACAGGCCGGAGACGATACCGGCAGCGCCAGCGCGGCGTTGCGCGAAGAGATGAACGATCTGGCGGCGCAAGTCGTGGCCTTGACGGCAAAGCTCGACGGGCCGGATTCACCGATCGCCCGGGCGCTTGCAGCGCCTGAGGATACGCGGCCGGGGAGCGGCGGACGCAGCCTTGCCGATCGGGTGCGGGCGCTGCAGAAGGCCGCTTCGACCGACTGAGATTCCGCAGATCCAAGAGCAGCACACCCCCGGCTCTAAGGCGCGCCGCGTTCGACCGGCTTAATGCGACGCGCTTTAAGTTCTTGTTTGATGCATGTCGTTATCGCAAAACCGCTGCACACTTTTGCGCGACATGCATTAGGCTCCGGAAAAATAATGCAGTGCGATGGCTGACGCGGCGGCGACGTTCAGGCTGTCGAAACCTTGCGCCATACCGATCCGCAGCGTCTGCAGGCGGGCAAGCAGGCTTTCCGGCAGGCCTTCGCCCTCGGTGCCGAGATAGAGCGCCAGCCGGCCGTTTCTCTTGGCATCGCGAATGTCGATCTGCCCGCGCGGCGACAAGGCGAATTGGCTGAAGCCTTGCCGGTCGAGCATTGCGGTGCAGCCGGCGGTATCGGCAAAGCAGGCGAAGGGGACTTTCAAGGCCGCGCCCACCGAGACGCGGATTGCCTTGCGGTACAGCGGATCGCAGCAGGTCGGATCGAGAAGCACGGCATCCGCGCCAAAGGCGGCGGCATTGCGGAAGATCGATCCCATATTGTCATGATTGGCGATGCCGACCAGCACCACGATCAGCGCGCGGGCGGGCAGTGCGCCGAGCAAAGCTTCAGCGGAGACGGCCGCGCCCTTGCGGCCGATCGCCAATATGCCGCGATGCATGTGGAATCCGGCAATCCTGTCCATGACTTCGCCGGATGCGACATAGATCGGAAGCCCGGCAGGCGCCTTGCGCAGGACGTCATCGAGGCCGGCCAGCCGGTTCTCGAGCACCAGCACCGATTCTGCCTCGAAGCGACGGGCGGCAAGCAGCGTGTCGAGCACCACCTTGCCTTCGGCGACGAAACGGCCCTGCCGGCCGGCAAGATCGCGTTCTCGGATGTAGAGATAGGCGGCGACGCGAGGATCCTGCGGGTCGTCTATGCGGATCGGATTCATGGCTTCCTCGGCGGACCCTGGCGTCGGCCGCGAATCGGGATTCGGATTCGGAAGGCATGATGCCGGATCCGAAGCTCTGACCGTATCTCAGTGTCCAAATGGATGCACGCCGTTCTAACGGTCAAATCCAATCACTAGGCGCCGGGCGGAGATGCCCTGCCTGGCCTCCTGGCGGCACGGCGATATTTGATTTCCGCGGCACGGCTCTTCGGCCAAGCCGCTTCAATGCAGAATTTCGATGGGCGAAGGAACCACACAGGGCCATGCCGCGTCATAGAGGCGGGCTCCTGCTGCGGTCCTGGGAGGACATCGATGATCAGGCTCCTCCTCGTCTTTGCCGCCACGCTTGCCCTCGCATGCGGCGTGGCTCGCGCGGCCAAGCTCGATCCAACCACCGTCAATCAGGCCCAATTCACTATCGGCGAACCGACGGGTGTCGATCCGATGCTGCTGAAGGCGCAGATCCTTCTGGATCGCGCCCGCTTCTCGCCGGGCCTCATCGACGGTCGCCTTTCCCAGAACTTCGCCAAAGCCGTCGCCGCGTTTCAGGCGGCAAACGGACTTCCGCCCGATGGCAAGCTCAGTCCACAGACCTGGAGCAAACTCATCGCAAGCTCCGCCAAGCCGGTGCTGGTGACCTATGAGGTGATGCGCAAGGATGTGCGCGGACCTTTCACCAGGCGTATTCCGGCTCGCTTGGAGAGGATGGCCCGCTTGCGGCGGCTCGGCTACCGCAATGCGGTGGAGAGGTTGGCTGAGCGCTTCCACGTCAGCGAACAATTGCTGCGAATGCTCAATCCGGGCACCAGCCTCAGGAAACCAGGCAGGACGTTGGTGGTGCCTGATGTCAGCAGGGGCGACCCTCCCGCCGGCGTTGCCGCCGTCGAGGTCGACAAGGGCGCCCGCCAGGTGCGTGTGCTCGACCGTGCCGGCAAATGGCTGGCGGTCTACCCCGCCTCGATTGGGAGCGACGAGAAGCCGGCGCCAAGCGGCATGGCGGAGGTCAGGCGCGTGGTGCACAACCCTACCTATCACTACGATCCGGACTTCGCTTTCAAGGGGGTCAAGACCAAGCGGCCCTTCACCATCGCTGCCGGGCCGAACAATCCCGTGGGATCGATCTGGATAGATCTCTCCATCGAAAGCTATGGCATCCACGGCGCGCCCGAACCGGGCAAGATCGGCACCACCTTTTCGCATGGCTGCATCCGGTTGACCAATTGGGATGCCGAAGACCTTGCCTCGATGGTGCAGCCGGGCACGAAGGTCGAGTTCAAGGACGAGATTGCGCAGGCCGCCGACGAGCGCGTTCAGTAGCAAGGCTGACTTGGCAGCAAGGCGGACTTGGCAGCAAAGCGGATTTGGCGGGGCGTTCTCCGCCTCGGCCGCTCAGGTCCCGGCGCGACGCAGCCGGTGAGCCATCTGCGACAGTTCACCTTCGCCGAAAATGCCGTCCAGCATGTGCAGCAATTCGCGCACCGCCGCGGACTTGCAGGAATAATAGATCATTTGCCGGTCGCGGCGGGTCTCGACAAGGTCGGAAGCCCTGAGCTTGGCCAGATGCTGTGACAGGGCGGATTGGCTGAGCGACACCTTCTCGGCTATGGCGCCGACCGACATCTCGCCCTCGGCTAGATAGCTCATGATCAACAAACGTTTTTCGTTGCCCATCAGCGTCAGAAACGCAGCCGCGGTTCCGGCGTTGGCGACTAGTTTGTTCGAGACCATAGATCCCCCATGCCTTCTTGCTCATCCGCCGCTATGGGGGCAATAGCGTCGGATTCCATAGACTTTCCCTATAGATGCACGCCAGCGATTCAGCGTCACTCGCAAAGGTAGAACATTTCGCTCAAATCTCAAGGCTTGCTTTCCATGCAAGCCGATTAACCGTGCGGCTGTGATTATTTTGCCGATCGGGCAGCCTTGGCCATGTCGACCAGGACAGGCCTGAGGTCGCGCGCCGCTCTCAGCGGCTCGGGGAAGAAAACCCGACAGACATTGTCGCCCGATATGAGATCCATCCCGTCGGCGTCGAACCCGGTGACGATCCAGCCGTCGCTCTCGGCCCCGCCGAAATGACTTGCGTAGAGGGCAATCGCATCGAGATGGTCGGCGTTCATGTGGTCGAGCGCCGATTGCTCGCCGGCGGCAAGCTCTTCGACGATCGCTCCCGTCGCGACCAGATCGGTGCGGTCGAGCAGATAGGCCTTGCCGAAGCCGCCGTTCAGGCTGGCGCGCTCCGGTTCGAGCCGGAAGATCGAGAAGTCGCCGAGCCCGGCATAGAGTTTTGCCTTGGGATTGCGGTTGAGGTAGCGCCGCTCGGCGCGGGCGTGCTCGTTCGAGCCGCGTTCCAGCCGCACGGCGCGGCAGACGAGCGTCAATCGCGGATGCGCCAGCGGATCGCCCTTGCCGGGTTCGCCGACGAGCAACGAACAGCGCGGGTCGGCAAGGATGGCGCCGGTATGGGCGGACAGCATCGATACCAGGATCAATGGCGTGCCGTCGATGTCTGTGGCGACGCCGACCCGGCTGGCCAGCGGCGAACCGGTTCCTGGTTCGAGCACTGCCAACGCGCCGAAACGGGCGCTGCGGATCAGCGTCTTTGCCAGCCTGATCGCCTCGGGATCGGTCGCGCGGATCACGTCCTTTTTTGGTTTGTCCAAAGCACCACCGTCGCGTTTATTTCGGCGCCATGCGGATAGCGCCGTCGAGGCGAATTGTCTCGCCGTTGAGCATCTGGTTCTCGATGATGTGCAAGGCAAGTGCCGCGTATTCCGAAGGCTCGCCCAAACGGGAAGGGAAGGGCACAGCGGCGCCGAGCGAATCCTGCACCTCCTGCGGCATGCCGGCCATCATCGGCGTCCTGAAGATGCCGGGTGCGATGGTGCAGACGCGAATGCCGGAGCGGGCGAGATCGCGCGCCACCGGCAGCGTCATGCCGACGACGCCGGCCTTGGACGCGGAATAGGCAGCCTGGCCGATCTGGCCGTCATAGGCTGCGACCGATGCGGTGTTGATAATAACGCCGCGCTCGCCGCCCTGCAGCGGTTCGAGCCTGGCGGTCCGGTCGGCGACCAGGCGGATCATGTTGAAGGTGCCGATCAGATTGACCTCGATCACCTTGCGGTATTGATCGAGCGGATGCGGTCCGTCCTTGCCGATCGTCTTCATGCCGACAACGATGCCGGCGCAATTGACCAGGATGCGCGGTGCGCCGAGCGTCTCTGCCGCTTCCGCGACTGCGGCGGCACCGCTCTCGGCGTCGCTCACATCGCATCGGACGGCGATGCCGCCGATGTCAGCCGCCACCTTGGCCGCACGCTCGATACCGAGATCGAGGACGGCAACCCTGGCGCCGCCGGCGGCAAGAGCGCGCGCCGTCGCCTCGCCAAGGCCGGAGCCGCCACCGGTGACGATCGCAATCTGGCCGTTCGGGTTCATCTCGACGTCCTCCTCCGTGCCCAGACTATGCCGCCAAGCCACCGTGCGACAGCACCGGCACGGTCATGCCATCGCGGCGATGTGCGCGGCAATCCTTGCCTGGTCGGCGTGGCAAACCTCGCCCGCCAGCCTCGCCACCGCGCCCGGCACGATCTCGTGCGCCAAAAGCCGGTCGGGGTCGACCGGACGCGGCATCGAGATCTGCCCGCGCGGCAGCCTCCTGAAGCCGAGCGGGCCGTAGTAGGGTTCGTCGCCGACCAGCATCACCGCCGGTGCGCCGGCCTTGGCGGCGGCTTCCAGCGCGATTGCCACTAGCTTGCGGCCAATGCCGAGATTTTTGAAGGCCGGCCGCACAGCGAGCGGCCCGAGCATCAGCGCGCGGCCGGCACCGGCGGCGATGCGCGTCATCCGTACCGAGGCGACGACGATTGCGCCATCGACGGCCACGAAGGACAAAGCGCGTTCGTGCGGGCCACCTTGGCGGATCTTGTAGGCGGCAAGCACGAAACGGCCCGGCCCGAAGGCCTCGTCATTGATGGCTTCGATTTCAGGATCGTGCGCCGGAGTTTCCGGTAGGTATTTCACGTCGGCCAGGTATTTCAAGTCGGCAAGGCTCATGGTCTTTGCGTTCCGGTATGCGAGGAAAGGTTTGCTGCAAGCGGCAGCATTCGCCAGTCAGCGCTTCATCAAGCGCGGGCGCTCTTTCGTCGTCGGTCGAACCGGATCACGGCAAAGTCGAACATGCGGATTGTCCGCTAGCACCAATTTTCAGCCGCCGCAATCGGCCCGCGCAGCCGACCGCACTCGACGACGCAGCCGTTGACGATCTGTTCAGCATCGGGGATTTCCGCGGCGCCGCTTGGTGCCCTACATCGGACAGGAACGCGAAAGGATATTGCATGGGATTGCTAGTCGAAGGCCAATGGCAGGACCGCCGGTACGATAGCGGGGAGAGCGGCGGCAAATTCGTGCGCGCGCAGTCGCAGTGGCGCGACTGGGTGACCCGCGACGGCGCGCCGGCCGAAGGGCGAAAACGCGGCTTCAAGGCCGAGCCCGGCCGCTACCACCTCTATGTCTCGCTCGCCTGCCCGTGGGCGCATCGGACGTTGATCTTTCGCGTGCTCAAAAAACTCGAGGACGTGATTTCCATCTCGGTCGTCCATCATTTCATGGGCGCCGACGGCTGGACGTTCCTGGCCGAGGACGGCGCCACCGGCGACACGCTCTACGGCCTCGATTTCCTGCACCAGATCTACACCAGGGCCGATCCCGGCTATTCGGGCCGGGTCACCGTTCCCGTGCTGTGGGACAAACGCGAGCAGACCATCGTTTCGAACGAATCCTCCGAGATCATCCGCATGCTCAATTCGGCCTTCGACGAATGGGGCGATGCCAGGCTCGATTTCTATCCGCAACCGCTGCGCGGTGAGATCGATGCGGTCAACGCGCTGGTCTATCCCGCGGTCAACAATGGCGTTTACCGCGCCGGCTTCGCCACCACGCAGGCGGCCTACGAGGAGGCGTTCGGCGAATTGTTCTCGACGCTCGACATGCTGGAGGACCGTCTGTCAAGGCAGCGCTATCTCGTCGGCGGCCGCATCACCGAGGCGGACTGGCGGCTGTTCACGACACTGGTCCGCTTCGACCCGGTCTATGTCGGCCATTTCAAGTGCAATCTGCGCCGCATCGCCGACTATCCGAACCTGTCGAATTATCTGCGCGACCTCTACCAGGTGCCAGGCGTCGCCGGCACGGTGAATTTGCACCACATCAAGTCGCATTATTACGGCAGCCACGAGACGATCAACCCGACGCGCATCGTGCCGGTCGGGCCGGAGCTGGACTACGCCGCGCCGCATGACCGGGCGCGATTCAGGAAGGCGGCGTGAGACCGGTGACCTAGCGGAAGGTTTCGGAGTCCATCTTTGCCCTTCTAACGAGTTCAGCTTTCAATATGGTATTTCCAAATCGATTGGAGTAGCCGAGCGACGTTGCCAGGAACGCAACGATGCCGCTGATCATGACGATCAGGACCGACATCTGGGGCGGGATTGCGCGTAACAATCCCGACGGCAGAAGCACAGCCATTCCCAAAATCATTTCTATCATGGTTGAGAAGCCGACCATTTTCCAGAATTCAGTGCGAGTAAAAAGCTGAGCATGTCGCTTTATAAAAACGAAATATGTCACGAATGCCGCAACTAATTGTATTGCGAATTGGATGAATCTTCCAACTTTTGCTAAAATATATGGATCTATCGCAAGAACTATTGTCGAAATTAAGGCTAACACAGAAAATGCTATCACATAAATTCCCGTGTAAAGTGATACATAGAGCGCGATTCTAAACCTATCGTTTTGGCTGTGTTGCATTTTTTCTCCTCATCGCTCAGCATGTATCTCTCTGAGAACAATGGATGCTGCCGGTCTATACCGAAGCAGCCAAAGCTGTTGAAGAGATGATCTACCAGTAAGGCGATGCCGAATTCCCCTCAAAAACTTCGGCAATCCGCCGCAGCGTCGCCGGTGTCGTGCCCTGGGGCAAGCGGTCGAGCGGGAAGAAGCCGGCTTCGGCGATCTCGCGGTCGGGCAGCTTGGGTGCTGGCTGGTCGAACTCCTCGACCAGATAGAGGCCGACATGGTCGCGTCGGCTGGCGCGGCGGTTGAAATGCAGGGATTTCAGCACCGGCGGTCCGGTCAGCGCGATGTTGCCTTCCTCGAAGACTTCGCGCGTCAGCGCTTCGATCATCGTCTCGCCCAACTCGACGCCACCGCCCGGAAGGTGCCAGCCCGGGACATAGGTGTGGCGGATGAGGAAGACGGAATTGGAGCGGCGGTCGTGGATCAAGCCGCGCACGCCGAGCGTCATCGGCCGCCGCAGTACGAAGTACAGGTGAAACAGCCTTGCCCTGAAGCCCGGCCAGCCGGTCTGACGCAGGGCTTGCTCCGGATCCGGCGTCGTCATCGTCCGCGAAACCGTGAGTGGAAAGCCGCGCGCGCCTCGCCTATGAAGAAAAGATGTTCAGGCTCGCGCATATTTCCGATGTCCATCTGGGGCCGCTTCCCGATGTAACCTATCGCGATCTCGCCTCCAAGCGCGTGGTCGGTTACGTCAATTGGCAGCGCAACCGCCGCCGCTACATGCACGATGCCGTCATCGACACGATCGTCGCCGACATGAAGGCCAGCGGGCCGGACCATCTCACCATCACCGGTGACCTGGTCAATCTGGCGCTCGACGGTGAGCTCGAGATGGCCAAGCACTGGCTGGAGACGCTGGGCTCGCCCAACGACGTGTCGGTGGTGCCTGGAAACCATGACGCCTATGTGCCGGGCGCCTTCGACAAGACCTGCCGGTCCTGGGCGGCGTGGATGACCGGCGACGGCGTCAATACGCCGGTCGACCGCAACACCTTTCCGTATCTGCGGGTGCGCGGCGAAGTTGCGCTGATCGGCGTCTCGACGGCGCGCGCCACGGCTCCCTTCATGGCCAACGGCTTCTTTCTGGAAGGCCAGGCGGAAAGGCTGCGCGGCATCCTCGACGCCACGGGCAAGCAGGGCCTGTTCCGAGTGATCATGATCCACCACCCGCCGGTGCGCGGCGCCGTTTCGCAGAACAAGCGGCTGTTCGGCATCTCGCGCTTCCACAAGGTTCTTCACCGGCACGGCGCCGAGCTTGTGCTGCACGGCCATTCGCATGTGCCGTCGCTCTTCTTCATCGGCGCCCGCAAGACCAAAATCCCGGTGGTCGGGGTCGCCGCCGCCGGGCAGGCGCCCGGCAGTTCGCATGCGCCGGCGCAATACAATCTGCTCGACATCGACGGTGAAAAGGACAAGTGGCGGATCAGGCTGACGCGCCGCGGCCTGACCGGGCCGGCATTGCCGCCCAGCGACCTGCAGACAATGGAGCTTGGCGTCGAAGCCGAGGCCTCGATGGCTAGAGCAATTCCAGGAAAAGTGTGAAACGGTTTTCGGTCCGGAATTGGGTCAAAACAAAGAGATAGTGCGGTTCAGCGTTTCCGTGAAACGCTGAACCGCTCTAGAAGCTGATTTTCATTGCAACGATGCGGTCCCAGAACAACACGAGCGAAATCGCCAGGCCGACCAGGGCGCCTGCGGCGATCAGGCCGAGGCCCGAGAAGAACGCCGACCAGCCGTTGCTGCGCCCAGGGACATGCAGCGGCGGCTCAGCCTCCGCCACCAGGGCGCGTTTCAGGCCGGCGACGGCTTGCTCGATGCCGCCTTCCATCATCCTCTGGCGTTCGACGACGCGCTCGGCGACATAGCGCGTCACCTGGTCGGCAACGACCTTCATCTCTGTCGACTCGGCGAGCACGACGCGGCCGATGCGCGTGTCCTTGAGAAAGCGGTAGGTGCGGCGGTCGCGTCCCATGGCGACATGGCTGACGGCGTCGATCCACAGCCGTGGCTGCAGGCCGGACGAGACGGCGAAGTCGAAACTGTCCATATCGGTGGGTACGTCGCCGAAGACCGGCGCGAGTTCGGCGGCAAGCAGATCGAGCCGCATGCGATGCGCTTCGCGCATCTCGACGACGACGTCGTCGCGGTCGGCGAAGGCGTTCTTGACGTCGCGAATGGCATCGGACAGTTTTCGCGACTGATCGATCTGGGTGATGTTCTCGCCTGCGTCCTTCATCGGCGTTGCCTCGCGGGGTTTGGTTAACACCGAATTAACACAGCCGCCGGCAAATTGCACTTGCGAGATCGATGAGCGGGCAAGGGTTCGCTGGAGCAGCACCAGCGCCGCCGCCGTGCCTGCGCGAAGACCGATCAGCTCGCCGCAGCGGCGAATCCCGGACGAAGCCGCCTGCTGCGGCGTCGCATATTGCGACGGACGGCCTCGACGACCAGGCCGGGCGCTTCCTCGACCAGCATATGGCCGGCTTCCAGCACGTGGTGCAGATGAAAATGCTTCGGCACGCCGTCCGCCTGGCTGACGGGCAGCACCGCGTCGTCGGTTCCCCAAACCACCATGACCGGCATGTTCAGCGTTTCCAGCCGTTCGCGCTGAATGACGCCTTGCCGATCATCCCTGGTCATGGCGGCTGCGAACTCGACAAGTGTCCGCGACTGGCCGGGACGCCGGCGCATCTCGTTGACGAGATCGACCCTATGCTGCAAGGGCCGGCTTTGCGGTCCCGACATGGCGGCAAGACAGGCGCGGATTTCATCCGTGCCGGCAGCGGCGGCGTAGCGACGCAGCAGCGGACCATTGATCTCAGGACCAAAACCGCCCGGCGACAGCAGCGTCAGCGAGGCCATCTTTTCCGGTTCGCTCAATGCCATCAGGGCGGCCACGGCGCCGCCCATCGAATGACCGACGAGATGAGCCCGCTTTATCCCGCGAGCGGAAAGATCGGCAAGGACGGCACTGGCTGCAATCCTGGCCGGACCGCCGCCCGGAAAATCGA
The DNA here is from genome assembly GCF_040321165.1 of Mesorhizobium sp. M0500. Classification (NCBI taxonomy): domain Bacteria; kingdom Pseudomonadati; phylum Pseudomonadota; class Alphaproteobacteria; order Hyphomicrobiales; family Phyllobacteriaceae; genus Mesorhizobium; species Mesorhizobium sp. M0500. The sequence goes on from NZ_JAMYRB010000013.1 coordinate 24,063, forward strand.
GCGACAGCCCATGTCCCGGCAGATCATAGGCCAGGGTCCGCGCGCCGGGCGCCAGAGACTCGGCCACATCGCGCCAGTCGTCGTGGCAGCCACCGAAACCATGCAGGAAGGCAATCGTTGTCGGGCCGGTGCCCCGTTCGGCAGCGTAAAGGGATGGGGTCATGCAAACTTTATGGCTTGGTGCCGGGATCAGTCAGGATGCCGGGGGCGGTCTTATGCGGATCAGTCTTTGCGGGAGGTCAGACTTATGTGGAGATCAGTCTATGCGGGATCAGACCTATGCGGGATCAGATTGGCCGGTTCAAATTGTGTCTGAATTGCGCTTTGGCCGTCCGGATGGCCAGTAAAATCTTCGCGATCACCTGACGTCGTGCACGCGCCGGGAGACGTCAGCTGGCGCCGCCAAGGCCGGCGGCGCGCAGGGCTTCCACCAGCCGGTTGGTCAGATCGGCGGGATATCTTCGTTCGACGAAAGTTGCGCGCGGATCGGCTGCGAATTTCGGGAATTTGGCGGTCAGTTCCTGCAGCAGCCTGCTCGCCAGCTTCTCGCGGCCGGCAGCCTTGGCGCCGATCAGCCGCGCCGCCAGATAATGCGATTTCATTTCCGTCGTTCGCAAGCCGTCGCTGGCGAGCGTGGCCTTGTTCATGTCGCCCATCATGAACTCTCCGGCAAACAGCCCGTAATCCCACCATGTCGGATGGGCGCTGGCGATGTCCACCGCGTGAGCGATGATCGGGGTGCCCTCGCTGTACCTGCCGGCGAAAACCAGCCCGTAGCCATAGGCGGCGGCCATTGCGAGATCGTAGGGATTGAGCTCATAGGCCTTGCGCATCCAGCGGATCGATTCCGCGGAATCGCCCATGCGCGAGTTGAGATAACCAAGGGCGCGGTGCGCGTAGGGGCTGGTCGGGCCCATCTGGATGGCGCGATGGGCAAACGTCATCGCTTTGTCGATCGTCGCGTCGGCGGGATAGGGATAGTGGTCGGTGACCGCTTCGAGATGCAAGGACGCGAGTTCCGAATAGACGAGCGACGACTTCGCCTCCCGGTTGGCAAGATCTTCGAGGCAGCGGTAAGCGGCTTCGTGCGTCTGGGCGTTCTGGTCGAGATAATATTTGCCGTTGAGCACCAGACACGCCGTCAGCCCGGTCTGGATGCCGCTCTGCTCGATGTAGTTGTAGATCGTGCCCGAGGCGGGAAGAGCCGAGCTCAAAATGCCGGAGATCTGGTCCTCGATGGCGGTGTTCGCGCTGTCGCCGGCGGTCAGGTTGCGCGACAGAAGCACACGGCCGGTCGCCACGCTTTGCAGCTCGAGCATGATGTCGCCGCTACGCGGCCCGGGCAGGACATCGAATACGAAGCTGGCGGCGTCGGTTACTGGATCGGGCGGGCTGTCGGCATCACGGCCGATGAAATTGATGGTATCGAAGCCGCTGAGGCCGGCGCGCAGCGATGCGGCGACACGGCGAGCCAGGTCGCTGTCGGCCTTGATGGCGATGTAGACCTGGGGGAGGTTTTCAACGGGAGGCGCTGCTATGCTGCCGGTCGCCACCGCAGTCTCGACCGCCGTGTCGCCGCCGGTCAGCAACACCACGCTGCCCTGGCGAAGGATCAGCACACCCAGCATGAGGATGACCAGCGCGATCGCCAGCCAGAAGAACTGCAAATGGCGTTGCAGCGAAGGAGCAGCAGGGGCGACGGCTGGAATGCTCAGCAATGCAGCCGGATGTGCCCGGTTGCGGGCGTCCTCCAGCGATCCGGGCGGGGCGGTCGTCGCCGCTTCCTCTGTTGCCAGCTCCGGCTTGCTTTCTGCCTTGGGCTCCACCTCCGCCGGCAAGCGAATGGCGTTGAGTTCGTAGGACGGAACATAGCCGCCGCGCGGAATGGCGATGCGGACCGGTTCGGCAACGCCCTCATTGGCGAAATACTGCTGCAGAAGCTCGCGCAGCCTGCCGGCCTGCACCCGCACCACCGCATCGGTCGACGGATCGAAATCGCCGTCCTTGCCGAACACGTCCATCGCGATGGAGAAGCCCTTGAGCCTGTCGGCTTCGCCTGCCTGCTCGCGCTCGACCAGGTAGCGGAGCAGCTTGCGCGCGCGCTCGGATCGTCCGAACGTTTCGCTGGCAAGCAATCGCTCCAACGTTTCGCGCACTGCGGGGGCGGCAGGCGTGGTATGCTGCAAGTGTCGATCCCTTCGAATTCGGCACAGGTTGAGGTACGATCATATCGCGCTGGCGGCGCCTTACAAGCATGTGCTTATGGTGCGATAGCGTACCCACCGGATAAATTCCGGTGGGCCGATGGCGGGAGCCTGACCGTTTCGGCTAGCCGCGCTTTCGGCCGACGATGCGGTTGGCGGCCGAAACCACGGCTTCTAGCGAGGCGGCGACGATGTTGGTGTTGATGCCGGCGCCGAACAGCTTGCCGCCCGGATGTTCCATCTCGACATAGGAAATGGCCGAGGCATTCGAGCCGCGCTGCATGGAATGCTCGGAATAATCCAGCACCGACATCGGCACCCCGACATGGCGCGACAGCGCATCGACGAAGCCGTCGATCGGGCCGGTGCCGGTGCCTGATATGGTCACCTCATTGCCTTTGTCGAGGATCACCGCTTCGACCACGCGCCGGCCCTTGACCTCGGTGTCGGGATAGGTGTGGTGGTCGAGGAACTTCAGCCGCGCGCCGGGCTGGTCGACATAGGTGTCGAGAAAGCGCTCGTAGATGCGCTTGACCGGCACCTCCTTGCCTTCGGCGTCGGTGATCGCCTGGATAGCCTGGCTGAACTCGATCTGCAGGTTGCGCGGCAGGTTGAGGCCGTAATCCGCATGCAGCACATAGGCGATGCCGCCCTTACCGGACTGCGAGTTGATGCGGATGATGGCTTCGTAGCTGCGGCCGACATCGGCCGGGTCGATCGGCAGATAGGGCACCTCCCAATGCGGCGTGTTGGCCTTGCGCAGCGCCTTCATGCCCTTGTTGATGGCGTCCTGGTGCGAGCCGGAAAAGGCGGTGTAGACGAGCTCGCCGACATAAGGGTGGCGCTCCGGGATCTTCAGCTGGTTGGAGTATTCGTAGACGTCCTTCATGCGGTTGATGTCGGAGCAGTCGAGCCCGGGATCGACGCCTTGCGTGTACATGTTGAGCGCCAGCGTGACGATGTCGACATTGCCGGTGCGCTCGCCATTGCCGAACAGCGTGCCTTCGACGCGGTCGGCGCCCGCCATCAGGCCGAGTTCGGTGGTGGCGATGCCGGTGCCGCGATCATTGTGCGGATGCAGCGAGATCAACAGGTTCTCGCGGTTGTCGAGATTGCGGCACATCCATTCGATGCGGTCGGCATAGATGTTGGGCGTCGACATCTCGACCGTAGAGGGCAGGTTGATGATCAGCTTGTTTTCCGCCGTCGGCTTGACGATCTCGGTGACGGCGTTGCAGATCTCCAGCGCCACTTCGAGCTCGGTGCCGGTAAAGCTCTCCGGCGAATATTCGAAACGGTAGCCGCCGCCGGCTTTCGCCGCCATGTCGGTGATCATCTTGGCCGCATCTGTGGCGATGCGCTTGATCCCGGCGACGTCCTTCTCAAAGACGACGCGGCGCTGCAATTCGCTGGTCGAGTTGTAGAAATGGACGATCGGGTTGGTGGAGCCCTTCAGCGCCTCGAAAGTGCGGGTGATCAGTTCCGGCCGGCACTGCACCAGCACCTGCAGCGAGACGTCGGCGGGCACGTTGCCCTGTTCGATGCACCAGCGGGCGAAATCGAAGTCGGTCTGCGAGGCCGACGGGAAGCCGATCTCGATCTCCTTGAAGCCCATGTCGAGCAGCAGGGCGAACATGCGCGCCTTGCGTTCCTGGCCCATCGGATCGATCAGCGCCTGGTTGCCGTCGCGCAGGTCGACCGAGCACCAGATCGGCGCCTTGTCGATCACTTTCGAAGGCCAGGTGCGATCGGCAAGACCGACGGTCGGATAGGGCTGGTATTTGCGGGCAGCATCCGGCATGCCCCTCGCGGGCTTGGCGGTTTCCTCTACATTCAGACGGATATCTTCTCGTGCGTTCATCGTCTTTTCTCCCGGCGGCTCGCGGATCCAGCTTCAGGCGGATTGGTGGCGAGCGGCGCCTTTACCAGAATTTCGTTCGCTTGATGTGACGTGCCAATTTGTGAATGGCCAAGGAGCGTGCGCGTGAGCGGCGAATTCGACCGCCGGGCGCTCCTTCAGCGAACCCGGCGATCGCCGATAAGGCCGAGAAGCAGCAGGGTGGAGGCAAGCGCGCGAACGGTCTGGCCGGCAATACCGGTCGGACGGGACGCAAAAGAGGTGGCGCGCGGGCTCATGGCGGATTTCATACAGGAGCGGGCAAAGCGAGGCAAGTGGGAGCCTCGCTGTCGCAGAAGCTGCCGATCCAGCCTCAAGACCTGGGTTCCTCGCCGTCGCGAAACGAGGGAGAGGTGGCCGCCCACGGGTCTTGCCTTCGGCAAGCCCGAGGACAGGCTCCGCGGCCGGAGAGGGGCCTTCGTAGGGCGCAGTCCCCTCTCCGTCTCGGCTTCGCCGAGCCACCTTTCCCTACTTTCGTGGGGCGAGGAACCCAAGCTGCAATGAAGGCGCGGCGCCGACATGAAGCGATTTTTCCTGACGACAGCAACTTTGTTCTTGCTTTGTGCCGGCAGCTATGCTACTAATTTCGGTATGGTGCTGATTGGCGCCGAGGACCCGCCGTCGAGGCGGGTTTTTTATTTCACGGTTTTGGCGTCACCTTTCGCGGACCCAGCCGCTCACCTGATCCAGTTGCTCTTCCCCGAGCCCGGCAAATGCGCCAGAGTCGATTGTCGGCGGGGGTGCGATGGCTCGCCGCCGGGAGGGATCGTCCATGAACTTCGTGTTCTTCTCGCCGCATTTTCCAGCCAATGGCGCCGATTTCTGCGACCGGCTGAAGAAGGCCGGCGCCACCGTGCTCGGCATTGGCGACGCGCCGTTCGATGCGCTGGACGGCAAATTGAAGGCAGCCCTTTCGGAATATTACCGCATCGACGACATGGAGGAGTACGAGCCGGTGTTCCGGGCGATCGGCCATTTCATCCACAAATGGGGCCGCGTCGACCGGTTCGAATCGCTCAACGAGCATTGGCTGGAGCTGGAAGCCAATATCCGCACCGACTTCAACATCTTCGGCACCAAGCTCGACTTCGTGAAGAATTTGAAACGCAAGAGCCGCATGCGGGCGTTCTTCCGCAAGAGCGGCGTCGAAACCATCCCGCAACGCAAGTGCTCCGACCGCGCCGGCGCCATGACCTTCATCCGCCGTGTCGGCTATCCCGTGGTGGTGAAGCCGGATTCCGGCTCCGGCGCCTCGAACACTTTCAAAATCTCCAACGCCGGCGAACTCGACAGCTTCTTCAGGGACAAGCCGGAAGGCGTCAGCTTCGTCATGGAGCAATTCATCGAAGGGCTGGTGGTGACCTATGACGGGCTGGTCAACCGCGACGGCGAGGTGGTGCTGGCCGCCAGCCACCGCTACGACCAGAGCGTCATGGAGGTGGTCAACCGCGACCGCCATATGAGCTATGTCTGTTTTCCCGAGATCAGCCGGGCGGTCGAGGAGGCCGGCAGGAAAATCCTCAAGGCGTTCGACGTGCGCGAGCGCTTCTTCCACATCGAGCTGTTCGAAACCAGGGACGACCGGGTCATCGCGCTGGAGGTCAACATGCGGCCGCCTGGGGCCTGGATGACCGATGCCATCAATTACACCTTCGATATCGATGTCTATGCCGCCTGGGCCGACATGGTGGTCAAGGACGCCGCCGGCGGCCCTTACAGGGGCAAGTATTTCACCGCCTATGCCAGCCGCAAGCGGCACCTCAACTATATGCACAGCCATGCCGACGTGCTGGCCGCCCATGGCGGCATGATCGTCCATCATCACGCCATTGAGGAGGTTTTCAGCCGCGCCATGGGAAACTACGCCTATCAGCTGCGCTCCACCGACCCGAAGGCGCTGCGCCGGGCGGTCGACTACATCCATGCGGAAAAGGCGTGAGGCGATGGACGTTTCCTACCACAAGGGTTTTGGCCGCAACCTCGGCCGCGACATGGAATACAAGCGCTACGGCCATGCCGGCCGACCCGTGGTTGTGTTCCCGACTTCGCAAGGGCGGTTCTACCAGTTCGAGGATTCCGGCGCGGTCTCGGCTCTCGCCGAGTTCGTCGACACCGGTCGCATCCAGTTGTTCACGCTGGACGGCATCGATGCGGAATCCTTCTTCGACCGCCATGCCGAGCCGGCCCATCGCATCGCCCGGCATGAAGCGTATTTCCGCTATGTGCGCGAAGAGGCGCTGCCGGAACTCCTGTCTGTCGCGGCCGAGGCCAATGGCGGGCGTACGCTGAAGCCGCTGTTTTGCGGCTGCTCGATGGGCGGATATCATTCGTCGAATTTCGTCTTCCGCTTTCCGGAGCTGGCCAGCGGCGTCATCGCGCTGTCGGGGGTTTACTCGACCCACGATTTCTTCGGCAGCGCGCTCGACGGACAGATTTTCTTCAACTCGCCGCTCGACTACCTGCCCGGTATCGTCGATCCGGGGCTGCTCGTCAGGCTGAAGGCGCTGCGGCTGATCTTCTGCTGCGGGCAGGGTGCCTGGGAGGAACGGATGCTGGCCGATACGCAGGCGCTGGAACAGATCCTGCGTGACAAGTCGATTCCGGCCTGGGTCGACTATTGGGGCGGCGATGTCGCCCATGAATGGCCGTGGTGGCACAAGCAACTGGTCTATTTCTTCGCCCGCTGGCTGGACGACGATCTGATGCACCGGCTGGATTAGGCCGTAGACTCATAAGCGCAGCCACAGTCGCCTTGAGAAGATGTCGTTCAGCACGCGGCGGTCATCCACACGCGGCACGCCTGGCGGCTTGTTGGGCAGGAGCGGCTCGATCACGCGCCACTCGAAGTCGGGCAGGTCGTATCGGCTCATGCCGACGCTGAATCGGCTCGGACGCCACAAGAGAAGCCTCGAATGGCGATCCGCGCAAATTTGCGCTACGAGGCAGGTGCCAGCGTGACGGAATTGGTAAACGTATCACCACAGTGATCCTGAGCCTCTTGGCTCAGGTGCGGGTTCGATCCCTGCCGCTGGCGACGCCCCGCTTTACGAGTTCACGACCTAGAGCATGTCGATATTTAGGTGATGCGGCCTGCAAATGGACTTCCCTTCAGCCTGATTTCAAAACATGACTATACTTATCATCTTTTAGTGGAAACAGCGGGCCGGCTGTGGCATTCCGGCGTGGCGAGGACGCCGTATGGCGAGCTCGGGTTCAAATGGCACCGAAAGGCTGAGCGATGGAGCAATTGAGTGCGCAAACCCGGATCAGCGGTGCCGTCATCCGGTCGGTGATGGACAGGCTGCGCGCCGAGCACGGCGAATCCGAGATCGATACCGGCCTTGCCGATCATTGGGAATTTCGCACGCACTACGGCTCGTTGAAAGCGACGCTCGGTGACGACAACGTGCTGATCCGCGTCGCGGCCGAGGATGAAACCTGCCTGTCCTACATGAAGATGGCGGTCGCCGGCCATTTTTCGCAACATCTCGGCACGACCAGGGGCATCGCCTGGCAGGGCGACGGCAGTGATGCCGGCACGCCGGTGTTCTTCCGCGAGATCACGGTGCTGTCCTCGACGCGGATTTCTCCGCATATGCAGCGCGTCCGCTTCACCGGCAACGATCTCGGCCGCTTTGGCCGTGGCGGCCTGCATGTGCGGCTGCTGCTGCCGCCGCGCGGCAGGCTGCCGGTGTGGCCGTCGATGGGCGCCGACGGCCTGATGGTCTGGCCGTCGGGCGAGGACGCGCTTGTCGTTCGCGTCTACACGATCCGGGCGCTGGACGCCGCAAGTGGCTGGCTGGATGTCGATTTCGTCCTCCACCCCGGTATGGATACGCCGGCGGCCGCTTTCGCCGAAAAGGCGGTTGCCGGCGAGGTCATCGGCATGATCGGACCGGGTGGGGGCGGCGTGCCCGAGGCGCAAAACCTGTTGCTGCTCGGCGACGACACCGCGCTTCCGGCGATCGGCAGGATGCTGGAGCAGCTTTCGCCGTCAACCCGCGCCGAAGCGTTCATTGAGGTCGACGGCCCGGACGACCGGATCGCGCTGGCCGCGGGCGAGACCGTTGCCGTCACCTGGCTATATCGGCATGGGCGCGAGGCTGGCACAGCCAGCCTGTTGCCGGCGGTGCTGCGGCAGCGGAGCCGGACCTCGCTTGCCGACAATCTCTATGTCTGGGCCGGATGCGAGTTCGGCGATTTCCGCGAGATCCGCAGGATCGTCCGCAAGGAATGGTGTGTGCCGCGCGACCGGCATCTGGTCACCGCCTACTGGCGCCGCGGGACGCAAGCGGCGGACGGCGGCGAAGAATAGTGCACCGCCCCTCGGGGGCAGAGGATCGCATATGGATTCTTGCGAAGAAGACCCCCACCCCTAACCCCTCCCCACAAGGGGGAGGGGAACTTTTGCGGCAGCGCCACTCAGCGGCAAACTTCGACGATTCTAGCCGAAACAGCAGCGGCATCGTCCCCCACCCCCTTGTGGGGAGGGGTTAGGGGTGGGGGTACGCGGCCTGGCAAATGCCCCAAACTTCCATATGCGATTCCCCTGCTGCACAAGGGCGGGCGGGGTCACCGGCGGTCGGATACGAAGGCGATCGCCGGGGCGGCCAGCAGCGCGACGAGGCCGGCGCCTGCGAAGAACGCGCCATAGCCGAAATACTGCGCTGCGTAGCCGGCCGCGATCCCGCCGGCCATGCTCATCAGTGCGTCCATGCACTGGAACAGCGTGAAGTCGACGCCCGCCTGTCTTGGATCTGACCAGCGCATGAACTGCGCGTAAAGCGCGACGAAACCGATAGCCATGAAACCGGACGAGCTGAGTACCGCGACGACCATCAAAGCGGTGGTCGAGAAGCCACCAAGAAAATCGAAGACCGAAAAGAAGAACAGCGATCCGGCCTGCAGGACAAGCGCCAGGACGAGCACGCTGCGCGGGCCGAACCATTTGACGAGAGCGCCGCCGGCGAGTGCGGCAGCCAGGCCGACGAACATGCTGCCGACGCCGTTGACAAGCCCGACCATCGAGAGGTCGAGCCCGGCGTCGATCAGGAATGGTCCGAGCATGGCGAGCGCCGCCTTCTGGGCCAGGACATAGATGGCCGACGCTGCCAGGCCGCGCCGAATTTCGGGACGCTTCAACGCGTCGAGAAGGCTGGGAACATGCTCGCGCGTCTCCTCGCGCGCGCGGTTGGCCACGCCAAGCAGGAAGGGAAGGCCGAGCGGCAGGAGCAGCAAGGCCATCGCCCAAACGGCGATGCGCCAGCCATAAGCGTCGACCAGAAGCAGAAACAGGCCGGCGCCGATGGCCGAGCCGAGATAGGCGCCGCCGACCTGCGCGGCATTGCCCCAGCCGTAGTTTTCCTTCGCCAGGCTCTGCACGGCGAAACCATCGCAGGCAATGTCGACGGTCGAGGCGGCGAAGGCGACGACGGTCAGGCAGGCCAGAACCGGCCACCAGGCCTCCGGGCCGAGCGCGCCGACGGCCCACAGCCCGGCGATGGACACGAGCCCACCGGCGGCGACGATCGCGCCGGTGCGGTTCTTGCCGACCGGCGGCAGCCGATAGCGCTCGACGGCCGGCGCCCATAGAAACTTGAGCGCCCATGGCAGCGCGATCAGCGAAACCAGGCCGATCCGGTCGAGCGGCAGGCCCTGGTCGCGCATCACCGCCGGCAGGCCCGCCCAGGTGATGCCGCCGATCACACTCTGCGCGACGTAGAGCCCGCCGATCGCCAGGACGATCGCGACAGGCGTCGATGCCCGGCTGGAAACGGCGATCGACATCAGAAGCGGTAGCGCAGGCTAGCGAACAGCGAGCGGCCCTCGTCGCGGTAGCAATAGCCGGCCGAGCAGATGGATTTTTGAGTGTCGAACAGGTTCTTGGCGTTGACCTGCAGCTTCACGCCCTCGAGCTTGGGGTTGCGGTAGCCGAAATCATAGGAGAGCGAGGCGTCGACGAAGGCGCGCGCGTCGTTCTTGAAGGTGTTGGTGTCGTCGCCATAGCTCGAGCCGGCAACGCGAACGCCGCTGCCTAGCCCGAGCCCCCGCAGCGTCCCGCTCTCGAACTGGTATTGGCCCCAGAGCGACAGGATGTGATTTGGCGTTGCCGACAGTTCCTTGCCTGCGGTTCCCGTGGCGCCGCGTTCGATTTTCACGCGCAGATAGGTGTAGGAGGCGAGTATGCTGAGACCGTTGTCGAGCGAAGCGCTGGCTTCCAGCTCGACGCCGCGCGAGTTCAGGTCGAGCTGGCGCTGCTTGTTGATGCCGGTCGAGGCGTCGAAGACGACGCCATCCTTCTGGTCGATGTCGAACAGAGCGGCGCTGACGGCGGCGTTGTAATCGGCAAATTCGTATTTGACGCCGATTTCCTTCTGCGTCGCAATGGTCGGACGGGCGACGCGACCGACAGGGCTGCTGACATCGTCATAGACGAAGCCGATATTGGGCGAGAACGACGTCGAATAGTTGATATAGGGCGTGATGCCCCATTCGGTCTGGTAAGACAGGCCGAGCCGCCCGGAAAGGGCACTGTCGTCCTGCTTGGACTTGGTGAAGTCGGCGGCGGTCGAGGTGGTGTCGGCCCAGTCGTAGCGACCGCTGGCGAACAGGGTGAAATCGTTCCACTCCATCTGGTCATGCAGATAGGCGCCGAGCTGGTTCATCTCCTGCCCGCCAGAGTAAGGAACCGGAGCAGCCTTGATGTCGTCGACGGAAACGTAGGAGATACCGCTGCCGGCGTCATAGTTCGACCAGGCGTAATCGATGCCGGCTACCGCGGTGTGCCTGACCTGGCCGGTATCGAATTCGAACTGCGCCATGTTGTCGACGACGAAGTTCTTCATGGTCTCGGTGTAGTGGCCCCAATAGCGTTTCAGATCCACGCCGGCCGGGTAATGACCGCTATATTCGATGTCGGCGTCGACGGCGCTGTAGCGAAGGTTCTGCCGGACGGTCAGCACGTCGTTGAAACGGTGCTCGAACTCGTAACCGATACGGCCCTGGGTCTGGTCGAAGTCGTTCCAGGCGGGATCGCCCTCGTAGAGGTTCGTTAGAGCGCCACCTGAATTGTAGAAGGCAGCGGTGCCGCCGGTGACGGATTTCGAATATTCGCCGAGGATGGTCAGCTTGGTGTCCTCATCCGGCTTGAAGGTGACTGCCGGCGCCAGATAGATCTTGTCGTCGGGATAACCGGGCAGGTCGGTATCGCTGGTGCGGCCGAGGCTGGTGAAGCGATAGAGGATGCTGCCGTCTTCGTTCACCGGGCCGGAAGCGTCGAGTGCGGCCTGGAAGCGATTGTGTGCGCCGAGCAGCATTTCGACTTCGCGGAACTGTTCTTCCTTGGGGCGCTTGGTGACCAGATTGACGATGCCGCCCGGACCGCTGATGCCGTAAAGCGAGGAGGCCGGACCCTTCAGGATGGTGACGCCTTCGATGCCGTAGGGCTCGGTCTTGAACCAGGCCGAGGGGCCGTTGTACTGGCGCAGCCCGTCGCGGAACATGCCGTTGTAAAAGGCCTGGAAGCCGCGCAGGAAGAAGGCATCATAGCGGGTGTCGAAGCCGAAGCTGTTCGGATTGGCGCTGGCGACATAGCCGAGCGATTCGTTCAGCGTGCGTGGCTTCTGGTCCTCGATCTGCTTTTGCGTCACAACCGAAACCGCTTGCGGAATCTTGACTATCGGCGTGTCGGTCTTGGTGCCGATACGGTCCTTCTTGGCGACGTAGCCGTCTTGCACGAGGATCTCGTCGCTCTCGGCATCGACCTCGATCTTGTTGAGAACGGTGACGCCGCCCTGGTCCTGGGCGTGAGCCGGCGCGGACAGGCCGAGCAGGGCCATGCTGCCCGGCAATGATATCCCCAGGAGCCATGTCATCGTCCGTATCCGCATGAACTCGTCTCCACTCTTCCGTACATTGACGAAAGGGGCTCTCAAATCTGAGTATTTGAGTCAAGTTATTTTTTGAGCTCGTGCGCGTGCTGGCCCGATACGGTCGGCGGCAGCAAAGTGCGACCCGGTTTCAGGAAAACCGGCTGCGAAGCAGGCAGAGGCAAGCTGCTATGGTTTGAGGCTTCTCGCCACCAGCCGCGCCACGCTTGGGCCGACCAGAAGCACGATCAGGAAGCGTGCCGATTGCAGCGCCATGACGAAGGAGATGTCGACATGCTGCGCGGCGGCGGCGATGATGGCGACGCTGTCCATGCCGCCGGGACTGGTTGCCAGATAGGCGGTCAGCGGATCGATGCCGAGCAGGCGGCTGATCAGGAAGGCGAGGCCGCCGCAAAAGACGATCAGGGCAATGATCGAGCCGACGATCTGCGGCAGCGCGCGGGCCGCGTGGCGCAAAATGGCCCTGGTGAAATTCAGGCCGATGCTCCAGCCGATCATCGTATAGCTCAAGGCAAGCAGCCAGGGTGGCAACTGCATGGTCACGCCGAGCCCGAGATGGATCACGGTGCCGAAAATGAAGGTGCCGAGGAAAAACGGCGACGGCAGCCGGAAAAGCTTTCCGGCGAGGCCGCCGACCAGCGCCACGCCGAATGTTGCGGCCAAGCTCTGCGGATCGACCGGCGGGAACCAGACGATGGCCGGCACCTCGATGCCTGAGGTGTCGACCCAAAGCTTGGCCACCAGGGCTGCCGTCATCGAGACGCAGATGACGCGCAGATACAGCATGAAGGCGACGAGGCGCTGGTCGGCGCCGAAGGCACCGGCCATCAGCACCATGGCGGTGGCGGCGCCCGGCGACGAGCCCCAGACCGCGGTGGTGCCGGGCAGGATGCGCCAGCGGCTAATCAGCCAGCCGAGCAGGCTGGATGCCGCGACCGTCGCCATCACGACGCCAAGGAACAGCGGCCATTCCTTGTAGAAGACGGGAAAGATATCGGCCGAGATGGAACTGGCGACCAAGCAGCCGACGACCGCCTGGGCTGAGCCGAACAGAACCCGCGGCACGCGCACCGTGGCGCCGTTGGTGCCGGCAGCGATGGCCGCCAGCATCGGTCCGATCAAGAGCGCGGCGGGCAGGGCAGCGAGTTCCAGCGCGCCGGCAAACAGCACCGAGACCACCACCAGGACCGGCCACTGCCAGGCCCTGTGGATCCGCGCCAGGTGCTCGATGGCCGGCGGGTTCGGGGAAGAATCCATAGATGGGGCTCTTAGACCGGTGGCGAAAAAATGCGAACCCCTTTTTGCGCGGAAAAGGGCTTGGGTGGTAATGGCACCAACCATCCGTAGCGATCCTTCGCGCCCCCCTCTGTCCTGCCGGACATCTCCCCCTCGAGTGGGGAGATTGGCAGCTTCGTCGACAGCGCTCTTCTTTGAAGATTGGCGAAGGCCGAAGTGACATTCAATCTCCCCACTTGAGGGGGAGATGGCCGGCAGGCCAGAGGGGGGCGCTGTCCTGCCGGCCTCTGCCTCTATCCCGCCTTCACCGCCGGCAACCCGAACCCGCCAACAGGATGCGTCTCCACCTGGAACTCGAAGCCGGCGATGATCGGCCGTGCCTTGGCGATTGCCGCCTGGACTTCGGGCAGCTGCAGCGAAGCCTTGTGGCTTTCGGCGTCGGTCCACACTTCGGTCACCCAGATCGCGTCGGCATCGGCCGGGTCGGTGGCGATGATGTAGTTCAGGCAGCCGGGCATGGCGCCGGTGCTGGCGAGCAGGATATCCATCATTGCGTCACGCTGGCCGCGCATCGCCCGCATCTTGCCGATCAGTCCGTACATTCGCTTTGCTCCGTTGAGATGACGCAACCAGGAGTATGCAGTTCGTCGCCTACGGCATCAACTGGCCGCCATTGACCTCGATCACCTGGCCGATGATGTAGCCGCTCAACAGATCGGAGGAGAGGAACAGATAGGCGCCGACGCAGTCCTCGGCGGTGCCGGCGCGGCCCTGCGGGATGGTGGCGATCATGCCTTTCATCTGGTCGTCGGTCGAGTAGCGCTCGTGGAAAGGTGTCGCGATCGTGCCGGGCGCCACCGCGTTGACGCGGATGTTGAAACCGATCAGCTCCTTGGCCATGCCGCGCGTGACGTTGGAGACGAAGGCCTTGGCCGAGCCGTAAAGGCCGGCGCCGCCACCGGCGCCGTTGCGCGCGGCGATCGAGGAGGTGTTGACGATGAAGCCGCCCTGCCGCTTCAGCCATGGGATTGCTTTGCGCGAAGCTGTCAGCACGGAACGCGCGTTGAGGTCCATCACCGCGTCGTAATGCGCCTCGGTCTGCCCGGCATAGGGCACGCGGCCGAGCATGCCGCCGGCATTGTTGACGAGGCCGTCGAGCCGGCCGAAATGTTGCGCACTGTCCTCGACGACGCGCTCGACATCGGCGGGGATCGAGAAATCGCCCTGGGCGAGGAACACGTCGCCGCCGCCGTTGCGAATGGTCGCGGCCAGGTTTTCGGCAGCCGCGCGGCTCGAATTGTAATGCAGCGCGACGCGGCATTTCTGCGCGGCGTAGGCGAGTGCGAGCGCCGCGCCGATGCCCGTCGAGGCGCCGGTGACCAGGACCGCCTTTCCGGCAAGGTCGGGGATGACCAGAGAGGGGCTGACAAGGGTGGTGGTGGCTGGCACGTCTATTCCTCCGGGGACTCTGCCTGCTCTTCGTAGGCCCTCGCAGTCCTCGCGTTCAAGTCCGTAAAAGTTTAGAGCGGTTCACCGTTTCACGGAAACGGCGAACCGCTCCCTCTTTGTCTTGACGCAATTCCGGACGGAAAACCGTTTCACACTTTTCCTGGAATTGCCTTATGGCCTGAGATAGGCGTAGCCCTGGCGTTGCAATTCGGCGAGCTTGACGACGCCGCCCCTGTCGGCTGCATGGAAGCCGTCGAGCAGGTCGGCCAGGCCGATATCCATGCCGTGCATGGTGTTGGCGCAAGCGTGCGGGCTAAGCCCATCCTGGACAAGGCCGGCGAACCGCCCGGAAATGGCGGCCGATATGCCCTTCGACTTGAAGGCGGCAAGTGCTGGGCCGTGCACGACAAGCGCGATGTCGACCTTGCCGTCGGTGCCTTCGAAGTGGTTCTTGATGTTGCCGAGCACGAAATTGACCTTGTCGAGGTCGCTGAGATGATAGGCGACCTTTTGCCTTTCCTCTTCGGCAGCCGCCGGCTTGACTTCACTAGCTGCGGCCTTGATGGGGCGCAGCCCGAAAAGCCCGGCGGCCCCGGCAAGACCGACGCGGAAAATATCGCGGCGTCGCATGGCTTCATCTCCCATTTATCCGGCCGGCGCAAATTGCGTGGCCTCGGCCTCAATCCTAGCATAAATTGAAGCCACGTCTTGTCGGGGCAGGGGGAGCCAGCATGATATCAAGGACCGTGATGGGCGCCGGAGTTGGGGTTGCCTTGCTTGCCGCCGTCGCCGGTGCTGCTTTCGCCGACGACACGCTCAAACTCACCGAGCTCAGCCCCGACGGCAAGGACGCTTGCTTCGGCCGCGTCTATGACGCCGCGCATCTCAAGTCGCATCCGCAGCAGAAGGTGACGCGCATCTTCTTCTATTACGGCCGCGATCCGGTCAGCCGGCCAAACGAGGAGCCAAGCGCCGGCATCGATTCCTCCTACAATGGCTTCATGGCGACGACGGTGCGCGGCGCCGAGGCGCCTGAATGGCTCGGCGGCTGGTGCAGTCATGAGTCGGAGGACGGCAAGACCGGCCCGATCCGCTGCGGCATGGACTGCGATCGCACCATGGCTTCGCTGAAGGTCGACGACAAAGGCCGGCTGATCGTCTCGGACGTGCAGCCCGACCTCTATCTCGACGCCGGATCGGAAGACGAGCTCGGCAAGGCGGAGTACGAAAGGCAGGCGCTGGGCAAGGACGACAACGGCTTCAGGCTCGACCCGATGCCGGCCGCCACCTGCAAGGCGGAGTTCGCGCGCATCGACCCGATCGACCCGGCCCTTGGCCCGCCATTGCGCGAGCGGCTGAAGCCGGACCAGCCCTTCTGCTACGGACGCGACTACGACGCCGCGCATCTCGGCTCGCATCCAGACCAACTGACCCAGTCGATCAGGGTGTTCCGCGGACCGGTCGAGCTGGCGTCTTTCGCCAAGGAGGGCGATCCGGCCAATTGGCCAAGCGGCGCCGATATCGCCGTTTCGGTTACCACGCGGCAGAAATCGGCCAAGGTCACGCAGGTCTACAACTGCCAGGGCGAGGGCGACCAATGGCGCTGCGCGGCGAGCGCGAAGACGGGTGCTGCCTCCTGCGATATCGCGCAAAAGGAGGTCTTCCTTCGCCGCGGCGCCAACGGCACGATGATGCTGGCCAACCCGAACAGCGGCCTGCCGATCATCGATTTGTGCTCGGCGGAGGACGACACCAGCTCCGACGACAAGGTCTACCGGCTGGAGCCGATGCCGCAGGCTGCCTGCGGGCTTTAGCAGTT
Organism: Mesorhizobium sp. M0500; assembly: GCF_040321165.1. Classification (NCBI taxonomy): domain Bacteria; kingdom Pseudomonadati; phylum Pseudomonadota; class Alphaproteobacteria; order Hyphomicrobiales; family Phyllobacteriaceae; genus Mesorhizobium; species Mesorhizobium sp. M0500. The sequence goes on from NZ_JAMYRB010000013.1 coordinate 40,557, forward strand.
CAGAGACGCGATGCCGGCGAGACAGCACCCCCCTCTGTCCTGCCGGACATCTCCCCCTCAAGGGGGGAGATCGGCAGCTTCACCGACAGCGTTCTTCTTTGAAGATTGGCGAAAGCCAAAGCGACATCCAATCTCCACCCTTGAGGGGGAGATGTCCGGCAGGACAGAGGGGGGTGCTGTCCCGCCGATCTCAAGGTTTTGGATGGCGGCGTCCCGCCGCCACCTCACGCAAAGGGCACGGCCGTCGTGCCCTTGGGCAGTTTCGCCTCGTCGTCGGGCTCGACATGGATGATGACGCGGACGGAAGGGATCTCTGCCTGCAGCGCGTCCTCGATGCGGTCGCAGATGACGTGGCTGGCGCCGACCGACATGTCGGCGTCGACGACCAGGTGGAACTCGATGAAGGTGGCGCGGCCGGCGATGCGCGTCTTCAGGTCGTGGACCTCGAGCGCGCCCTTGCAATTGGCCGAGATGATGTCGCGTATGCGGATATGTTCCTGGGTGTCGACGGCGCGGTCCATCAGCCCGTTCATCGACGAGCCGATGACGTGCCAGCCCTGCCACAGAATGTTCAGCGCCACGATCACCGCAAGAGCTGGATCGAGAACCTGCCAGCCGGTCAGTACGGCGCCGACCAGGCCGATGAACACACCGACCGAGGTCGCCACGTCGGTCATGATGTGCCTGCCGTCGGCAACGAGAGCCGGCGATTTTTCGCTTCGGCCGGTGCGGATCAGCGTCAAGGCCCAGACGGCGTTGATGACCGTTGCGACGCCATTGACGGCAAGGCCGGTCCATGGCTGTTCCAGCGGCGCAGGATGCTGCCAGGACCACCAGACCTCATTGAGGATCAGCAAGGCGGCAAGCACGATCAGCACGCCTTCGAGGACGGCCGAGAAATACTCGGCCTTGTGGTGGCCGAACGGATGGTCCTGGTCGGCTGGCTTGTAGCTGACCTGGATCGCCCAATAGGCGGCGGCCGAGGCAATGACGTTGACGATCGATTCCAGCGCGTCCGAATAAAGCGCGACCGAACCGGTGACGTACCAGGCCACCAGCTTCAGGCCGAGCACGACGCAGGCGACGACGATCGACCAGAAGGCGAGGCTGGCGACCTTCTGCCTGGCGGCGGCTTTGATTTCTGCCGCGGTCACTGGGGAAAAGATCCCAACGCTGAGCCCTCGAATTAAGCGGCCTTTTCCTTGGCCTTGCGCGGCAGGTGCGCGACAATGTTCTCGATGATGCGCATGCCGGCATTGTGGCCGAGCGTCATGATCGACTCCGGGTGGAACTGCACTGCGGCGATCGGCTCCTTGCGGTGCTCGAAGGCCATGATGATGCCGTCCTCGGTCTCGGCGGTGACGACAAAACCATCGGGCAGCCGCACCGGATCTGCAAAGATCGAATGATAGCGGCCGACCGTCACCTCCTTGGGCAGGCCGGAGAAGATGATGCCCGGCTTCGACACGCGGATGCGCGACGGCTTGCCATGCATCGGGATGTGCAGTTGGCGCAGCTCGCCGCCATAGGCCTCGGCCAGCGCCTGCAGCCCGAGGCAGACGCCGAAGATCGGCAGGTCGCGCGCACGGGCCCGCTTGATGGTGGCGGCGCAGTCGAAGTCCTTCGGCGTGCCGGGGCCGGGCGACAGCACGACCAGGTTTGGCTTCAGCCGGTCGAAGATCTCGTCCGGCACCGGCGTGCGCACCGTCGAGACGTTGGCGCCGGTCTGGCGGAAATAGTTGGCGAGCGTATGGACGAAACTGTCCTCGTGGTCGACCAGCAGGATGTTGACGCCGTCGCCGACACGCGCGGTGCTGCGTTCGGTGCTGGCGGCATTGCCTGATTTGGCGTCGCGGATGGCGGAGAGCATGGCGGATGCCTTCAGTTCGGTTTCGGCTTCTTCTTCCTCGGGAATGCTGTCGAAGAGCAGCGTGGCGCCGGCGCGCACCTCGGCGATGCCGTCCTTGATGCGAATGGTGCGAAGCGTCAGGCCGGTGTTCATGTCACCGTTGAAATTGACCATGCCGATCGCCCCGCCATACCAGGCGCGCGGGCTCTTCTCGTTCTGCTCGATGAAGCGCATGGCCCATAATTTCGGCGCGCCGGTGACGGTGACCGCCCAGGCATGCGACAGAAAGGCGTCGAAGGCGTCCATGCCTTCGCGCAGCCGCCCCTCGATGTGGTCGACGGTGTGGATCAGGCGGGAGTACATTTCGATCTGGCGGCGGCCGATGACGCGCACCGAGCCCGGCTCGCAGACCCTCGACTTGTCGTTGCGGTCGACGTCCGAGCACATGGTGAGTTCGGATTCGTCCTTCTTCGAATTGAGCAGCTTCAGGATCTGCTCGCTGTCGGAGATGGCGTCGTCGCCGCGCTTGATGGTACCGGAGATCGGGCAGGTCTCGACGCGGCGGCCGTTGACGCGCACGAACATTTCCGGCGAGGCGCCGATCAGATATTCGCCCTCGCCGAGATTGATGAAGAAGGAATAGGGCGAAGGGTTGATGCTCTTCAGCTTGCGGGAAATCTCGGAGGGCTGGGTTTCGCAGCGTTCGTAGAACATCTGCCCCGGCACCACTTCGAACAGGTCGCCGCGCTCGAAGCTCTTCATCGCCTTGCGCACCAGCTTGGCATATTCGCCGGGCTCGTGGTCGCCGCGCGGCGGGATGCGGTCGGCGGTCCTGAACGGCTCGACGATTTCGTCGCGCGGCAGGCCTTCGGTCGAGAAGCCATCGCCGGAATAGTCGTAGCGGTCGGTCCAGGCCTTGGTCGAATAATGGTCGACGACGAGGATCTCGTCGGGCAGGAACAGCACGAGGTCGCGCTGGCTTGGCTTGCGCTCGAGCTTGTAGTCGACCGGATCGAACTGGAAGGCGAGATCGTAGCCGAAGGCGCCATAGAGGCCGAGATTGGCGTCTTCCTCGGTCTTGAACAAAGCGGTGATGGCGCGCAGCACGGTGAAGACGGAGGGAACGCGGCTGCGTTCCTCTTCGGTGAAGACACGGCCGGGCCTGGCGACCTCGAGGCGGATGAGTTTATTCGACGTCTCGGCGATCGTGACATCGTCAAGGCCGGCAAGCACCGTGCCGATCACCGGCAAAAGCACCTCGCCGCGGCGGTTCAGCGCCTCGATGCGCATGGCGCGGCCGCGTGCCGAGATCACCAGCGGCGGATCGATGATGGCGGTATCCCAGCGCGTATAGCGGCCAGGATATTCGTAATTCGAGGAGAACACGGCGCCGCGGCGCGAATTCAGGCCATCGACATAGCCGTCGATCGCCCCCTCGTAAGGCCGGTCATGGCGCTGGCGGGTAATCGCCACGCCACCCGCCGTGACGAAGCGCTCGGCGCCATTCTCCAGAATTTTCGTCGTCATTGCCGTCTCCATCAGCGTCTTTGGGGCAACGGACCCGGGAATGGCTTGAAAAAACAAATGGCCGCCCGGACATTCCGCTGCGGCCACCCTCTATTGTCACGCGAACGCGTTCGAACAGGCCGCTGTCAGCGAGCCCACCACCAAATGGTCTTGATCGAACGCATATTCATGGCGAAATCCATAGCCGCGAAAAGCGGTATGCGCAACAGGTTTGAAAGTCTGTGGGGTGGCTGCCGCTTTCGCAACCCATGGCACATGGCCAAGACCGGCAGTCCTGCCTAGACTCTGCATCAAACAGCAGGAAGACGGGAAAACATCAAATGACCCAGCAGTTCGACCGCGCACGGACGTTCCATTCCCTCCATGTCAAGGGAAACCCGATTGTCCTCTACAATGCCTGGGACCCAGGCTCCGCCAAGATCATCGAGAAAGCAGGGGCCAAGGCCATCGCCACCGGAAGCTGGCCGGTCGCGGCCGCTTTCGGATTCGCCGATGGCGAGAAAATCCCGTTGGAACTGGCGCTCGAAAACATCAAACGCATCGTTGCGGCGGTGGATGTGCCGGTAACCATGGACCTCGAGGGGGGTTACGGGGTCGCTCCGGAGGTTGTCGCCCGCAGCGTGACGCTCGCCGTGCAGGCTGGAGCCGTCGGCTTTAATTTCGAGGATCAGATCGTCGGCGGCAGTGGGCTGCACGACATCGCCATACAGGTGAGGCGGATCGAAGCGGCTGCAGCGGCGGTGAAGACGTCGGGTATTCCGGCCTTCATTAACACCCGAACCGACATTTTCCTGAAGACTAAACCGAGTGCGCACGACAAGGCTCTTCTCGATCAGGCGATCGAGCGGGCGCACGCCTACGAAAGGGCCGGAGCGCATGGCTTCTTTGCGCCTGGGCTTGCCGATGAAGGCCTGATCGAGGCGCTCTGCGAGGCAACGGCATTGCCGGTCAACATCATTGCCCTGGCGCATGTGCCGCCGCGCCAGAGGCTTGCCGAACTCGGCGTCGCCCGCGTGAGCCATGGTCCGGTGCCGTACCGGCAGATGGCCGAATGGCTGGAGGCCAAGGCGCGACAGGCGATTTCGGGGTAGCCTGGCGGGGTGCGTCAGTCGTCCAGCGTTCCCGACCTTGCATCGGCGCTCGTCCCGTCGCCGACCAGCTTCAAGAGGTCTTCGCCGGCGCGGATGATGCGGCGGGAACGCCGCGTCAGGATGAGGCCAGCCTGCGGCGCCAACACTTCCGTGCGGCCGTCGGGCTCGCCGGGCGCGTGGACGATGGTGGCAAGGCGCGCACCCTTGGCGACGCGGTCGCCCGGCTTCACGTCGTAAAGGATCGCGCCCGAGCGGGGCGCCGGCATCATCTCGATGTTTTCGAGCGGCGCGACGAGCCCAACGAAGCTGCCAGGCGCGGGCAGCGCCTGGTCCTGGATGACGCCGCGCGCCACCAGCAGCCGGTAGAGCCCTTCGGCATCGGCGCCGGCGTGGGCGCCGTCGACATCGAGTATGCCGCGATATTCGACGGTGGTGGCGACGCGCCGGTCGAGGCACGCGACGTCGGCGGGAACGTTCTGATACGGCATGATCGAGGCGCCTTCGAAGGTGCCGTCGGGGTCTTCGTCCCACAGCATCACCGCATCGACGCCTATGGCCGCTGCACAATCCGCCATGGCCGGCCACAGGCTGGTGTGGACGTAAAGATAGGCGAGGCCCTCATCGTCGCAATGCAGGTCGAGCACGATGTCGTGGCCGATGGAGAGCTGCAGCAGCCGCGTTTTCAGCCGCTGGTCGACCGTGCCGTGCGCCGGCAGCAGCGTGAGGTCGGGCGCGGCGAGCCGCGGAAAGCCGCGATTGAAATTGGTGCGCGTGCCTAGATGAAAGCGGCCCTGATGGTCGCCGTAAAGATATTGCGCGCGGCCGATCGGATTAGCCCAGGGCACGATGGTCATATTGCCGGTGATGCGGCCTTCGGCTTCCGCCTTGCTGAGCATCGGCATCAGCATGTCGATGGCGACGACGCCCGGCAATTCGCCGGCATGAAGTGCCGCCTGCAGATAGACGGAAGGCGCCGTCTTGTCCGTTCCGGCGAAGCGGAAGACGGGGAATTCGTAGGAAACGCCTTCGCTGTCGCCGGCGACGCGTTCGATGGACTTCTGCATGGGATGCCTCCGGGAGAAGAGGCGGAACACATGCCCTTTTGCCGCTGGGCTGTCGATTGGTCCAGCCGGCGCCGCCATGGGCGCACGATTCTACCCGGCCGTCACACCAGCGGCTTGAGTTCCTGGGCGATGGTCGGCAGAAGCTCCGAGACATTCGGGTGGATGTGCACGGCGCGCGCCAGCGTGCTGACCGGCGCCTTGGCATACATCAGGTCGAGCACGCAGTGCACCGCCTCGTCGCCGCCCGGGCCGAGCACCGAACAGCCGAGGATCTCGTTGGTGTCGGCATCGACCAGGATCTTCATGAAGCCTTGCGTCTCACCTTTTTCGACTGCACGGCTGACGCGGGTCATTGGCCGCTGGCCGACCAAGGCGCGGCGGCCGGATTTCCTTACCGCGGCTTCGGTCATGCCGCAGCGGCCGAGTGGTGGGTCGATATAGAGCGCATAGGCCTCGATGCGGTCGCTGACCTTGCGCGGATCGTTGTCGAGCAGGTTGGCGGCGACGATCTCGTAATCGTTGTACGAGGTGTGGGTGAAGGCGCCCTTGCCGTTGCAGTCGCCCATCGCCCAGATGCCGGGCACGCTGGTGCGCAACTGGTCGTCGACGACGATGAAGCCGCGTTTGTCGACCTCGACGCCGGCTTTGTCGAGGCCGAGATCGTCGGTGTTTGGCGTGCGGCCGAGCGCCAGCAGCACATGCGAGCCGACCGCAGCCGCCTTGCCTGGCGAGAAGGTCACGGCGATTTCGTTGCCTCGCCTGGCGAAGCGGATGTCGTCGGCGCCGAGATGGACGGCAATGGCTTCGTTTTCGAGGATCGACAAAATGGCGTCCGAGACATCCTCGTCCTCGCGACCGATCAGACGCGGGCTTTTTTCGATGACCGTGACTTCGGAACCGAAGCGGCGGAACATCTGCGCGAATTCGAGCGAGACATAGCTGCCGCCGACAACGATGAGATGGCGCGGCAGCACGTCGAGATCCATCATCGAGGAATTGGTCAGGTAAGAAATGCCGTCGATGCCGGGCAGGTCGGGCACCGAGGCGCGGCCGCCGGTGTTGAGGAATATCTTTTCGGCGCTCAGCAGATCGTCGCCGACGCGCACCGTGTTGGCGCTTACGAAGCGCGCATGGCCGCGATAGAGCGTGCATTTGTCCATGCCGGCAATCCAGTCTTCGAGATTGCCGCGGGCGTCGTTGGAGACCTTGTCCTTGCGCGCCTTGATCGCCTTGTAGTTTACGCCGACGGGACCGGATAGCGTCACCCCGTAATCCGCGGCGGAGCGGGCGAGATGCGCGGCATAAGCGCTTGCCACCATCGTTTTGGTCGGCGTGCAGCCGGTGTTGACGCAAGTGCCGCCGACCAGCTTTCGCTCGATCAGCGCCACGCTCATGCCGGCCGCATTCAGCCTGCCGGCGAGCGGTGGGCCGGCCTGCCCGGCACCGACGATAATGGCGTCGAATGTCTTTGCCGTCATGCCACCGCCGCCACGATCAGAAGCCCGCCGACGATCGCCACAGCGTCCTCGATGAAGGCGGCCGGCGGGTCCTTGCCGAAGGCGGCGGCCAGGCGTTTACGCGCCTCGGCGCCGCCCAGCGTGCCGATCACCGCGCCAACGGCGCCGGCGATCAGGCCGCCGATGATGGCGCCACCGGTGGCGCCGATCACCGCGCCGGTGAAAGCGCCCAAGACGATACGCGTGCCGAATTGCTGCGGCACCTTGCGGCTCGGCGCCGAGGGCAGCTGGTCGGTGACCAGTTCGGCGATGGCCAGGATGGTGAAGATGCCGACGGCGATCCAGTGGCCCATGAAGCTCGCCCAGGTGTCCGCGACCGGCAACCAGCCAAGCCAGGCGCCCCAGGCGACGGCGGCGGGCGCGGTCATGGCGCGAAGCCCGGCAACGATGCCAATCAGGAGTGCAAAAATGTACAGCATGATTGATCCCCTCGATGGCCGGCTTGGGACAGGTCCGAGAGGGCAAGCTACCATAGGTCCGGTATTTGACCAGAGGTGGTGTCGCCGCCGGCGCTTCCGTTTTTTCACCACTTGTGCTTTGGCAAAGTTGAAACTGGAGTTGCAGCCATGGCCGGAAGCGAACGCATGAAAATGGCGGCGGGCGAGTGGTATTGCTGCCTCGATCCGGAACTGGAGGCGTTGCGCATCACGGCGCGAGACGCGGTGTTCGAGCACAACAGCCTGCCACCCCGGCAGCGTGGCGATATCGGGCCTGGATTGCGGACGCTGCTCGGCGCTGCGGGCGAGGGCGCCCGGATCGAGGCGCAGTTCCACTGCGCCTATGGCTTCAACATCTTTCTCGGCGACCGCGTTTTTCTCAATGCCGGCTGCATCATTCTCGACACGGCGCCAGTGCGCATCGGCAAGGGAACGCTGCTCGGCCCGAATGTGCAGATCTATTGCGCCGAGCACCACAAGGAGGCTGCCGGGCGACGGACAGGGCTGGAGATCGCCAAGCCGGTCGAGATCGGCGACAATGCCTGGATCGGCGGCAGTGCCGTCATCCTCGGCGGAGTCAGGATCGGCGATGGCGCCATCGTCGGCGCCGGTGCTGTGGTGACGCGCGACGTGGCGGCGAACACCACGGTGGTCGGCAATCCGGCACGGGTAATCAGCAACAACTGAGCACCGTGCTTCTGTCGCCGGTCACGTCCTCGTTCTGATGGACATGGGGGCGGCTATGTCACTTGGCCGGAGGTGGATGCAACCGTGTGTCGAGCGCAAACGCCTCCTGGTCTTCATGGCGTATGCCCCTCTGGCGAGGCTCGCGTCGAAGATCAGGTTCCAGCTACGCTGCGATACCGCGCTCGGAATCACCACGAACCGGTGCCGTTGCAGAAGATCGTCGCCAAACGCCTGTTGCCCGGAGCTCGGAATGCCCGGGCGCAACCAGTTGGGGTTGGGCACGGCGGCGGGGTCGACGATATGCACATCCGCGACATCGCTGACGATCGCTGCCGTCATGACATGCGCTATCGTGTCGAGCGCCCTGAAGCCCTTATGAACCGCAACCTCGAGGATCGCAGTCGACGGATCGATCGAGCAGTAGACGGCGCGCACGCCCTTGCTGTTCCAGCGTCCGCCCACCCTGTATGCGCCCTCGCCACTGTCCCATGTAGGCGCAAACGCGGCTTGATCGAGGCGCCATCCGATGAGGTCGGAGCCACCAAGCGCCGCCGGCAGCGGCGTCATGCATAAACGCCATATTCAAGCCGTTCCAGATAGTCTTCTACAAGCTCGATCCCCGCCGGCGTCGCCAGAAGGTCGATTGGACGACGCTGGTCGAGCCCAATCGCCGGGCGCTCCAGCCATTGCTCTGCCTCCGCCTGCGAACCGAACACGTCGGTAGCTTTCGACAGGATCTCCGCGAACTTCCAGGTTCGTCCGCTCTTGTCCTGACTGAGAGGCTTGGACGGAGCATCCTTGCGGCGCTGGTAGGTGCGCAGGCTCATGCCGACGGCCTTCTCCAGCGAATCGGTCTTCTGGATGAAGACGAGTTGCCCGATAAGATGGTCCAGCGCTGAAGCCGGCAGGCCGTGCAGAAGCAACTCGTGGGCATCCAAAGCGCTGCTGAGGCGCCTTGCCAGAATGCGGCTGCCGCCTAGCAATTTCGCTACCTTCTGAAGTTCATTGTTTTTTGCTGCTGGCGCAGCCTTTTCCAATGCCATCGCTACGGCGAGCCCTCTTCGCGTCATCTGTCGCTTTAATATATGACAGATGACGCAAAGCCTTTCAAGCACGACAGGATCTAGAGCAGGGCAATCGCTTCGAGAGAAAAGATAGCCTACTCGGGCCAGCTGGCAGTCCAACGTCGGCACTGAAGCGATTGCCCTGGAATCGAGCGCGAGCCGAATTTCACCTCGGCATGTGCGCCACGCGCTCCTCCTGAGCATTCCTCGAGAATTCGCGCCGGTACTGCGCCGGCGAGGTTCTGAGGCGCGCTGCGAAATGCTGGCGCAGCGAGGTAGCGCTGCCGAAGCCGGCCTCGAACGCAACCGTGTCCATCGATTTTTCCGTTGCTTCCAGCAGCCGTTGCGCCAGCTGGACGCGCTGGTCGGTCAGCCAGTCGCCGAAACTGGTGCCGATCGTTTTCTGGAAACGGCGCGTGAACGTCCGGCGGGTGAGGCCGGCGTGACCGGCAACGCTGTCCAGACAGTGCGGCTCACCCAGGGTTTTGCGCACCGCTTCGAGAGCCTGGGTGAAGCGGTCCGCATTGCCGGTCCTGGCGATGGGACGTTCGATGAATTGCGCCTGCCCGCCCTGCCTGTGCGGAGAAAGCACGATCTGCCGGGCAAGGCGAAGTGCCGCCTCCGCGCCGTAACGAGCCCGTACGACGTGCAGGCAGCAGTCGAGCCCGGCGGCGACGCCGGCGGATGTCACGACATCACCATTGTCGATGTAGAGCACTTCCGGTTCAACGAGAATGTCGGGATAGAGTTCCTGCAGCTGATCCGCGTAGGCCCAGTGCGTCGCCGCTGGCCGCCCCGAAAGCAGTCCGGTCGCCGCAACAGCGAACGTTCCCAAGCACAGTCCGACGATCAGCGCGCCGCGCTCGTGCGCGCCAAGCAACGCGTCGATCAATGCGGCTGGAGGCGAGCTCCCGAGATCCTTCCAGCTTGGCACGATGACGATGTCGGCGTCATCGAGCGCGGAAAGCCCGTGCGGGACGCCGATGGTCAGCCCGGCATCGGTGCGGATCGGCCCGTCCTCAATCGCGCAGACCCGGAAGTCGAAGCGCGGCAGGCCGAGCTCCGTGCGATCCGCGCCGAACACGAGACACGGCACGGAGAGATGAAACGGGCTGATGCCATCGAAGGCGATGGCGGCAACGGCAGGATCGGTCATGGGAGCTCCAGCAACGGGTGAGGCCGATTGTCCCAATTCTTTTGAATAATGTCAATCGGGACACTTTTTGCAATCCGGTGCCGAGGTTATCGTGCACCCATCAATGTCCAACGGGAAAGGAAAACCCCATGTCGCAACCAGCCAAAGGCAAAGCTCCACGCCGCGCCCTCATCGTCATCGATGTTCAAAACGACTATGACGGCGGCAACCTCGCCATCCAGCATCCGCCCTTCCGCGACAGCGTCGTCAATGTGGCGCGAGCGATGGATGCGGCCACCGAGGCAGGCGTCAAGGTGGTGGTCATCAAACAGTTGGCGCCGGAAACCTCACCGGTCTTCGCCAAGGGCAGCCATGGCGCCGAGTTGCACCCGGAAATCGCCAGGCGAAACCGTGACCACTACATCGAAAAGAACTTGCCCAGCGCCTTCACCGGCACAGACCTTGAGGAGTGGCTGCGCGCCAACTCTATCGATACGATCACGGTCATCGGCTACATGACGCACAATTGCGATCTGTCGACGGTCATCCACGCCGTGCATATGGGCTTCGAGGTCGAGTTCCTGTCGGACGCAACGGGGTCATTGCCGTACGCCAACAGCGCCGGCTACGCTTCGGGGGAGGAAATCCATCGCGTCGTGACGATCGTATTGCAGTCGCGCTTCGCGGCCGTTCTCAAAACCGCCGAGTGGATCGATTGCCTGAAGACCGGCGTGGTACCCCAGCACGACACACCCTATGCCTCCAACCAGCACGCGCTGGCGCGAAGCGCGGCGTAGGAGACTGTTGCGAACAGGCAGAAGGACGCCGCAGCGTTGCGGCGCCCTTTGCCGTTCAAGCGTTGATTATCCCTAAAACAGGCCTTCGATCTGGCCCATTTCGTTCAGGAAAATCTTTTCCGAGGATGGCGCTTTGGGCAGGCCGGGCATGGTCATCACCTCGCCGCAGATGATGACGACGAAGCCGGCGCCGGCAGACAGCCTGACCTCGCGCACCGGTACGGTGTGGCCGGTCGGCGCGCCGCGCAGATTCGGATCGGTGGAGAAGGAATATTGCGTCTTGGCCATGCAGACCGGCAAATGACCGTAGCCGGCGTGCTCCCAGGCGTGGAGCTGGTCGCGCACCGATTTGTCGGCGATCGCTTCGGAACCGCGATAGATGCGCTGGACGATGGTGTTGATCTTCTCGAACAGCGGCATGGCGTCGGGATACAGCGGGGCGAATTGCGACGCGCCGGATTCGGCCAATGCCACGACTCTTTTGGCCAGTTCCTCGATACCGGCCGATCCCTGGGCCCAGTGCTTGCACAGGATCGCCTCTTCGCCCATCGAGGCGACGTAGTCCTTCATCGCCTGGATCTCGGCCTCTGTGTCGGAGTAGAAATGATTGATGGCGACCACAGCCGGCACACCGAACTGGCGGATGTTCTCGATGTGGCGGCCGAGATTCGCACATCCCTTCTTGACCGCCTCGACGTTCTCCTTGCCGAGGTCCTCCTTCTTGACGCCGCCATTCATCTTCATGGCGCGAACCGTGGCGACGATGACCGCCGCGGCGGGCCTCAGGCCGGCCTTGCGGCATTTGATGTCGAAGAACTTTTCGGCACCGAGATCGGCGCCGAAACCGGCTTCGGTGACGACGTAGTCGGCAAGCTTCAGCGCCGTCGTCGTGGCAACGACGGAGTTGCAGCCATGCGCGATGTTGGCGAAGGGGCCGCCATGCACGAAGGCCGGGTTGTTCTCCAGCGTCTGCACGAGATTGGGCTGCATGGCGTCCTTCAAGAGTACGGCCATCGCACCGTCGGCCTTGAGGTCGCGGGCATAGACGGCCGACTTGTCGCGACGATAGGCGACGATGATGTCGCCGAGGCGCTTTTCCAGGTCCTTCAGGTCGGTCGACAGGCACAGGATGGCCATGACTTCCGAGGCGACTGTGATGTCGAAACCGGCCTCGCGCGGGAAACCGTTGGCGACGCCGCCGAGCGAACAGATGATCTCGCGCAGCGACCGGTCGTTCATGTCCATGACGCGGCGCCAGACGACACGGCGGGTGTCGATGCCGAGCTCGTTGCCCCAGTAGATGTGGTTGTCGATCAGCGCCGACAGCAGATTATGGGCGGTGGTGATGGCGTGGAAATCGCCGGTGAAGTGGAGGTTCATGTCCTCCATCGGCACAACCTGCGCGTAGCCGCCGCCGGCGGCACCGCCCTTGACGCCGAAATTCGGTCCGAGTGAAGCCTCACGGATGCAGACGATGGCCTTCTTGCCGAGGCGGTTGAGGCCATCGCCCAAGCCCACCGTCGTCGTCGTCTTGCCTTCGCCGGCCGGTGTCGGGTTGATGGCGGTGACGAGGATCAGCTTGCCATCCTTGTTGCCCTTCACCGACTTGATGAACTCGGCCGAGATCTTCGCCTTGTCGTGGCCGTAGGGCAGAAGATGTTCGCTCGGAATGCCAATCTTCTGGCCGATCTCCTGGATCTGCTTCTTCCTGGCGCCGCGCGCGATCTCGATGTCGGACTTCACTTCGGCCATGGACGACTTCCCTCTGAATTGGACGGATTTGACTAGTGTGGTCGCACGAATAGCCCGGCATTGCAGGCGCGGGCATGTTCTACCCCTGTCGCTGCCGCGGCGTCAACTTTCATGCAACTATGTTTCCTGCGAAGAAAATGCCTCTGCGGCCGGCTGCCCTGCTACAGGTTCTTTTCGCGCCGGTTGCCGCGCCGTATAGAAGCCAGAGCAGGCGCGGTTCCGCCGTCTCAAAACAGCCGCGTAATACGCGAAAAGCGACAGAAGCAACGGCGCAAATTCACCAGCGCCGGCTGTGCGGGACGATCCGCTACTGCGTCAGCACGTTGCTGATCTCGACCATGTTCGAGCGCACCCTGAGTATGTAAAACCCCATCGTCGTCAGATGTGTCGGCAATAGCCAGCCGTCCTCGCGGCCATTGGCGATGATGAAGGGCTGGATGCGCAGCGCCGAGACGAATTGCGCGTCCATCGTATCCCACAGGTTCTGCAGGTGCTTTTCCTTGATGACGTCCTCGAAGTCGGCCTGTGCGCCCTTCATCAGCCCGTAATAGGCATAGAGCTGGCCATAGGCGAACCAGAAGCGGTCGTCGGCGCGTGTGTCGAACCAGCCATTATTGTGGTTTTCGGCACGCTCCTTGAGGATCGCCGAGGTCGAACCGATATCGGACGAAATGCGGTCGATATACTGCTTGAGATTGTCGGCGCGGGCATCGAACGTCGCCTGGCAGGCTGCGAGGCGGGCGTTGAAGGAACGCAGCTTGCGCACCGCATCGCGATAGTAGCTCGGCGTCGGCGTCTTGGGCCCGAACGGGTTCAAGCCGAAATACCAGGTTTCCTCATCGAACTGCAGATTGCCGCGGGCGTCCTGCAGGTCGGCGTCGATCTGCGAGGTGGTGCGGACGCGGCCGAGATTGTCGGCAAGCTCGGTCGCCGTGCGCCGCACCGCCTGGTTGATGCCGCGCTGGAACGACGCCTTGTTGTCCATGAACGGCGTGTGGTCCCAGTCGATGCCGAACAGGCCGAGCTTGTAAAGGATCATCGACGACACCCAGGCATTCTGGTTGACGTTGAAGTCGGTCAGGTCGGCCGCAACCTGGGCAATGGCTGAATTTCCGCAGGTCTTGGCCGTGTCGGTGCCGGCGCCGGCGGAAACCTGTTCACCGGCGGAGCTGTTGCGTTTTTCGAACGTGTATTTGTCGACGTAATTCGGGTCGAAATTGTTCCACCACTGGGTGGCGTAGAAGAAATTGACATAGAGGCCGATCAGCACGAGGACAGCCAGGCCGAGCACCGCCTTCAGGATCCAGCCGCGTTGCGTGTACCAGCGCCCCGCCCACAGGAACGGCCACAGGATCGCGCCGATGAGCAGGCCGATGCCGCGGCCAATCCACTGGAAAATCCGGGTGAAGAAATTCACGATCGGATCAAGCATGGCGATGTCACCCCCTCAGTCAGTCAAGCCGTAGAGGCGTGTGCGAAACGCCACCTTGTCCTTCAGATATGTGGTTTTCAGAACGTCCACAACATGCGATCGCCAGGCGTCGCTGAAGCCTTCATAGTCCCTGTAGAAGCCCGGCTTGTTGAAGACGTAACGCGAAACGAAGTCCTGCGGCACGAAGTCCGAGATCAGCTGGTTGGTCAGCCAGGCGTCCGGATGGTCCGGCTTGGCGCGGATGACCAGGAAGCGCTGCTGCGGGAACACGTCCTCGATCTTGAGATGGCCGAGCTGGGCGATCTCGCGCTTGGCGGCGTTGAGGAAGGGAAAATTGCCGTCCCTGGTGATCAGATCGGTATGGCCGTGGATCCAGGTCTGCAGCCAGACCTTGTCGACGTCGGTCAGATTGCGGTCGGGATCGGCGTCGCGGATCAGCGCGCGCACCACCATTTCGGCGCGATGCTCGAGATAACCGGAGGTTTCGATCCATGAGGCGCGCGGCAGCTCGATGCGGCCGGTCGAGGCGAGGAACTTGAACACCTTGTCGGCGTCGTGGATCGAAAGGTAACTCACCTGCCATGGCCGCGAGCGGCGAAAGCCCGGCGCTGCCGGGTCGCTGATCACCGTCGTCACGTCCGGATCGACAAACACATAGAGCCCGCCGAAATGGCTGGTCCAATAGGCATTGTGGCGGAAGATCACCTGGTCCGGCACCAGCGCATTCTCGCGGATGTCGCCGCAGATCTTCGCCAGCTCGACCATGTGGGCCAGCATGGCGTTGTCGCGCCAGGCATCCGGCTCCTGCTTCAGCCGGTCGACCAGCTTGCCGAGTTCGGCGGCCTTGCCGAGCACATCCTCCGCCGACAACACCTTGAACTCGACCTGATTGATCGACAGCAGGTCCTCGATGTCGTCGACCTTGGGGACCGAATCCTCGATCTCGCCGTAGATGACGTCCTTGATCGTCAGCGCATCGATGGCGCGCTGGTTCTTGGACATGAACTCGTACATCAGCAGCGAAGTGTTGGAGAATGCCGTGTGCACCACCGGCAGGTCGATCTGCGACGGCGTCAGGATGATGAAGCGGCGGTTGACCTCGTTCGGATCGAGGTAGCTGTAGTCGCCGCATTCCTCGGCGACTTGCGGCGAGAAGCCAGTGCGATCGATCTCGAAGCTTTTCAGCTTGGTCGGCTTCAAGCCGAACGCGACCATCGCCTTGTTGTAGCGCTGGATCAGATGCGGCTCGTCGATCGTCAGCAGCCGGCCGTAGATCAGCTCGTTGTCGCGCAACAGATCGGGTTTCTTGGCGGGGCTCATGTGCGCGATACCAATGGATCTTGCGCTGGAGGATCGAGCTCCAGCGGTGACGCCCCCCTCTCCCCGTTCTTCACGGGGAGAGGGTAAGGGTGAGGGGCGGCGCGAACGGTCAAGGACATGTCTCTCCATACCCTTTGGCGGCGACAAATCGAAGATCATGCGTTTCGATATGGCGTTCGAGGCGTCCTTCGATCGCAGCCAATATTGTCTCAAGGACTGCTTCCCGGTCCTTCAATACGTCGACGTTCCAAAAGCGCAGCATGGACCAGCCATTCGAGACGATGAAGCGATCCCGGATTCGATCATATTGGCTGCCGACATGCTGACTGCCATCGACTTCGACGACCAGCTGGCAGTCTCTGCAGGCGAAATCGGCGAAGTAAGAGCCTATCGGCAACTGCCGTACGAATTTATGGCCGTTCAGTCTGCGGTCGCGCAACTCCATCCAGAGCGCGGTTTCTGCATCGTTGTCGGATTGACGCAGGCGCCTTGCGCGCTTGGTTATGTCTATTTCTGGTCCACGCATGCGCTGCCCCTCACCCTTACCCTCTCCCCGTGAAGAACGGGGAGAGGGGGGCGTCAGCTTTTGAGCCACGTCTTTCAGCGTTGCTGTGGGAGCTTATGCAGCGCACCAGGGGCAGTGGTATCCGGCGAGAAGAAACCTCACGCATTCCACAGCCCCTTTTTCTTCAACTCCTCGATCTCGCGCACGGCACGCTCCCGCAGACGGGTGTCGCGGATCATCTTGGTCACCGCCGCATCATCGGACTTGTCGGAATAGCGGAACTCGGAATCCGCGTAGCGGTTGATCTCCTGCATGATCATGTCCATCGAGAATGGCCCGCGCAGCTCCTCGATCATCGCTTTCTTGTCGTCGTAACCCTTGTGCATGAAGGCTTCCGGCTTTTCGAACCACTCGTCCGGCAATTCGATGTCCATGGCGCGCATCTTGATGGCATCGGTAACGTTCTTGATGGCGCGGCCGGTAAAGCGCGGCTCGGCATCCTTGATCATATGCAGATAAGTGCCGATGTCGGCCATCGTCTTTGGCGCGCCATTCTCCTTCATGTAGCGCTCATAGACCTTCATCAACCCGTCTTCCTGTGGCTTCTCATGCTCCTCGTAAGCTTCGATCACCGCGCGCTGGATCTCTTGCGCCGCATAGAGCTTGTGGTCGCCGAGCGGGATCTTGTGGTTCTTGCCGGCGAGCAGGACGAAAATGTCGATGTAGTCGTCGCGGCTCTGCGGGCCGTCGACCAGCCAGCGCGCGCCGGCGCGCTGGCGTAGCGCGTCGTCGACGTTTTCGGGATAGTTGGAGAACATGCCGAACGAGCAGTTGCCGCGCACCACGGTCGCCGCACCTCCAAAGGCGTCCATCAGGACGCCGGTGATTTCCTGCTGGCCGGCCGAGGCGCGGTCGTCGGACCGGCGTGCCGCCACCTGGTCGATATCGTCGATGGTGCCGAAGCCGATGACGCGCGGGTTCAGCACATTGTTGATGAACTGGCGGCAGTTCTGGCCCGACTTGCCCTGGTAGGAGGAGATCTGGTCGACGCCGAAATTCTCGTAGGCGAAGGGATAGCCGGCGACCTGGCAATAACCATTGAGAAGACCGGCGATCATCTGGATCAAGGTTGTCTTGCCGGTGCCGGGCGCGCCATCGCCGATAAAAGTGAACAGGAAGCCGCCGAGCTCGACGAACGGGTTCAGCTCGCGCTCGAAATCGTAGGCCATCAGCATCTTGGCAAGCTTGACCGACTGGTATTTGGCGATGTGGTTGCCGACGACCTCTTCCGGTTTTTTGAAGGTCATCACCAGCGGCTTTGCCCGCTTACCCGGCGCGACGTCGAAGCCGTCAAGGGTAAAATCGTCGACGTCGATGCGGATATGCGCGTTCTCGAACGGACCGATGCCGTCGAAGCGGCCCTTTCGCGCCAGCAGCCCGTCGATGGCGACGCGGGCAAAGGCGCGGGCGCGGGTCATCAGATCGGCATCGTCCTTCGAACCTGCTATCGCCCTGTCGAGCCCGGCCACGATCGACTTCACCGCATCCTGTGGCGTGTCGAACAGAAAGTCCGGCTCGGGCGTGTCGTTCGGCGCCTCGCCGTCGCTGTCGATCAGCTGGAACAAATAGGAGGCAAGGCTGAAGGCGGAGATGTAGGCAGAGGCCGACAGCAGCTTCTTGAAGGTGGCAGCTTCATCGCCTTCGAGCGGCGCGCGGGCGTTTTTCGCCTGCAGACTTTCGAGGTCCGAGCCCTCGGCGAAGACATCCGATATGGCCAGCGCTATCGCTGTGCCGCGCCGGGCGCGAAACAACAGCGTGTGCTGCGGGATAGTCAGCAACTGGTCGTCGGAATGGACGGCGGCGACGGTTTTGGAGAGCTCGACCTCGCGCGTGCGGCGCACCGAGCCGACCGAGACGGTAGAGACGAAGCGGCGGTTGGTGCCGGCAAGCGCGGTGCCGGACTCGCGCGATGGGTCCTCCAGCACGACGATGCGAGTGATGAAACTTTGCGCAGTGGCACGGTGCTTTTCAATTGCCGCTTCCGGGATGGTGGTCAGGCCGGTGTCCATGGAGGATGCTCCGCGATTTGATGGTCAGACGTCGCTGATGACCTGCCCTTTGGACAGGATGTGGACCTTGTAGCCCGAAAAGATCTTCTGCGCCTCGCCGGCGGCATAGAGCGCCTGATAGGCCTCGTGCGGAATCAACGCATGGTTCTCATAGCTCGACACGCCTTGCCGCGCGGCCTCGAGATCGTCGGTATTGATGAAGAATTCCTGCGTCGTCTTTTCGCTCGAAAACAGCCCCTTGCGGCCTGGCTTTTCGGCCTTGGAAAAGACCTCCTGGATGGTCCAGGTCAGCAGCCAGGCGTTTTCCGGCTTGCGCACCTTGGCCAGCACTTCGCTCACCGTCGAATTGTTGTCGGTAATCCCTGCAGAATAGAACGGGCCGAGCACGACGCGACGCAGTTGCTTGGGATGCAGCGGCTCGAAATCCTTGTCGAGGTTGACCGCGATGGTCGCCGGCGACAGCGCGTAGGCGGAATTCTTCTCGGTGAAATCGTCGAAACGGTGGGCAAGCTCGGGATTGAGCAAGCCGTCGACCGGCAGCGGAATGTCGACCCTCTCATTAAGTTTGCCACTGGAGTCGACAAGCTGCCGGATCATGTCGTCCGAGGAATCCTCGACCGTCACCATATACACAAGCGGCAGGTTGGCGCTGCCGTCGAAGCAGGCCCAGTGGACCAGATAATAGGGGCGCAACGTCTTCGGATTGACCGACACCTTGACCGTCTGGGCCAGCGTGAACGGGCCGAAGGTGGTCTCGCTCTTGACGTCCTCGAGGTAAAGCCGCTCGGCCATCGACTTCTGCAGCGCTTCGGGAAATTCCTTGTGGCGCAGGATGAAGTCCGCCATTTCCTCGCGCAGCTCATCGGCCAGCGGAAGGTTGGCGAGGCGCGCATCGGCCTGGAGCCGGTCGTTCTCCAACTCGAGCAGGTTCTGGAAGACCGGAAAACCGCTTTCGGCGCGCGAGATGCGGAACGTCTCGGTGAAGCCCAGCCGGTTGCGCCAGCACGAGAACGACTTGTCGAGCCGCGCAATATATTCGGCGACGACCTTGGCGACGATGCCGTGCCGATAGAGCGGCGAGCGATCGTCGCGCATGAACACTTCGAGGCCGCCAAGTGCCGCCGTGATCGCCGAGAAATAGCGCGCCGCAGCTTCGTTTTCGGGGGTCATGCTGCCAGCCCTTGGGAGCAGTGCACGTGCAGCAATTACGATTGCACGTAATTTGCCGAATTGTGCTTCTTCATCACATCGTCGAAGCGGCGGGCGAAGGCATCGTCGGCGAGCTTCTTGCGGCGCTGGATGTCGGCGGTGGCGACCATGTTCTTCTCGTGCATTTCAAGCAGATCGCCGATGTGCTTTTGCGAGGCGGCACCAATGCCGGCCATGGTCTCTTCGGCGGTGTTGTCGACCTGGCTGCCCAGCGTGTTGATCTTGTGGGCGACATCCTGTTGGGCGGCGGTCTTCAGCGAATCTTCCAGCGCCTTGTACAGAACGATGCGCTGCTCGGTATCGATGGTCAGCTTGTTGATCAGCGTCGATTGCGCCGCGATCTGGTTGTTGAGCGAATCGACGAAGGTCTGGAACATCGAGGTGTAGCGCTCCAGCGTCTGGCTTTCGGCCAGCAATTCCTGCTCCTTGGCCTGCTTCTCGTTGTATTCCGTGGCCAGTTTCGAGCGTTCGCCTTCCAGCTGCGTGCGCACCTTCTGGCTGGTCGAGGCGGCGATCTTGTTCTCGATGTCGAGCAGCATCGGGTTGAGCTCCTCGATGCGCTTCTGCACGGTCTCGAGATTGGACATGGTGGTCTTGCGGCGCTCGATCACCTGCGACAGGCTGGCCTCGGAGGTCTTGTAGCGCGTGTCGAGAACCTGCTTCTGAGCCTTGAGGATGCCGACGATGGTGTCGGATTTCGCCAGCAGCTCCTGCAGATTGCCGGCCAGCGACATGTTGCGGACGCGGTCGGTGCGCAGGCGCTGCTTGCGCTGGCTGGAGAAGACACCGACGAAATTTTCCCAGCCGGTGTAGTTCTTCATGCTCTCGAATTCGGCGCCGAAGACGTTGGTGGCGTCCTCGAGGCCGATAATCAGGTCGGCGATATTGCCTTCCATCACCTTCTGCTGCTTCAGCACATCCTCAATGCGGGCATTCTCGATGTCGAAATTGGCGTCGCCGATCTTCTTGTCGGCGGTGGCGAGCGTGTCGAGCACAGTACCGGACTGCTCGATCTTGGTGCGCATGTCCTCTACGACCTGCTTGGTCTTGGCAATCTCGGCATCGAAATTCTGCAATGTCGCCATTGGGGCCTCCCGCTTCGGCATCGGTTTCGTTTCGCAAACCGCCGCGAATATATGTGCCGGGTTTGGCGAATGAAAGACGGAAGACATGGGATTACAGGAAAACAAAAGAATTTCAGGAGGCCGACCGCAGGATAGTCAGGCAATGATTACGGTGTAACTGCCGTCCGGTCAGACACCGCTTCAACCGCGGCTGGACTTTAGGTCGGGAGCGACGCTCAGGGCTTGGGATCGGCCTTGAGGTAGGCGATGACATTGGCGATGTCGTCGTCGCTGGTCAGGCCGGAGAAGGCCATTTTGTTGCCGGGGACCTTCTGCCGCGGCGCCCGCAGGTATTCGGCGAGGTTTGCTTCGTCCCAGACCAGGCCGGCGGCGCCGGCGTCCTTCATCCCCTGCGAGTAGCGGCTGAGATAACTGTCCGCGGTGCCGGCGGTGCGGCCGACGACACCCAGCAGATGCGGGCCGACCTTGTCGTGGTCGCTCGTGGCCTCATGACAGGCCATGCATCTGTTGAAGACTTTCTTGCCGAGAGCGGCATCGCCGTCGGCATGCGCGGCAAGAGCGCCGGCGATGAGGAAAGCAGCGGCAGACGAAATGGCTCGAAGCATGGGAACTCCCCGACGGCTCTGGCTGAGAGGTTCTGAAATAGCAAGCAGGCCTTAAACAAGCGCCGCACGATGGCGCGATTGGTGAACGAATGTCGGCCGGGAGGTCGGATGAAAGCAATAGCGCTGGTCAGGTTTTGGTGAAGCCGATGAAATCGTCGGGCACGGCGCGGCCCATTTCTTCTTCCCAATGGCGGCGGCAGAGCGAGACATAGACATCCTTGCCGATCGCCACCTGTTCGCCCTGTTTCGCCACCTTGCCGTCGGCGCCGAGGCGCACCACCATCGTCGCCTTGCGGCCGCAACGGCAGATGGTGCGCACCTCGCGCAGGTCGTCGGCGATTGCCAGCAGGGTGCGCGATCCGGAAAACAGCTTGCCTTGGAAATCGGTGCGCAGGCCGTAGCACATGACCGGGATGTTCAGCCGGTCGGCGATGCGGGCGAGTTGCCAGACCTGCTCCTCTTCGAGGAACTGCGCCTCATCGACGAAGACGCAATGGACCGTGGCGTGGTCGTGATGCTCGGCGACCCGGGCAAACAGATCGTCGCCGTCGCGGAACATCTCGGCTTCCGTCTCCAGGCCGATGCGCGACGAGATCAGCCCGGTATCGCCCTTGCGGTAGTGGCCGGCGATGAACAGCATCGTCGTCATGCCGCGCTCGCGGTAATTATACGAGGCCTGCAACAGCATCGTCGTCTTGCCGGCATTCATCGTCGCATAATGGAAGTACAGCTTGGCCATGCCGTCCTTTTAAGCCGAGTTGCAACAAAGCGGGGAGGGGGAGCGCCTACATTCCACCGGGAAAAGGCGACTTCCATCCGGAAAGCGGCGGGCGTGTCGCTGATCGGCCAGCCTGCGCCGTTGTTCGTGATTGCCTTAGTGCTTGAAACCGCAGCAGAATGATGTTTGGCTGACGGAACAAAGGCGGAGATAAAACCGTCGCTTCGCTTCACCGAGAACTGAAATGGGAGAATTTTCATGTCGCGTATGAGTTCATTCGTCGCCGGCCTCGGCCTGGCGGCTTTTCTATCCACGACTGGGGCCTTCGCCGGCGATCCGGAAAGCTGCAAGACGGTGCGTCTGTCCGATGTCGGCTGGACCGACATCCAGGCGACCACCGGCGTCGCCTCGGTGCTGCTCACGGCGCTCGGCTACGAGCCGCAGGTGATCCAGCTTTCGGTGCCGGTGACCTATGCGTCCCTGAAGAACAAAGATCTCGACGTGTTCCTCGGAAACTGGATGCCGTCGATGACCAACGACATCAAGGACTATGCCGCCGAAGGCTCGGTCGAGACCGTCAGTGAAAATCTCAGCGGTGCCGGCTACGGCATCGTCGTTCCGACCTATGTCGCCGATGCCGGTGTCAAGACGCTGACCGATCTCGGCAAATTCAAGGACAAGTTCGACGGCAAGATCTACGGCATCGAGGCCGGCAATGACGGCAACCGCATCATCCTCGACATGATCAAGGATCCGAAGACCAATCTCGAAGGCTTCGAACTGGTCGAATCTTCCGAGGCCGGCATGCTCACCCAGGCCGACCAGTCGATGAAGAACAATGAATGGATCGCCTTCCTCGGCTGGACGCCGCATCCGGTGATGGGCGCCATGAAGATCACCTATCTCGAGGGGATGGGAGATAGCGGCTTTGGTGCTGCCACCGTGCATACCAATGTACGCAAGGGCTACATGAGCGAATGTCCGAACGCCGGCAAGTTCATCGCCAATCTGAAGTTCAACCTGGACATGGAAGGCGAGATGATGGACGCGATCCTGAAGGGCGGCGACGCCAATACGGTCGCGACCGACTGGCTGAAGAAGCACCCGGACGCGGTCGCTCCCTGGATCGCCGGCGTCACCACCTTCGACGGCGGCGATGCGGCGGCTGCGGTGAAAACGGCGCTCGGAAGCTGACCCGACCATCTGGCATGACGAGACAAGGGGCAGCCACGGTAGAAATGGCTGCCCTTTTTCATATCCTGTGACAAGATGACCGTCCGGCGAAGGACGGCGCCGGTAGAAGAGGGGCTAGATGGATCCGATCTCCAAATTCCTGGTCAGTTACAAGATTCCCATCGGGGCATGGGGGAAGGCGTTTTTCGGCTTTCTCACCGACAATTTCGACACCATCTTCAGGGCTTTTTCCAACAGCCTCAACTTCCTGCTCGACGGCATCGTCGACGGGCTGCTGTTGCTGCCGCCGGTTCTGCTGATCGCGCTGATCGCTCTGCTCGCCTATTTCCTGCAGCGCTCGAAAGGCCTGGCTTTGGCGGTATTCATCGGATTGCTGTTCATCCTCAACCAGAACCTGTGGAAGCAGACGGTGGAGACGCTGGTGCTGGTGGTCGCCGCCGCCGCCGTGTCGATGGCCATCGGCGTGCCGCTCGGCATCTGGGCCGCGCACAAGCCGAAGGTGTATCGCGTCATGCTGCCGGTGCTCGACCTGATGCAGACATTGCCGACCTTCGTCTACCTGATCCCGGTGCTGACCCTGTTCGGCCTCGGCAACGCGCCCGGCCTGATCGTCACCATCATCTTCGTCATCCCGACCTCGGTTCGGCTCACCCATCTCGGCGTCACCTCGGTGCCGAAATCGATCGTCGAGGCGGGCGAGGCGTTCGGCGCCACCAAGCGCCAGCTGCTGTGGAAGGTCGAGCTGCCTTCGGCGCTGCCGACCATCATGGCTGGGCTGACCCAGTCGATCATGCTGTCGCTGTCGATGGTGGTGTTCGCCGCCCTGATCGGCGCCGGCGGCCTCGGTACGGAAATCAACCGGGCGCTCGGTTCGCGCAGGATCGACCTCGGGCTTGAGGCAGGGCTGGCGATCGTCGTGCTCGCCATCGTGCTCGACCGGATGACGCGCATCGGCGTGGGAGGCAAGAAATGACCGTCGCCGTCGATTTCAGGAATGTCGACATCGTCTTCGGCGCCGACCAGGCAGGCTCGCTGGCGCTGATCGACAGTGGTGCCACCCGAGCCGAGATCCTCGAACAGACCGGCAACGTACTGGGCTGCGCCGGCGCCAGCCTCACCGTGAACGAGGGCGAGATCTCGGTGCTGATGGGGCTTTCCGGCTCCGGCAAATCGACGCTGCTCAGAGCCGTCAACCGGCTGAACGTCGTCTCGCGCGGCCAGGTGCTGGTCAAGGACGGCGACGGTACGGTCGACGTCGTCACCTGCGACGAGGCGACGCTTCGGCGGCTGCGGCAGAAGCAGGTGGCGATGGTGTTCCAGCAGTTCGGGCTGCTGCCGTGGCGCACGGTGGAGGAGAATGTCGGCCTTGGCCTCGAGCTCGCCGGCGTACCCGAAGCCGAGCGCAAGGAGCGGGTGAACAGGCAACTGAAGCTGGTTCATCTCGACCAGTGGTCGAAGAAATATGCGCATGAGCTTTCCGGCGGCATGCAGCAGCGCGTCGGCCTGGCGCGCGCCTTTGCCACCGAGGCGCCGATCCTGCTCATGGACGAGCCGTTCTCGGCGCTCGATCCGCTGATCCGGACCAAGCTGCAGGACGAGTTGCTGCAGCTCCAGGCCGAGCTGAAGAAGACCATCATCTTCGTCAGCCACGACCTCGAGGAGGCGCTGAAGATCGGCACCCATATCACCATCATGGAAGGCGGGCGCATCGTGCAAACCGGCGCGCCGGAAGACATCGTGCTGCGGCCCGCCAACGACTATGTCCGCGACTTCATCGCCAATGTGAACCCGCTCTCGGTGCTGACCGCGTGGAACGTCATGCGCGACCGCCGCGACCTCGAACACGGCGAGAACGGCTGGGTGTGGCTCGACCGGCGCAGGACGACGCGTTTCAAGATCGACGAGCATGGGCTGGTGGCGGCGGCCGAGCGCGACGGCAAGCCCGCGGTATGGGTGTCCTGCGCCGATGTCGAAGCCCAGCCGGAGGAGACGGCGCAGGTGTTCTGGGCCAATCCCGGCACCTCGCTGAAGACCGTGATGCTGGCCATGCATCGCTCGCAGACGGCACCGGTGGCGCTGTTCGACGACCAGTCGCGCTTTGTCGGCGCCATCGGCGTCAGGGATGTGCTGAGCGCGGTGTTGAGAAGGTAGTTTTTCTCCTTGGGGAGAGAACCAAGACCAAACGCCGAGTTCTGTCGCGCCCCCCTCTGTTCTGTCGGACATCTCTCCTACTTGGGGGAGATCGGCGGTTTCGCGGACGGCTCTCACATTCCAACGTTTGTAATTGGCGAAATCGGCGACGACGGCCAATCTTCCCACCTGTGGAGGAGGTGTCCAGCAGAACAGAGGGGGCGCGAAGGAACGCCGGCTTAGCCCGA
The DNA here is from genome assembly GCF_040321165.1 of Mesorhizobium sp. M0500. NCBI lineage: Bacteria > Pseudomonadati > Pseudomonadota > Alphaproteobacteria > Hyphomicrobiales > Phyllobacteriaceae > Mesorhizobium > Mesorhizobium sp. M0500. The sequence goes on from NZ_JAMYRB010000013.1 coordinate 65,992, forward strand.
TACCGCAAGCTAAACCGCAAGCGGCAGGCGCAGCTCCGTCATCAGGCCGCCATCGGGATGGTTGGACAGGCTGACTTCGCCGCCGGCGCTACGGGCGATGTTGCGGGCGATGGTCAAGCCGAGGCCGAGGCCGCCGGTCTGACGGTTGCGCGACTGTTCCAGGCGCACGAACGAGCCGAACACGGCGTCGAGCTCGGCTTGCGGTATGCCCGGACCCTCGTCATGGATCGCCAGGGTGATTGTCTTGCCTGATTGACGCAGGCTGAGATGCGCCCTCTTGCCATAGGTCACCGCGTTCTGGACGAGGTTGGTGACACAGCGCCGTAGCGCGACCGGCCGCGCGACGCAGATCAGGCCGCGCGAGCGCGCGTCCTCATTGTCGAAGGAGACCTCGTCGAAGCCGTCGGCGATCGATTCTACCAGCGACCAGAAATCGATCCTCTCGCTCTTCTCCTCGGTCACCTCGAAAGTGGCGAAGTCGATGACCGAGCTGGCAATGCCTTCGATGTCGGCGAGGTCGTGCGCCAGTGCGGCGCGCACGGACGAATTCCTCAGCAGTTCGAGGCGCAGCCGCATCCTGGTCAGCGGCGTGCGCAGGTCGTGCGCCAGTGCGGCCGCAAGATGCTCGCGGTCCTCGACGTAGGCGCGCAGCCTCGCCTGCATGGCATTGACCGCCTTTGCCGCGGTACGCACCTCGCGGCTGCCGCTCTCGGCGATCGGCGGGCTTTTCAGGTCCTCGCCGATCCGCTTCACCGCGGTCTCCATCATCCGGTAGGGCGCCGTCAGCCGGCGCAGCGACCAGATCGAGGAAGCCACCACCAGCCCGGCGATCAAGGCATAGAGCGGCAGGCTATCGAAGCTCAGTATCGGTCCGGCCGGTGTGTTCGGCTCGGTGAAGTTCAGCCATTGGCCGTCGGCAAAGCGAAGCGAAGCGGTCAGCTTGTCGCTCTGGGCGAAATCGGCCGCCAGCACCAGCAGGTCGCGCTCGACCTGGCCGATATCGGGACCGGCGACCGTCCCACCGGGAGCGTCGGCTTCGTGCGTTGCCGGGTCGCGGCGGACCCGCGCGTCGGTGATGCCGAACTTCGATAGCCGACCGACCAATATGTCTTCCAATTCGGCCAGTTCGTCGTCGCCGGCTATCGACGAAGTAACGGCGGGCGTGTCGGAGACGGTGAGCGCATAAGTGGCGTTGAACAGGCCGGAGGCCGTCGCCTTGCGCTGTTCCGGCGTAGCATCATGCATCAGCTGCACCAGCGAGAAGGCGCGGTCGTTCAGCCGGTAGAGATCGACGACGTCATTGGCGGCGGCACGGTCGCGCGAAACGATGTAAAGGGTCGCGATCTGGCTGATCAGCAGGCCGGCGATGACGATGAGCAGCACCCAGACCGGCAGCGTTTGCGGCAGGATGCGTCTCATTCGGAGGTCGTCTCAGGCAGGAACTGGTAGCCGCCGCTGCGCACGGTCAGGATCAGCTTCGGCGTTTTCGGGTCGTCCTCCATCTTGCGCCGCAGCCGGCTGACCAGAATGTCGACGCTGCGGTCGAAGCTGTAGCCGCTGTCGCCGCCGGACAGCTCGATCAGCTGCTCGCGGCTCAGTACGCGCTGCGCGCTCTTGACGAAGGTCTGCAGGAGATTGAATTCGGCCATCGTCAGCTCGATCCTGACGTCGCCGGGCGCCATCAGCCGGCGGCGCGAACAGTCCATCGTCCAGCCGGCGAAATGGTAGATCTGCCGCGAGGCGGCGCGTCGCGGTTCGGCGGCGCCATTGCGTCTCAAGACGGCACGAATGCGTGCGAGCAGCTCGCGCGGATCGAAGGGTTTCGGCACGTAGTCGTCGGCGCCCATCTCCAGCCCAACCACGCGGTCGGTAGTTTCGGTAACCGCGGTCAGCATGATGATCGGCGTCGAATAATTGGCGCGCAACTCGCGGCAGAGCTCCAGCCCGCTCTTGCCGGGCAGCATGACGTCCAGGACGATCAGGTCGACCTGGGCGCGGCGCAGGATGGTCTCCATCTCGGTGCCGTCGGCGGCGATCGATGTATGCAGCCCTCGCTTCTGGAAAAATTCCTGAAGCAGGTCGCGAATGCCCTTGTCGTCGTCGACGATCAGTATGTGGGGGTCGGATTTCACCGGGAACCTGTCATTTGTGGATCGCCCAAGCGCTGCTTCGGCCGTCAGCCAGACGATAGAATTCAGGCCATAAGTTGGCCAGTGAAGATCGGCGGCTCGATCCGGGCTGCCCAGAAACAATCCAGAAACAAAATTCTACAATCCGGAAAAACTGCCGAAAAAAATCAAAGGCATAAGTGGTGCCGTGGCGGTCAGGTCATCGGCTGCGACACGCGTTACGGGATTACGGACAGACCAATGCAAAGGTTCTCGATCAGTCTGATGGGTGCGTTGCTTTCCATTTCGCTCGTCACGGCCGCGGTCGAACATGCCGATGCAAAACTGGCCGATGCGAAGGTGGCCAATGCAAAGGCGGCCGATGCAAAGGTGGCGACCACCCGCAGCGAGCGTTGCATCGATCTGAACCGCCAGTTTGACGAAGCCCTCGAAACCCATGCCGCGGCAACGCAGGTCACCGCTGCGAAAGCACTTCAAAGAAAGGGAAACCGGTTCTGCGCCAACAAGAAACAGGCACAGGGAATCCGGATGCTCGCGAATGCTTTGAAGCTGCTTGGAGTGACACCGATCGATCCCGTTCAGTGACACAATCCGATCTGCACAAAAAGGAAGTGAAGCCATGAAAAAGTCCCTCCTCTCCGCCCTCGGTCTCGCCATCGCGCTGGCCGTCTCGATGCCGGTTCTCGGCGCCAGCAGCGCCAATGCCGCGACCACCACCCCGGCTGCGACGACAACGACGACCGCTGCGCCGGCCAAGGCCGTGAAGAAGGTCGCTGCCAAGAAGACCGTCAAGAAGCACAAGAAGCACGCGGTCAAGGCAACTCCGAAGGCCTGATCAAGCGACATCTTTCTACCCTATGAGAAGACCGCTCCAGTTGCGATTTGCCTGGAGCGGTCGTCTTTTTTGTTGCGTGCAGACAGTAGGGCCAGTCCCGGCCCACACCCCCCGTTGAACGCCAGACGGCAGTTCCCACATAGGCACGGACTTTTGAACTGCGCCTGCCGGGAAGCCGATCGCGCGCGGTTGAATGGACGACCGCTTTTGCCCATGTCAAAATGACCGCAAAGCTGTCGTACGCAATTGCCGGTCCAATGCCTGAAATCACGACAAAACCCCGTACCAGCACGAAGCCGAAGGTCGAACGGCCGAAGCTCTACAAGGTCATCCTGGTCAATGACGATTTCACTCCGCGCGAGTTTGTCGTGACGGTGCTGAAGGCCGAGTTCAAGCTCAGCGAAGACCAGGCGCATAGGATAATGATCACCGCGCACCGGCGCGGCGTCTGCGTTGTCGCCGTCTTCACCAGGGATGTCGCCGAGACTAAGGCGGCGCGGGCAACCGATGCCGGCAAGGCCAAGGGCTACCCGCTGATGTTCACGACGGAGCCGGAGGAGTAGGGCGGTTCGCTTTCTTCCTTCTCCCCTTGTGGGAGAAGGTGGCCGAGCGAAGCTCGGTCGGATGAGGGGTGTTCCAGCTTGGCAAGGACGGCACTCCGTCCAGCACCCCTCAACCGTCTTGGCGCTGCGCGCCAATCCACCTTCTCCCACAAGGGGAGAAGGATAAACCGCGTTACCGCCCTTCGCGGTACCACATCGAGCCCATCGCCAGAAGCAGCAGGCCGAGGCCGAGGAAGCCGCCGAACAGCGGCACGCGCGAGACGGCCTTGAGCACGCTGTCGTCGGTGGTGCGCAGGCCGATCCAGTCATTGCCGGAAGCCGCGCCCGAGGAACGGACCGGGACTACGGATGGCAGCGTGACGGTGCTGGTCAGGTTGCCAATGGCCGATGCCGGCGCCAGCCGGCGAACGCTGCCGCCGGTTGCCTCAGCCGGTGGTTTCAGCCGGTTCTCGGTGGAGACGACGTCGGTGAATTCCGGGGCGTTGACCGGCCCGACATGGGCCAATGCCGTCAGGTCGCCATTGCCGACCTGATAGAGACCGATTTCGCTGGTCTCGACGCTGCCGAGGAAGACGCCTGGCTCGGATTTCTCGAGCCTGACGATCAGTGCCTTGCCGGACGGCGTGATGACTTGCGCCGGGCCGGGATCGTCGCTCATCGTCTGGCGGCGGATTTCCAGCACCATGCCGCGGCCGTCGGCGGTCAGCCGCTCTTCCTCGAGTTCGGGCTCCTTCATCAGCCAGTGGGCGATGCGCCGGTAGAGCTGGACGTGCGGGCCGCCGCCCTCGAATCCGCGCGCCCACAGCCAGCCCTGATCGGACAAAAGCATGCCGACGCGGCCTTCGCCCTTGCGATCGAGCAGTAGCAGCGGCCGGTTGTCGGCACCCTTCATCACCACCTCGCCCTCGGGGTTCTCGACGCCGATGGTGCGGAACCAGCGGCTCCAGTGCGGCGGCTCGGTCGCGGAGCCGTCGAGCCCACGCGTTACCGGATGACGCTGGCCGGTATCGGTGAGACGTGGGTAGAAGGCCTTGTCGATGACCTCGCCGGTCGGCATTGCCGGCAGTGCCGACATCAGCGGCGTGCGGGCGATCGAGCTTTCGCCGGCATATTCGGGGCCTGCCGCGATCAGTAGCGCGCCGCCCTTTTCGACATACTCGGAGATGTAGTCGTAATAGAGGATCGGCAGCACGTCGCGGTGCTGATAGCGGTCGAAGATGATCAGGTCGAAATCCTTGATCTTCTCGACGAACAGCTCGCGCGTCGGGAAGGCGATCAGCGACAATTCGTTGATCGGCGTGCCATCCTGCTTTTCCGGCGGGCGCAGGATGGTGAAGTGCACGAGGTCGACCGAAGCGTCGGATTTCAGCAAATTGCGCCAGGTGCGCTCGCCGGCATGCGGTTCGCCGGAAACAAGCAGCACGCGCAGATTTTCGCGGATGCCGTCGATCAGCGCGATGGCGCGGTTGTTGGTGTCGGTGAGTTCGCCCGGCTCGTGGTTGATGGCGAGTTCGACGATGTTGCGCCCGGCGCTGGGAATGGTCACCTGCAGCGGCATCGCCTGGCCGATGTTGGCGTGCTCGACCGATACCTGCTCGCCGTTGACCGATACGCGGACATCGACCGGGCCGGTCTCGTTGTTGGTGGCGATGACACGATACGTCATGTCGAGCGGCTTGCCAACGAGGCCGAAGCGCGGCGCATTCTCGAAGCGGATGCGGCGGTCCTTCTCATGCTCGTTGCCGGTAATCAGCGCGTGCAGCGGGGCATTGAAGTCGGGTGCGCCGGGCGGCGCGTCATGCACCTCGCCATCGGTGATCATGATGGCGCCGCCGATGCGCGACGGCGGCACGTCGCGGAAAGCATTTTCGAGTGAGGAAAACAACCGCGTCTCGGTGCGCTCGTCGGCGGCTTCGGACTTGCCGGCCTCGACGACACGGACGTCGAACTGCTTGAAGCGGCCGAGACGCTGCTGAAGCCCGGCCAACGCCTCATCGGTCTGTTTGGTGCGGTCGCCGATATCCTGGCTCTGGCTGCGATCGACGACGACCGCGACGATGCTTTTCAGCGGCTCGCGCTCTTCGTTGAGAAACACCGGATTGAGCAACGCCGCAGCCAGCGCAATCAGGGCTGTCAGGCGGAAGACCGCGCCGCGCTGGCGAAACCAAAGGCCGGCCAGCGCCAGCAGCAGCAGCGGCACCAGAACCACGGCGAGCAGCGGCCAGGTGATGAGCGGTTCGAAGGCGAGCGACCAGTTCATGGTCTATTGCCCCAGCCGTTCGAGCAGCACCGGGACGTGCACCTGGTCGGATTTGTAGTTGCCGGTCAGCATATACATCATGATGTTGACGCCGGCGCGCAGCGCATAGATGCGCTGCATCGGATCCGACGGCACCGTCGGCAATAGCGGGTCGCCATTCTCGTCGACCGCCCAGGCGCCGGCGAAATCATTGGCGGTGATCATGATCGGCGAAACGCCGTCGCCGGTGCGCACCGGGCGGTTCTCGGTGTTGCTGGCTTCGAGCGATGCCTCGACCCAAAGCGGGCTGCCGGCAAAACGGCCAGGAAACTCCGGAAGGATGTAGAAGGATTTGGTCAGCACGTGGTCCGACGGCACCGGTTCAAGCGGTGGCACGTTGAGGTTGCCGAGGATGTCGCGCAGCCGCTCCGTCGCCGGGCTGGTCGAATCCGCACCAATGCCATTGGCGAACTGGTCGCGGGTGTCGAACAAGACCGTTCCGCCCTGCTGCATGTAGGCGTCGATGCGGGCGATGGCGGCCTCGCTGGGCATCGGGGCCGAGGGATCGATCGGCCAGTAGATCAGCGGATAGAAGGAAAGTTCGTCCTTCGAGATGTCGACGCCGGCCGGTGCTCCGGGTTCGAGCGCGGTTTTTTCGATAAGAAAGCGGGTCAGGCCTTCGAGCCCGGCGCGGCTGATCGAATCGACACCCGGCTCGCCGGTCAGCACATAGGCGATCCGGGTCTTTGAAATGTCCCCGATCGCCTCCGTATCTCCCGGCTTGGCGTCGTCGGCACGCGCGACGTCCGCGTGGCCAATCAAGGCGCCGAGCGCAATCAGCAGGACGGCTGCCGTCGCCGCAGCGCCGGCACGGCGCGGCCGGCGCGACAACAGGCCGCCCATCCAGAATACGGCAAGCGTGTCGAGCACCATCAGCACCAGGGCGGCCGTGACAAGCGGACCTTTGAGGTTGCGCTGTTCGTCGAAGGCATACTGGATGGTGGTGACCGGCACCGTGATATCAGGCCGGGCCAGCGGCGTGAACGCGCTGTCGCCACCGAGCAGATTGTGAGCGAACACTCCCGTTTCCGAGCCGTAGAGGCCGGGCGGGTTTTCCAGCGTCACCGGCAGCGGGCCGGCGCCGGGCACCAGCGGCCTGGCATCCGGCGTCGGCGGCACCAGCGTGCCGTCGGCGGCGATCATGCGATAGGGTGCCAGCGACGTGGCGGCGGCCTCGGCATTGGCGACAGCCGCGCCCTGGTTGCGCGACAATTGCACGATGCGCCGCAGCATCTCGACGAAGCTGCCGGAGATCGGCAGGTTGGACCACGTCGCCTCGGGGGTGACGTGGAACAGCACGAGGGTACCCTTGTCCTTCTTCATCCCGGTCACCAGCGGCGTACCGTCGGCAAGCGTAGCCCAGGTGCGCTCGACGATGTCGGGCGTCGGTTCGGCTAGGACCTGCCTGGTGACGGTGACCTCGGTGGGCGGCGCGAGGTCGGCGAAGGGACCGGTTTTCGGGAATTCGGTGACCGGCTGCGGCGCCGTCCATGACAGCGCGCCGCCAAGCGATCGTTCGCCCGTGCGCAGCCGAACTGGCAGCAGGTCGTCGTCATTGCCGGCAGCGGCCAGCCGCGAACCGGCAAAACGCACCAGCGTGCCGCCCTTGTCGACCCAGTCAACCAGCCTTTGCCGCGCTTGTTCCGGAATGGTGCCGACATCGGCCATGACGATCATCGCCGGCTTCTGGTCGAGCAGTTGCGGGATCGCGTCGGCGAGATCGACGCTCGACGGCTCGACCAGATCGGCGAACGGCTGCAGGGCGCGGCGGATGTAGTAGAGCGGCGACAGCAGCGGTTGCGCCTGGTCGGCCTCGGCCTGCGACAACAGCCCGACGCGGCGGCGTTTTGAGCTCTCATCGAGCACGCGGACGGCACCGGCCTGGCGCTCGCCATCGAGCGCGACGTGGGCGAAGTCGTTGCGCAGTTCGAACGGCACGGCCATCGTGCCGGTGGCGGTGGATCCGCCCGGGGCAAAGGTCAGCGTCGCGTCGGCAATGCGGCGGCCCTTGTCGTCGAAGGCGCCGGCCGTCACCTGTGCAGGTGCCGGATCGCCCGGTGCGCGGATGGCGGTCAGGGCGAAGCCGTCGACCTGGTTGTCGGCGCCGGTCAGGCCGGTCAGCGACAGCCGGTCGGAGACGGCCCAGACAACGCGTGCTGCGTTCTTCGACAACAGCGTGTTGAACGCGGCTTCGTCGCCTTGCGCCGCCAGACCATCGGCGAGCACCGCGACGCTGGCGCCAGGCAGCGACTCCAAGGCTGAAGCGACGCGGGCATAGACGGCGGGGCGGTCGGTCGGGATCGGCCGCGGCTTTGCCGCGCGCAGCCGGTCGAGCGCGGCAGCGGCATCGAAGGGACCGATCTCGGCATTCGGCTTCTCGGCGGTGAAAGCGATGAGCACCGGCACGCCGTTCGAATTGGCATCGGCGATCAGCCGCTCGGCGGTGGCGACGCGCTTGCCCCAGTCGGCGGCACTTGCCCAGTCATTGTCGATCACCAGCGCCAGGGCAGCGCCCTCGGCCGGCAGCTTTTCGCGCGGATTGAAGACCGGTTCGGCAAGTGCTGCCACGACAAGCGCGGCCATCAGCAGCCTAAGCAGCGTCAGCCACCAAGGGCTCTGCTGCGGCGTTTCTTCGCGCCTCAGCACGCGGGCGAGAATCCTGAGCGGCGGAAACACCTCGGCTTGCGGCCTGGGCGGGGTCAGCCGCAGAAGCCACCAGATCACCGGCAGCGCCAGCAGGCCCCACAGCACCATCGGCGCCCCGAAGGAGAGCGGCAGCCAACTCATGCGCGGGCCCTCCCGGCAAAGCTGCCCTCGGCGGTCATCGCCATGTGGATGCGCACCAGCGCCTCGGAGGCAAGGCGATCGGTATGATTGACGGTAAAGCTCCAGCCAAGCCGTTTGCACCAGGCGGCCAGTTCCTGGCGGCGGGCGGCATAAAGCAGGCGATATTCCTCGCCCAGCATTTCGGCGCGGCCGGCGGTCAGCTTGTCGCCTGTCTCAGGATCGGTGAATTCGGTGCGCCCGGCATAGGGGAAGCTTTCCTCGGCCGGATCGGCGACCTCGACCAGATGGGCGCGCACGCCGTGGCGGGCGAGCACGTCCAGCCACGCCATGGTGTCCTCGACCGGGTCGAGGAAATCGCTGACGAGGACGATGTCGCAGAACCGGCGAATGCCGGATAGGTCGGGCTTTGCCGGCAGGTCGGCGGCGTGCATCAGTTGCGCCGCGATGCGCTCGGCGCCATTGCGGGCGGTGAACGGGTCGGTCAGGCCCGGCCAGGCAATGCGCTCGCCGCTGCGCGACAAAAGCTCGGCCATGGCCAGCGCCAGCACCAGGGCGCGCGATTCCTTGGAAACGCTGGCTCCGGTCGATTTGTAGAGCATGGAAGGCGAGGGATCGGCCCAAAGCCACACCGTGTGGGCGGCCTCCCATTCACGGTCGCGGACATAGGTGTGATCGTCGCGGGCGGAACGGCGCCAGTCAATGCGCGAGGAATCGCCTTCGACATAGGGCCGGAACTGCCAGAAATTCTCGCCGATACCGCGCTTGCGGCGGCCATGCCAGCCGGCAATTACCGTGTTGACGATGCGGCGCGCCTCGACCAGCAGGTCCGGCACCAACGAAGCCCGCAACCGGCCTCTGGCGAGCGCATCGCGCGTCGCTGCCGGTGCCTGCGCTTCACCGATGCGCGCCATCAAATCCCTTTCGCGAGCTTCGCCACAACATCGCGAACCGTGGTGCCCTCGGCGCGGGCGGCGAAGGTCAGCGCCATGCGGTGCTGCAGCACCGGCTCGGCGAGCGCGCGGACGTCGTCGACCGACGGCGCCAGCCGGCCGTCATAGAGGGCGCGGGCGCGGGTGCACAGCGTCAGCGCCTGGCTGGCGCGCGGGCCTGGGCCCCAGGCGACGTACTTGTCGGTATCGGCGTTGCCCTGGCCGGGGCGCGCTGAGCGCACCAGCTTGAGGATCGCCTCGACGACGCTTTCCGGCACCGGCATACGGCGGATGAGCGTCTGGATGTCCTTCAGCCGCGCCGGCTGCAGCACGTTTTCAGCCTTGGCATCCTCGATACCGGTGGTTTCCAGCAGGATGCGGCGCTCCGCCTCGATCTCGGGGTAGAGGATATCGACCTGTATCAGGAAGCGGTCGAGCTGCGCTTCCGGCAGCGGATAGGTGCCTTCCTGCTCCAGCGGGTTCTGCGTCGCCAGGACGTGGAACGGTGACGGCAGATCATGGCGCACGCCGGCAATGGTGACGTGGTATTCCTGCATCGACTGCAGCAGCGCCGACTGGGTGCGTGGCGAGGCGCGGTTGATCTCGTCGGCCATCAGCAGTTGCGCAAAGATCGGCCCGGAAATGAAGCGGAAGGAGCGCTTGCCGAATTCATCCTGCTCCATCACCTCGGAGCCGAGAATGTCCGATGGCATCAGGTCGGGCGTGAACTGGATGCGGCGCGAATCGAGGCCGAGCACGATGCCCAGCGTTTCGACCAGCTTGGTCTTGGCGAGGCCGGGCACGCCGACCAGCAGTGCATGGCCGCCGGCCAGCAATGCGACGAGCGTGCGCTCGACGACGCTTTCCTGGCCGAAAATGACCCGGCCGACGCCGTCACGGACCCTCGAAATGTCGGCCAGCGCTTTCTCGGCCTGCGCCACCATGTCCTTTTCGCTGATCGGGCTTTCCTTGATCATAACGCTCATGCAGCATCGATCCTTCTGGTTGGAAATTCCGCTTGGCACCTTGGTGCCGCAGAGAATGCCGCGATTCGGCCTCGCATGGCGCCTGCAATGAACTTAAATCACAGACTTAGGCTGACAAGCGGAACAACAGTGACTATTTCGTGACCATGACGGAAGCCGCCGACCATCGTGAAGAGAGGCTGACGGCCGCGACCGAGGCGCGCGGGCTGGAGGCGCTGGTCTCGCGCGCGACGCGCGCTGGCAAGGGGCCGGCGCCGGTGGAACGCTGGAATCCGGCATTTTGCGGCGATCTCGACATGGAAATCAAGCAGGACGGCACCTGGTTCTATCTGGGAACGCCGATCGGCCGGATGCCGCTGGTGCAGCTTTTTTCCTCAGTGCTGCGCAAGGACGCGGACGGTAGAACCTACCTGGTGACGCCGGTGGAAAAGGTCGGCATCCGCGTCGCCGACGCGCCCTTCATTGCCGTCGAGATGGACGTGTCGGGCGCCGGCGACGGACAAATCGTCACCTTTCGCACCAATGTCGGCGACGTGGTAGAGGCTGGGGCGGGACACCCGCTGCGCTTCGTCGATGAGGACGAGACAGGTGGCCTGAAGCCTTATGTGCTGGTGCGCGGGCGGCTGGAGGCGCTGGTGGCACGGCCGGTGATGTACGAATTGGTCGAGCACGGCGAAGAGATCGACATCGGTGGCAAGACGATGTTTGCCGTCCGTTCCAAAGGCGAGGTCTATCCAATCATGCCGGCTGAGAAACTGAAACGGCTGAGCGCATGATGGACCGCCTATGATGGATCAGGTGATGCCGTTGCCGTTTTCCGCTGCCGGGTTTCGCCAGCGCGTCGCGGCACAGCCGCTGGCGCATGCCGGCGACGATTTTGGCGACCACCGCTTCAATCCGGGCCATCCCAGGCTGAAGCTGGCCAAGGCGCTGCGCGATGCCGCCGTGCTCATCCCGGTGGTCGATCATGGCCATGAAGCCACGGTCCTTTTGACCAGGCGGGCGGAAAAGCTGCGCAACCATTCGGGGCAGGTGGCTTTCCCCGGTGGTACCATCGATCCAACCGATGCGAGCCCGGAAACGGCGGCGTTGCGCGAGACATCCGAGGAGATCGGTCTCGATAGTGATTACATCGAGATCATCGGCCGTCTGCCGGACTACGTTTCCGGCAGCGGCTATCGCATCGCCCCGGTGCTCGGGATTGTACGGCCCGGTTTCAGCCTGACGCTGAATTCCGACGAAGTCGATGCCGTCTTCGAGGTGCCGCTGGGCTTTCTGATGGACCCCGCCAACCACACCAGAGACAGTCGCATGTGGAACGACCTCGAATGGTTCTATTACGAGATGCCCTATGGCGGCCAGCGCATCTGGGGCGTCACCGCGGGCATCATCCGTACGCTTTATGAAAGGCTCTATTCGTGAGCGATCCAGTATCGATCGCGGGCAAGGCCGGGTGGCTCGGCGAACACCACCTGCAGCGCCTGCTCGCCGCTCTGACTGATGGCGGCGAGGAGGCGCGTATCGCCGGCGGTGCGGTGCGCAACGCGCTCATCGGCCAGCCGGTCGCCGACATCGACATCGCCACCACCACGGTGCCCGAGGAAACCATCCGGCGCGCCGAGGCGGCAGGCTTCAAGACGGTACCGACCGGCATCGAGCATGGCACAGTCACCGCGGTCGGCCACGGCAAGGCCTATGAGGTCACCACGCTCCGTGCCGATATCGAAACCGACGGCCGGCGCGCCAAAGTGTCGTTCGGCCGCGACTGGAAAGCCGACGCTGAGCGGCGTGATTTCACTATCAATGCACTCTATGCCGAGGCCGATGGAACGGTCGTCGATCTGGTCGGCGGTATCGCCGATATCGAAGCGCGGAGGCTGCGATTCATCGGCGATCCGGAAGCGCGTATCCGCGAGGATTATCTGCGCATCCTGCGTTTCTTCCGTTTCTTCGCATGGTATGGCGATGGCAGGCCGGATGCCGAAGGGTTGAAGGCTTGTGCCCGGCTGAAGCAGGGGCTCGACCAGCTTTCGGTCGAGCGCGTCTGGTGGGAATTGAAGAAATTGCTGTCGGCGCCGGATCCGTCGCGGGCGCTGCTGTGGATGCGCCAGGCCGGCGTTCTGACCGCCGTTTTGCCGGAAAGCGAGAAATGGGGCATCGATGCCATCCACGGGCTGACCAAGACCGAGAAGGATCTGGCCTGGGCGCCGGACCCGCTGCTCAGGCTGGAAGCCATCGTGCCGCCGGATGCCGCGCGCATGAAAACGCTTGCCGAGAGATTGAGGCTTTCCGTGAGCGAAGCAAGCCGGCTGCGGAATTGGGCGATCACAGCTGCCGTCGATCCGAAAACGACCGAAGGAGAGTTGGCGAAAAGGCTCTATTTTGGCGACCGCCAAGGCTTTGTCGATCGGTTGCGGCTGTTGCTCGCTTCCGCTCGAGCCCGCGCGATCGAGGACAATGACGCACTGCTCGAAGCCGGCGGCTTCTCGCGCCTGCTTGCCTTCGCTGCAAAATGGCAAAACCCTGTTTTTCCGGTCAAGGGCGCCGATCTGACGACGCTTGGCGCATCACCGGGGCCGAAGCTTGGTGCAACGTTGAAGAATCTCGAAAAGGAATGGGTCGAGTCCGGTTTTGCGCTTGATCGCGGCGCGCTGCTCAAGCGCGCCGCGGAGGCACTCGAATCCTGACTGTCACGCTGCGTCGCGGACCTTTTCGATGCGCGAGCGGATCGCCTCGATCATCGTCTCGCGGATCACCGTCTCGCCGTGCGTCTCGCGCAGATGCTCGACGGCACGGCGCATGACCTCAGCCTCCTCCTCGGCGCGTGTGTGCCACTCGCAGCCGGGTACGAGCGACCCGCAATGGAATTCCTTCATCGGCTTCTCCTCATTTCCTCCTTGGAGCGCCGCGCCGCGCAATGACACGGAAGCTCCAGACCTTTGACTGCGCGATCCGGAAACCGCGTCCGGTATCCGGGCTACACGCTGGCCAGCTTAGCATAACACGATCGAACGGTTTTGGTTGCCTTAGAGTGCCGTGCGTCCAAGCCGACACGCGGCCCTCTAGTGATCGGGTTGCGAAAAGGCGGAGCATCGCTGCTCCGCCCTCTTACGCTACCCAGGAGTAAGACCTCGTCTTGCTCCAGCGGGCAGGACATCACTTCACGATCTTGACTGCCTCGGCAATTTTATCCTTGCCGCTCATATCCCACGTGACGCGGACCTTTTCGCCGACCTTCAGGCCAGGATCCTTGAAGGTCTGGGGCAACGTAAAGGTGGCTCCGTTATCCAGAACTAGGCTCATCGCCGTTCCATCAAAGCTTTTGATCGTGCCGGTGGTGTGCTTGACCGCAGCGAATGCGGCAGTACCAGAGGCGAGAACGGCAGCGGCGGCTGCGGTCATAATAAGCTTGCGCATGGCATGCTCTCCTGGAAAATGCGGGCACCGCTTGGGAAAGGTGCCCCATTCAATCATGGGCCGTCCGGTCACGTCGGGTCGCGGCTCTCGGGAGTAAAGAACCGCCGGCGTTTCCCGGCCCGACGCGACAAATAGCCCAATCTTTACAATGGTATATTAGACGAAAAAGATATTTTCTGGCGCGCCTTGCGCCACATTCGCCGTCAAATTCTGGGGATTTGGACCCGATTGCGGCTCACGTCGTGCTCACCGAGATTTTACGGCCATTTCGCTTCTGGCGGCAGGCTGGACAGGATCGAGGCGACATTGCCGCCGGTCTTCAGCCCGAAGATGGTGCCGCGATCGTGAAGCAAGTTGAATTCGACATAACGGCCGCGGCGGATGAGCTGCTCGTCACGGTCGCCATCGGTCCAGTTGTCATTGAAGTTGGCGCGCACCAGATGTCCGTAGACGACGAGAAAAGATCGCCCGACGTCCTGGACGAAGTTGAAATCGGCGTCCCAGCCGCCATTGTCCTCATCCGAATGCAGCCAGTCGAAGAAGATACCGCCGGTACCGCGTGGCTCGTCGCGGTGCGGCAGGTAGAAGTACTCGTCGCACCAGGCTTTGAATTTCACGTAGTCGGCGATCGCCGCGTTCTTCTCGCAGGCAAATTGCATCGCTCTGTGGAAGGCGATCGTGTCGGGGTCGTCCTGGCTGCGGCGGCGGTCGAGCACCGGTGTCAGGTCGGCGCCGCCGCCGAACCACTGGCGCGAGGTGACGACCATGCGCGTGTTCATATGCACGGCCGGCACGTTGGGGTTCCACGGATGGGCGATCAGCGAAATGCCGCTTGCCCAGAAGGAGGGGTCCTCTTCGGCGCCCGGCATCTGCTTCCTGAATTCGGGCGAGAACTCGCCGTGGACGGTCGAGGTGTGGACGCCGACCTTCTCGAAGACGCGGCCGTGCATCATCGACATGATACCGCCGCCGCCCTTGCCGGCATCGCGTTGCCACGGCGTCTTTTCGAAGCGGCCGGGCGACCAGCTGGCCTGCGGCCCCTGCAGGTCCTGCTCGATCTGCTCGAAGCTGGCACAGATGCGCTCGCGCAACGTCTCGAACCACAGCCGTGCCTTCGTCTTCTTCTGTTCGATGTCGGCTGGCAGCCCCGCCGGTATCTCGGGTCGTTGCAAATCCTGTCTCCGGTTGCGGGCGCGCCCGACAAATGACTCGTCTTTTCCGGCCGCGATCCCTAATCTCTTGGGTGCAAGGGTCAAGTGTGAATGTAGTTCTTTCGTGCGCACCCCGGCAAGACCGCCGCTGGATGGCCTGAAGAAGAGGCTCGACCGTTCGCGCGCCGAGAACGCGCGCATGCCGCGCGACGGCTTCCTGCGCGAGACCTTCGTGCTGCCGCGCTCGGACGCTCGTCTCAAGGCGAAGGAATGGTTCGAGCGCTTTCCTAAGCAGGCCTATTGGACCGAGATCGAAAGCTGGTTCGAGCGGCCGGGCGACGTCATCGAATTCACCATCAGGCGGCTGCCGGCGGCGGATTAACGCTCCGGTCTCGAGGCTGAACGTATCAGGGCTAGTTCATCTGCCCTGAACGATCTTGATAAACACGCTTCTGTCGCCCGTTCCAAGATGCGCTCGTTTCATCTCGGCATACGTCAGGCGCCCATTCGCGAAGGCCCGCACGGTTCTTCCGCACCAGACACGTGGCGCCGCGGCTGCGCTGACATTCATGATCTTGCCAGCTTCCTGCTTCGAACTGAGAGGCGATTGCTCCGAATGCCTGATGCATTCCGTAAGCACTTTCTTATACATGGCAGGACTGCCCTGAACCAAAGTCCTTGCCGTATTCCATTCACCTTCGCTCGACATGCATCCAGCCAACACAATGGCGCCAAGCAACGCGGCGTAAGTCTTGTATGCAAATTTCAATTCTGCCCCCCAAGGTTAGTTGCAGGGGCGTATCAAGCACGGGCACATGACCTTCACAAGACTGTATAGTGACTAACGGACAGGATAAGTTCGCTGAACCCGTCCAGACCGTCATGGCTTCAACGCACGACCAGCCTGCGGGCGCCCGCGCCGTCCCTTGCCAGCCTGTCGTTCTTATTCCGCAGCGGACATTTGTCGATCGACATGCAGCCGCAGCCGATGCAGTCGCTCAGCCCGTCGCGCAGCTTCTTGAGCTGACTAATTTTCTGGTCGAGGTCGTCGCGCCAAGCCGTCGAAAGCAGGTTCCAATCCTCGCGCGTCGGCGT
Source organism: Mesorhizobium sp. M0500 (assembly GCF_040321165.1). Lineage (NCBI taxonomy): Bacteria > Pseudomonadati > Pseudomonadota > Alphaproteobacteria > Hyphomicrobiales > Phyllobacteriaceae > Mesorhizobium > Mesorhizobium sp. M0500. Next base: position 82,183 of record NZ_JAMYRB010000013.1, read on the forward strand.
CCGGCCTTCAGGCAATGATCGAAGGGCTGTGCCGATCTCGGCCAGCGAAATGCCGACCTCCTGCGCTACCTTGATGATCGCCACCCGTCGCAGCACGTCGCGGCCGTAACGCCGCTGGTTGCCTGATGTGCGGTGGCTGCGGATCAGCCCGCGTGCTTCGTAGAAATGCAGCGCCGACACCGCCACGCCGCTGCGCATCGCCACCTGGCCGACTGTTAATTCCGTTGCCGCAGCCATCTCCGATTTTCCGCTTGACCTCAAGTTAAGTTGAGCTTGTAGCGAAGAAGCCTCGAAGATGCAAACGGCAGGAGAAGGCGATGGGCGTCTGGATGAGAATGACCGGAGAGGACGCAGTGTTGCGTGAGGATGACGCCTTGGTCGCTGCGGCCGGCGATCGCGTACACATCCTAGCGGAGCTGCCGGATCGCCTCGGCCGCCACCATTGCAACGGAAAGCGCGACGTTGATGCTGCGCGCGCCGGGCTGCATCGGGATGATCAGTCGCGCATCCGCCGCCTCGTGAACGGCGTCCGGCACGCCTGCGGATTCACGGCCGAACAAGAGAATGTCGTCGCCGGCAAAAGCGAAATCCGTGTAGGCGGCAGCTGCTTTGGTCGACAGCAGCACCAGCCGCCGCATGGCAAGCTTGCGCCAGTCCTCGAAGGCGTGCCAGTCGACATGGCGGGTCAGCGCCGCCATTTCGAGGTAGTCCATGCCGGCCCGTTTCAGCGCCCGGTCACCGAGCGGGAAGCCCGCCGGTTCGATGATGTCGACGCCGAGACCGAGGCAAGCGGCGAAGCGCAGGATTGTCCCGGTGTTGCCGGCGATATCAGGCTGATAGAGCGCGATGCGGAGACGGTCGTTCATTTCCGCGTCTTTCTAATAAGTGGCAGATCAGCCACAGAGCTCTCGCGGTTTTGGAAATTCCTGGACTGGCGGGTGGTCATTTTCTGCGAAGTCGGTTATACGGCCAGCATTGTCAACCCGAACCGATGGAGGGGTAATTCATGATGGCCATGCACATCCACCACCCCTCTCGTGGGCTTACCAGCCCGACGGCGGTTTCGGTACGACGATTCTCCTGACCTTCTAGACTTCAATCGCACCGATTCCCGCCGAAACCTTTTTCGGCCTTTGAAGGAATCCTGCGATGTTTTTCAAGCGGTGGAAGGGGCTGAACGCCCCACCTGAACACGCTTCGACCGATGCCACCTTTGCCGCGCCGCGCGTGCCCGCGGCCTGGGTTGGTTCACCCTTCTACCTGCATCTTCAACTGGAGGACGGACCGATGTTCGATCCATGTAGAATACCCGGCTCAAGAAGCCTGCACGAGCGCAAGACTGCGACCTGGGCGCTTTTGATCGGCGAGACCTACTCGTCGGCGGTTCACGCCGAGACCCGCCGGCGTCCGCATCGCGGCATGCTGCCGGACGTCGATTTCTCGCGCGCCGTTCCGGACTATAGCCGGCCGTCGCTGGTGCGCCGGATCATCAGGCTGATCCGGCCTGGTGCAAAAACCAGCGCGAAAATCCGGATCGTCAAAACGTCGTCAGCATCGTCAAACGAGACTGTCGGCGAAAGGCCCGCGACAACCTATATAGCGCGAAGCAGGACCGGCGAGGCGGACGATTCCGTATCGCCGGTCCTTGACGCCATGCGGTCTGGGCACCTCGTCCGTTCGCGTGCCGCGTGAGCGGAAACAGTATTGTGAGCATCTCTATGTTTAGCTGGTTTGAAAAAAGGCTCGATCCGTTCCCTGCCAAGGAGCCGGTCGAGCCGCCGCGGACACTGATCGCCTTCTGCGTGCATTATACGCGCGGCGCGTGGCCCTACATCGCTCTCGATGCGGTACTGGTGACGGCCATCGCCCTTGCCGAGGTGTGGATGTTCGGCTTCATGGGCCGGATCGTCGACTGGCTGTCCGGACAGAATCGCGAGACGTTCCTGCAGACCGAAGGCTTGAAGCTGGTCGGCATGGCCTTCATCGTGATTTTCGCGCTGCCGGCGACGGTCTGGTTCCATTCGCTGCTCAACCAGCAGACGCTGATGGGTAATTATCCGATGCGTATCCGCTGGCAGGTGCATCGCTATCTGCTCAAGCAGTCAATGAGCTTCTATCAGGACGAGTTTGCCGGGCGCATCGCGACCAAGCTGATGCAGACCGCGCTCGCGGTGCGCGAGTGCGTCATCAAGCTCATCGATGTGCACAACTATATCGTCGTCTATTTTCTCGGCATGCTGTTCATTGTCGGCTCGGCAGACTGGCGGCTGGCTGCGCCGCTTGCCGTCTGGCTTGCCGGATATGTCCTGCTGTTGCGCTATTTCATCCCGCGGCTGGGCAAGGTCGGCGAGGAGCAGGCCAATGCGCGCTCAACCATGACCGGCCGTGTCGTCGACAGCTACTCCAACATCCAGACGGTCAAGCTGTTCTCGCATGCGCGGCGCGAGGCATCCTTCGCCAAGGACGGTATGGCCGGCTTTCTCGATACAGTCTACCGGTCGATGCGGCTGGTGACACAGCTCTACGGCCTGCTCTACGTCCTGAATTCGCTGCTGTTGTTTTCGGTCACCGCAATCTCGCTATGGCTGTGGCTCGGCCAAGCCGTGACGATCGGCGCCGTCGCCCTGGTCATCGGCCTCGTGCTTCGGCTCTGGGGCATGTCGCAATGGATCATGTGGGAGATGTCCACGCTGTTCGAGAATATCGGCACGGTGCAGGACGGCATCGCCTCGATCTCGCTGCCGCGCCTCGTCGAAGACCGGCCTGGCGCCAAGGATATTGCCGTGACCAAGGGCGAGATCCGTTTTGAGGACATCCGCTTCCATTATGGCAAGCAGAAGGGCGTGATCGAAAGCCTGTCGCTGACGGTGAAGCCGGGCGAGAAGGTCGGCATCGTCGGCCGTTCGGGTGCCGGCAAGTCGACGCTGGTCAATCTTCTGTTGCGCTTCTATGACCTCGAAAGCGGCAAGGTCCTGATCGACGGCCAGGACATTGCGGCGGTGACGCAGGACTCGCTGCGCGCCCAGATCGGCATGGTCACGCAGGACACCTCGCTGCTGCATCGCTCGGTGCGCGAGAATATCCTCTATGGCCGGCCGGACGCCAGTGACCAGATGCTGATCGAGGCGGCGCGGCGCGCCGAGGCGCTGGATTTCATCGCCGGATTGTCGGATTCTAACGGTCGAAAGGGTTTCGACGCGCATGTCGGTGATCGCGGCGTCAAATTGTCCGGCGGCCAGCGGCAACGCATCGCCATAGCCCGTGTTATGCTGAAGGACGCACCAATCCTTATCCTCGACGAAGCGACCTCCGCCCTAGATTCCGAGGCCGAGGCGGCCATCCAGGAGAACCTCTACAGACTGATGCAAGGCAAGACCGTCATCGCCATTGCGCACCGGCTGTCGACGATCGCCGCCATGGACCGGCTCGTCGTCATGGACAAGGGCCGCGTCATCGAGGAAGGTTCGCATGAGGAACTGATTGCCAGCGGCGGGCTCTACGCCCAGCTCTGGCAGCGCCAGTCGGGCGGCTTCCTGCTCGACGACGGCCCCTCTGCCAACGATGCAGCCGCCAACGATGCACTCGTCAAGGGTGAAGCCGCCGAATGACTGCCATCTACCGCTGGTTCGAGAACTGGGTCTATCCATTCCGGGAGCCTGCGGACCTTCGGCCACCTGCCGGCGTCAGGGGTTTCCTCTGGCATTATGTCGGGCAGGCGAAGATCGCCTTCTTCGCCATGCTGCTGATCGGCGGCATCGCGCCGTTAGTCGAAGCCGGACTGTTCTATTTCGTCGGGCGGCTGGTCGACATCCTCGACCAGCTTCCCGGCGAACGCAGCTGGCACGCGTTGTGGACTGCCGCCGGCCCGGAACTTGTCTTCATGATCGCGGTGGTGCTGGTCATCCGCACCATCGTCGTCGGCCTGTCGGCGCTGGTCGACGAGCAGACGATCACGCCGGGTTTCTATAATCTGGTGCGCTGGCAGGCGCATCGCCATGTCTCGCGCCAATCCTACGCCTTCTTCCAGAACGACTTTGCCGGACGTATCGCGACCAAGGTCTGGCAGGCGGGACAGGCGACCGGCGATCTGATGGAAAGCTTCATCGAGGTCGTCTGGTTCATGGTCGTCTATACGGTGACGACGCTGGCGCTGGTCGCCGGGCTCGATCTCCGGCTGGCGGTGCTGGTGGTGATCTGGATTACCGCCTTCGGCTTGCTGGCCAGGCGCTATTTGCCGGCGATCCGCAAGCATGCCGAAGCCACCGCCGAAGCCGGCTCGATGATCACCGGCCGCCTTGTCGATTCCTATTCGAACGTCCAGACGCTGAAACTGTTCTCGGCCGATGGCGACGACCGCTACATCAGGAACGGCTTCGACATCTATCTCGACGCGCTGCGCCCGTTCACCCGCAGGCTGACCGGCGTGCGCATGGCACTGACGATGCTGTCGGGCATTATGATCACGGCGATCGCCTGCTTTGCCGTTTATCTCTGGGTCGAGGGTTCGATCACAGTCGGCGCCGTGGCTTTCACGCTGTCTTTGGTGCTGCGGCTGAACATGCTGCTCGGCCGGCTGATGATGCAGCTCAACGGCATCTTGCGGAACCTCGGCGTGCTGGAAAACTCCAAGGCGCTGATCTCACAGCCGCTCGGCCTGATTGATGCGCCGGACGCGAAAGAGATTGTCGTCGGCGGCGGGCGTATCGACGTCAGCAATGTCGAGTTCCACTACGGCAAGGGGTCCGGCGTGCTCGACGGCATCGACCTCGTCGTGCGGCCGGGCGAAAAGGTCGGCCTGGTCGGCCCGTCCGGCGCCGGCAAGACGACCTTGGTCAATCTGATCCTGCGCCTCTACGACCTCGAGAGCGGCAAGATCACCATTGACGGGCAGGACGTCTCCAGGGTCACGCAGAATTCGCTGCGCGCCAATATCGGCGTCGTCAGCCAGGATACGGCACTTTTCCACCGCTCGCTGCGCGACAACATCAAGCTCGGCATGCCGGAAGCGACCGACGCCGAGGTGGTCGCGGCAGCGAAGAAGGCCGAGGCGCACGAGTTCATCCTCGGTCTGCGCGACAATCGCGATCGTATCGGCTACGAGGCCTATGTCGGCGAGCGCGGCGTCAAGCTCTCCGGCGGCCAGCGCCAGCGCGTGGCGATCGCCCGCGTCTTCCTCAAGGATGCACCGATCCTGGTGCTCGATGAGGCGACCTCGGCGCTCGATTCCGACATCGAGGCGGCGATCCAGGAAAATCTGGCAAGGCTGATGGAAGGCAAGACGGTCATCGCCATCGCGCATCGGCTGTCGACCATTGCGGCACTCGACCGGCTGGTGGTGCTCGACGAGGGCCGCATCGTCGAGCAAGGCACGCATGACGAGCTGGTCGGGCTCGACGGGCTCTATGCCAGGCTGTGGAAGCGGCAGTCCGGCGGCTTCCTGTTCAACGAGGAGAGCGCGCTGGCCGAGACCCGGCCGGCGGAGTAGTTTCTAAAAACCGGAGTAGACCATGGCGGTGAGAATGCCATCGAATTTCGGACGGTCCGGCGCGCAGGAGAGCGCGTTGGACCTGCTTGGCCATGAAATCCTCGGCGAGAAGGCGGCCGCGCTCGGCCGCGCCGGCCGGCGCGTCGAGGAAACATTGACGAGGCTGCGCGAGAATGGCGACAGCGACGATCGAGCCCGGCTGCTCAGGGATGCAGCCGAAGCGGTGCACAGCTATTTCATCCAGCGCGAACTCTGCGGCCTGCGCAAGCACGACGCGGTGATCCGGGAATACAATATTCCCAAGGCCGTGCTGGCCAGGCTCGGCGCCAGCGCATGATCCGAACCGAAATCGGTTTGGGAGGCGCTATTCCAGCCACTCGGTGATGAAGCTGCCGTTCTCGTGTATGTCGGTGGTTTCCAGCGGGCCTGGTCCGAGATTGGTGAATTTGTGCGGCGTGTTCGGCGGTACGACCAGGATCTGGCCGGCTGTGGCCTCGATCTGCCGGTCGCCGACGGTGAACAGACCGGTCCCGGTCCGGATGATAAAAATCTCGCAATAGGGATGGCTGTGCAGCCTGGGGCCGCCGCCGATCTCGGGCAGGTAGTTGAAGATCAGGCAGCTGCGGGAGCCGTAAGCTCCGCCTTGCAGCCCGCCCTGCCAGTGGTCGGGCCAGCGGTCGGGCGCTTCGGCCCATTTGTCGCGATCTATGACATGCGCCATAGTCCGAGGATAAACCGGGCCAGCGCCAGCTGTCGAGGCGAACGCAGCCAGTTGGTTTTGCTGCTGTTTTCCAATCGTTCCGCCGTGCGAATTACGCCCCCGCGACAATCTGCCCTTGTGCCTTCACCCGTCTGGACAAAAACAGGCTTCACGCATAAACCCAAGTCCCAAATGCCGGAGGAATTCGCTAGCCTGTTCGCCATGCGCAGTCGGGCCGGCGCGATTGAGCGGGGAACAAGGCTCGGCCGCCGGCACGGAAAAGGCGAAAGGATCAGGCACCCGTGAGCGCAACCGACACCCAGGATCCCAACCGTCGTGATTTTCTCTACGTCGCCACTGGCATGGCGGCGGTGGTCGGCGCGGGCGCTGTCGCTTGGCCGTTCATCGATCAGATGCGTCCGGATGCCTCGACGCTGGCCCTTGCCTCGGTTGAGGTCGACGTATCTTCGCTGACGCCAGGAATGTCGCTCGTTGTGAAGTGGCGGGGCAAGCCGGTGGTCGTGCGCAACCGCACCGAGCAAGAGATGAAGGACGGCGAGGCGGTCAATCTCGCCGAGCTCAAGGATCCAATCGCCCGCAACGCCAATTTGCCGGCCGACGCCCCGGCAACCGACGCCAACCGCACCACGCCGGGCAAGGAAGCCTGGATGGTGATGGTCCAGGTCTGCACCCATCTCGGCTGCATCCCGCTCGGCCAGGAAGGCGATTTCGGCGGCTGGTTCTGCCCGTGCCACGGTTCCGTATACGATACCGCCGGCCGCATCCGGAAGGGGCCGGCGCCCGAGAACATGGCGGTGCCGGTGTTCCAGTTCATTTCCGACACCAAGATCCGTATCGGCTGAGGCAAGGGATATTTCCATGAGCGAGGGACACTCGACCTATACGCCCAAGACCGGCATCGGACGCTGGTTCGATTCGCGCATGCCGCTGCCGCGGCTGGTCTATGACAGCTTCATCGCCTATCCGGTGCCGCGCAATTTGAATTACGCCTGGACCTTCGGCGGCATTCTCGCGCTCATGCTGGCGGCGCAGATCCTGACCGGTATCGTGCTGGCCATGCACTACGCGGCCGACAGCACTCTCGCCTTCGATTCGGTCGAGAAGATCATGCGCGACGTCAATTCGGGCTGGCTGCTGCGCTACCTGCATTCGAACGGCGCGTCGTTCTTCTTCGTCGCCGTCTACATCCATATTTTCCGTGGCCTCTACTACGGCTCCTACAAGGCGCCGCGCGAGCTGCTGTGGATCCTCGGCTGCATCATCTACCTCTTGATGATGGCGACCGGGTTCATGGGCTATGTGCTGCCCTGGGGCCAGATGAGCTTCTGGGGCGCCACCGTCATCACCGGCTTCTTCACGGCGATCCCGCTGGTCGGCGACTGGATCCAGCAACTTTTGCTCGGCGGCTTCGCGGTCGACAATCCGACGCTGAACCGCTTCTTTGCGCTGCATTACCTGCTGCCGTTCATGATCGCCGGCGTCGTCGTGCTGCACATCTGGGCGCTTCACGTCGTCGGCCAGAACAATCCGACCGGCATCGAGGTCAAATCGAAGACCGACACGCTCGCCTTCACGCCTTACGCGACCATCAAGGATGGGTTCGGCATGATCGTGTTCCTGTTCGTCTTCGCCTATTTCGTCTTTTATCTGCCGAACTATCTCGGCCATCCGGACAATTACACCGTTGCCAACCCCCTGAAGACGCCGGCCCACATTGTGCCGGAATGGTACTTCCTGCCGTTCTACGCGATCCTGCGCGCTATCACCTTCAATATCGGGCCCATCAACTCCAAGCTCGGCGGCGTGCTCTGCATGTTCGGCGCGATTGTCATGCTGTTCCTGGTGCCGTGGCTCGACACCTCGAAGGTGCGCTCGGCAGTCTACCGGCCCTGGTACAAGCTGTTCTTCTGGCTGTTCGTGGCCGACGCCATCCTGCTCGGCTGGCTGGGCTCGCAGCCGGCCGAGGGCAGCTATGTGTTCATGGCGCAGATGGCGACGCTGTTCTACTTCGCCTTCTTCCTGGTAGCGCTGCCGGTACTTGGGCTGATCGAGACGCCGCGGCGGCTGCCGAATTCGATTACCGAGGCGGTGCTCGGGAAGAACAAGGGTGGCGGTGGACATCCTGCCGGCGCCACGGCCGCGCCGGAAACCAAAGGCTGAGCATGATCCCGAAAAGTGGAAACCGGTTTTCGGACAAGATCATGCTCGAGACGATGACAGCGCGTCAGAGAATCTCAAGGGGATTTGCATGAAGAAGATTCTCACCTCGCTGGCGCTGCTTGGCCTTGTGGCCGCTGGCATTGGGGCCACAGGCACTGGAGCGCGCGCCCAGGAAGAGGCGCACAACGAGGCGGCGCCGACGCATTTCCCGATACACGAACCAAAGGAAATGGACTGGAGCTTCGCCGGGCCGTTCGGCACCTACGACAAGGCCCAGCTGCAGCGCGGGCTGAAGGTCTACAAGGAAGTCTGCTCAGCCTGTCATTCGATGAATTTGGTGGCGTTCCGCACGCTGGAAGGCCTTGGCTATTCGGATGCGCAGATCAAGACGCTGGCGGCCGAATACACGATCCACGACGGCCCGAACGATGCCGGCGACATGTTCGATCGCCCCGGCAAGCCGTCCGACCATTTCCCGGCGCCGTTCCCCAATGCGGAAGCGGCGGCGGCGGCCAATGGCGGCGCAGCACCGCCCGACATGTCGCTGCTGGCCAAGGCGCGCGGCGTCGAACGCGGCTTCCCGCGCTTCGTCTTCGACATCTTCACGCAATATGCCCAGGGCGGTCCCGACTACATCCACTCGCTGCTGACCGGCTACGACCAGCAGCCGCCGGCGGGCATGGTCATACCGGAAGGCACGCATTACAATCCGTACTTCCTGTCCGGCGTGTCGCTGAAGATGCCGAAGCCGCTCTCTGACGGCCAGGTAACCTATGATGACGGCGCGCCGCAGACGGTCGACCAGTATTCGCGCGACGTGTCGGCCTTCCTGATGTGGGCGGCCGAGCCACACCTCGAGGATCGCAAGAAGACCGGCTTTCGCGTGCTGGCCTTCCTGCTGCTGTTCGGTGCGCTGGTCTACCTGACCAAGCGCAAGGTGTGGGCCGGCGTAGCGCACTGAGCCCTGCAACACACGAGACCGGGAGGGCGTCGAAAGGCGCCCTTTTCATTGCAGGCATTTCGATTCATTGCAGCCGTCGCTGAGCACGCCCTTTGCCGGACAATTTTCCGTCAGGCGTCACATGGCGGTAGCCGGACTTAGCTGCACCGGGTTACGATTGGCCAATTCCCTTCACGTCTTCAGCCGAATCTGAAAGGCCCGGAGAGCCGCTTGATGAAATCCTCGCTCGAAGAGACGCTGCTTGCCGCGATCCGCACCATTCCGGATTATCCCAAGCCGGGGGTCCTGTTTCGCGACATCACCACGCTGCTCGGCAATGCGCGGGCCTTCCGCCGCGCCATCGACGAGCTGGTGCATCCCTATGCCGGCCTCAAGATCGACAAGATCGCCGGCATCGAGGCGCGCGGCTTCATCCTCGGCGGCGCCATCGCCCACCAGCTCTCGGCCGGCTTCGTGCCGATCCGCAAGAAGGGCAAGTTGCCTTACGAGACGGTGCGCGTCGCCTACAGCCTGGAATACGGGCTGGACGAGATGGAGATGCACAAAGACGGTGTTTCTCCAGGCGAGAAGGTAATCCTCGTCGACGATTTGATCGCCACCGGCGGCACGGCCGAGGCGGCCGTCAAGCTATTGCGGCAGATCGGCGCCGACATCCTCGCCGCCTGCTTCGTCATCGACCTGCCGGACCTTGGCGGCCGCGAGAGGTTAGAGGCGCTCGGCGTACCGGTGAGGACGCTGATCGGGTTTGAGGGGCATTGAGTGCGCTTTCCTTCTCCCACAGGGAGAGAAGGGAAGAATTCCGCTCACCCAACCTTCACCAGCACGGCACTTTCGAATTCGATGACCTTGTCGCCGGTCGAATCGAAGGCCTCTGAGCGGAGCGTCAGCAGCCGCCAGCCCGGTCGCGAGGCAATGGGGCGATGGGCCAGCGCGGTGCGGGTGAAAGTCACGGTTTCCCCGGCATAGACAGGTTTGGGCCATTTGAGATTCTTGAAGCCGGGCGAGGGGCCGAATTCCGGCACCGGCCCAGGACCGGGCCAGCGGGCGACCTCTGCCTCTATGCCAGCCTCGAGGTTCAATTTCATCCAGGTGGCGGCGGTGTGCCAGCCCGAGGCGCAGAGCCCGCCGAATATGCTGTTCCTCGCCGCCTCTTCGTCGATATGGAATATCTGCGGGTCGTATTTGCGGGCGAACGCCTTGATCGCCTCCGGTTCGAATCGATGTGAACCGAGCGTGACGGTGATACCGATGCAGAAGAATTCGTCGAGGCTCACGCACGGCCCTCGCGGGTGAGGAACATGACGGTGTTTTCGAGCTCGAAAACACCTTCGCCGCGCTGGTTGAACAACTCGCTGCGCATGGTCACCAGGCCAAGCCGGGGCTTCGATCTGGACAGTCGCTTGGCAAGGACGGTGGTGCTGCCGGTCAACAGGTCGCCGGCCAGGACTGGCCGTTTCCATTTGACCTGGTCGACGCCCGGCGCGCCCTGGGAGGTCGAGTCGAGCAGGAAGGCATCGCACAGCATGCGCATGAACATGGCGCAGGTGTGCCAGCCCGAAGCCGCCAGCCCGCCGAGAATGCTGGCCTGGCCCGCGGCCTCGTCGAGATGCATCGGCTGGGCATCGAATTCACCGGCGAATTCTATGATTTCGGCGGCACTTACCAGCTTGGTGCCGAGGTCGAGCGAAGCGCCCTCGATAAAATCCTCATAAGCCCAGGTCTTTGCGGTCATGGTCTGGAAATCCTGTTCAGGATTGTACGATCGCTACGGGTCCGGGTCCCGGATGCAGGCAGCGTGGCATTTGGTCAAGCAATTTCTATTGCGCCAGCCCGCTGCGCCCAAGCCGCAGCGCGGTATTGACGACCCTATAGCCAGCCGCGGCGGCGGAAATACCAGAAGGGCAGGATTGCCGAAAGCACCATCATGCCGATGGCGAAGGGATAGCCAAAGTGCCATTTGAGCTCAGGGATGATGTCGAAATTCATGCCGTAGATCGAAGCGACAAGCGTCGGCGGCAGGAAGATGACAGCGGCGACGGAGAAGATCTTGATGATGGCGTTCTGCTCGATCGAGATCATGCCGAGCGTCGCGTCGAGCAGGAAGCTGATCTTCTGCGACAGGAACGTGGCGTGGTCGGCGAGCGACAGCACGTCGCGCGACAAGGTCTTGATGCGAGCGCGGGTGTCCTTGCTCATCCTGCTTTGCGTGGAGGCATGGGCGAGAAAGCCGGCAAGGCGCTGCAGCGAGATCAGGCTGTCGCGGATCGAGGAGGCGAGGTCCTCCTTGCGGCCAATGCCTTTCAACAGCTCCTGGAAGTCGCGGTTGCGCTTGGAAACCTTGGTCGAGCGTGCCTCGAAGATGTCGCGCGAGATCGCCTCGACGTCGCGGCCGGCGCGCTCCAGAATGTCGGCGAGGCGGTCGACGATCGCCTCCAGCAGTCCGATCAGGATGGTGTCACCGCTGGTGCAACCGGTCGCCACCTTTTCGGCGCGCAGCGGAAAGGTCTTGAACGCCTTCGGTTCGTGGTACCGCACGGTGATCAGCCTGCTGCCGGCGAGCACGAAGGTAACCGGCGACATCAACGGATCGTTCACCTCGGTCTGCGCAGGCAGAATGGCGGTCATGAAGTAGGCGCCGTCCTCGACGTAGAGACGGCTCGAGATCTCGATCTCTTCCATCTCTTCGCGGGTCGGAACGGCGACGCCGAGCCAGGTCTCGATTGAAGTCTCTTCTTCCTTTGTCGGGTTGAAGAGGTCGACCCAGACGACAGTGTCGCTGTTTTGCAAGAGATCGTCGACCAGGCGCAGGCGATCATTGTCGACGACGAAGGCCTTGATCATCGCCGGGTCTCCCTTGCTGTTGCCAAAGAGCGTTCGTTTGGAGGGGGCGCGTCAGTCACATCGCACGGACACGGGCAGGCGAGGCGCGAGGCCGGTGCAGAGGCCCCTTAGACCCCGCACGATGGCCCGTCAAGCAGCGCAAGAGGCACTGCGACACCCTGCTTTGAAGTTTGTCATCGAGCGACGGCAATGGTGACCATCGGGCTCCCTCGCCGGGTCAGGTGTTGAACTTGAACAGCATGATGTCGCCGTCCTGGACGACATACTCCTTGCCTTCGTCGCGCGCCTTGCCGGCCTCCTTGGCCGCCACTTCGCCGCCCAGCCTGACGAAGTCGTCATAGGCGATGGTCTGGGCGCGGATGAAGCCGCGCTCGAAATCGGTGTGGATGACGCCTGCCGCCTGCGGCGCCTTGGCGCCCTTGTGCACGGTCCAGGCGCGTGTCTCCTTGGGGCCAACGGTAAAGTAGGTGATGAGCTGGAGCAGCTCGTAGCCGGCGCGGATGACCTTGTTCAGGCCGGGTTCGTCCAGACCGAGCGTTGCCAGGAATTCCATTTCCTCTTCGTCCGAGAGCTGGGCGACCTCGGCCTCGATCGCCGCGGAAATCACAACGGTGCGGGCACCTTGCGCGGCGGCCATCTTCTCGACCGCCCTGGTATGCGCGTTGCCGGTGGCGGCATCGGCTTCCGCGACGTTGCAGACGTAAAGCACCGGGTGTGAGGTCAAGAGATTCAGCCCCTGCAGGATGCGCAGATCCTCAGCCGAGATGCCGTTGAGCAGGATGCGGGCGGGCTTGCCGGCCTGCAACAGTTCAAGCGCCGCTTCCATCATCGGAAGTACGGTCGCTGCTTCCTTGTCCTTGCCGGCGGCACGCTTGCGGATCTGCACGATACGGCGCTCGAGGCTGTCGAGGTCGGCAAGCATCAATTCGGTCTCGACGGTCTCGGCATCGGCGACAGGATCGATGCGGCCCTCGACATGGGTGACGTCGTCATCCTCGAAGCAGCGCAGCACATGGACGATGGCGTCGACCTCACGGATGTTGGCGAGGAATTGGTTGCCAAGCCCTTCGCCTTTGGAGGCGCCACGCACCAGGCCGGCAATGTCGACGAACGAGATGCGGGTCGGGATGATCTCCTTCGACTTGCCGATCGCGGCGATCTTCTGCAGGCGCGGGTCGGGCACCGCCACCTCGCCGGTATTCGGTTCGATGGTGCAGAACGGATAATTGGCGGCCTGCGCCGCCGCCGTCCTGGTCAACGCATTGAAGAGCGTCGACTTGCCGACATTGGGCAAGCCAACGATGCCGCATTTGAAACCCATTTTTGTCTGGTCCTATCGGGAAATCGAAATTTGAGCAGGGCTATGGGCGAAAGCGCCGATGATCGTCAAGGCGCAATTCAATTCAGACGCTGCGCGATGTCATCGGTGCCTATCGCCAACGAACGAACGCCGGACCTGCTCAGTATTTGTAGAAGATGCCAGAACGCGTCGACCTCAGCGGTTCCGAAATCGATGGTCAGTTGCCCGTCGAGCAATTGCGCACTGTGAATGACGTTTCCGACGGTCTCTGATGTTTCACGCTCGCCATCGATATCGAACCAGCCGCGAAACCATTCGTCGAAGAGATCGCCGTCGAGCTCATTTATAGGGAATTTAAAATGAGCCTCATCCCACCTGAAAGGTGAGATGAGGACATCCATTCCACCCATCCCGGCGTGAATATCCGGAGAGAATTTCACATAGGAATCGCTGTTGATGAATTGCGGATTTGGCTGTCCGTCATTACTGACGAAATCAACCGCGATGAAATTTCGATAGAAGGAATCGACGTTCGAAAACTTGATTTCGGTCGCATGCGATCCTTGGCTGTTGCGAGCAAGTTCGCCGGCAGCGGCGACGAAATAATCAACATACTTCTGTCTGATGAGACGGACCAATTCCTGAATGTCATCCAGATCCATGGCTCAGTCCTTGCCGCCAAAAAGCTTCTTCAGCATGGCCGCCATCGGGCCGGTTTCGGGCAGCTTGGCCGCCGGCTGCTGCGGCCGCGCCTGGCGGACGTGGCTTTGCGCCTTTGGCGCCTTGGGCGGCGGGCGATCGTCGTCGTCCGTCGGCGTGAGCTTGTCGCGCAGCGCCAGCGTCACGCGGTTCATGAACGAATTGTCGTCGCCCTTGGCAAGCAATCCGGCACCATCGGCGATTGCGTCGAGCAGCACGTCCAGCCATTCGCGGTCGCCCTTGGCGAAATCGCCAAGCACATGGCCGTGCACCATTTCCTTGACGCCGGGATGGCCGACGCCGATGCGCACACGGCGAAAATCCTTGCCGACGTGCTGGTCGAGCGAGCGGATGCCGTTGTGGCCGCCGGAACCGCCACCGACCTTGACCCGCACCTTGCCGGCGGCAAGGTCGATCTCGTCATAAAAGACAGTCAGCGCCGAAGGGCCGAGCTTGTAGAAGCGCAAGGCTTCGCCGACCGACTGGCCGGACAGGTTCATGAAGGTCTGCGGCTTGATCAGGATCACCTTTTCGCCGGCAAGCGTGCCTTCGGCGATCAGACCCTGGAATTTCTTCGACCAGGGCGAAAAGGAATGGCGGCGGGCGATCGCGTCCGCCGCCATGAAGCCGACATTGTGCCGGTTGTTGGCGTATTTCGCGCCCGGATTGCCGAGGCCTGCAAAGACAAGCATCGTCGCCTCCGGGCGGGAAGGGGTTACTTCTCTTCGGCGGCAGGAGCCGCTTCGGGCGCAGCCGCTTCAGTCGTCTCTTCCGCAGCCTCCGGCTTCATCGCCGAGGAGCCGGCAATGGTCGCGATGGTGAAGTCGCGGTCGGAGATCACCGGCTTGACGCCGGCCGGCAAGGTGACGGCCGAAATGTGGATGGAATCGCCGATATCGGTACCGGTGAGATCGACGGTGATGAAATCCGGGATCGCATTGGCTGGGCAGTGGAACTCGACCTCGTGGCGCACGATGTTGAGCACGCCGCCGCGCTTGATGCCGGGCGACTTGTCTTCATTGATGAAGTGCACGGGCACATCGACGTTGACTTCGGTATCCTTGCCGATGCGCAGGAAATCGACATGGACAGGGAAATCCTTGACCGGGTCGAGCTGAAAATCCTTGGGCAGAACCTGGATCTTGTTGCCGTCGACATCGATCGTGGCGACCGTGGTCAGAAACCCGCCGCCATGGATCTTGTAGTAGATGTCCTTGTAGGTCAGCGCAATCGCCAGGGGAGGCTGCTTGTCGCCGTAAATCACTGCAGGCACTTTACCGTTGCGGCGAACTGCACGGGCGGACCCCTTACCGACCTGTTCGCGCGCTTCGGCCTTGAGCTCGTAAGTATCGTGGCTCATGGCATTTCCTTTCGCGTTGTTCTGGAGCGCTCACGGTCAGCGTGGCTGGGCCGTAAACGTCGAAAGCCGCCGGGCCTGCATATCCGAAAGCCGGCAGCCGCATAAGCAAGCGGACCTTTGTTCGGGATCACAAGGGAAGGCAGCCTTCCGCCGCGTTGCCTCCAAGGGTGTCTACGCGGGTGGCGGCTCTATAGCCGAAGGCGGGAAAGGGTGCAAGTCATGGCAGGCGACAGGTCTACAAGGGTTTCCCCCATAGCATGGCGACCACCCATGCCGATGTTATAAACACCGACATGCTGGCCTTCTTCAGGGCGTAAGGCCTTTCAGAACGTAACAAAAAACCCGCCATCTGCGGGTGATCTCGTGTCAGGTCGTGCCGATGTCAGGCGATGCTCAAGCCGCCATCGATCAGCATTTCCGCACCGACCATGAACGGGCATTCGTCCGAAGCAAGAAAAACCACCGCGTTGGCAATTTCCTCGGCGGTTCCGAAACGACGGGCAGGCACCAGGCCGACCACAGCTTTCGCACGCGCCTTCGCCGCTTCGGGGTCCAGCCCAAGTTTGTCGTTGAGCGGAGTGTCGATCGGACCCGGGCTGATCACATTGGCGCGAATACCGCGTTCTATCAGTTCGCCCGAGAGCGTCCGGGCGAGCGAAATCATGCCGGCCTTGGCCAGCGCATAGACGTGCGTTCCAGCCATTCCCATATGCGCGTTGACCGAGCCGCTGAGGATGATCGACGACGGGTTCGAAAACAGCGGAACGAGCGCCTTGACCAGGAAGTACGGCCCCTTGAGGTCGACGTCGATGCTCCTGTCAAACGCGGCCTCGGTCCAGTCGCCAAGCGGGCGCAGGTCGGCGATACCGGCATTGAGGAAGAGAGCGTCGAGCTTGCCGAAGGTTTCCTCGATCCGCCGCGCTATGTCGTTCTGGGCAGCAGCATCTCCGGCGTCGGCGGCAATGACAAGCACATCACTGCCGAGGATGGTGCGCGCCTCCTCGAGACGGCTCGCATTTGTTCCGGTGATAGCGACGCGCGCACCTTCCTCGATGAAACGTCGCGCCGTCACCAGGCCGATGCCGCTGGTGCCGCCGGTAATCAATGCGGCCTTGCCTTTTAGTCTGGACATAAGCGAATTGCCTTTCCTGGCGCGGAGCGCTGCGCAGCATCAGGGTTGAGCCCGGTATGTTCAACTTGAAGGCGTTGCTGACCAAAATTTTGCCTTCAGGGGTGACCCTCTCTAACAGGCTTTTCACCCGGCGTATGATGAAAGAATCATCGAGGGCGCGGCAACTGTCGCGCACTCGTATCAATTCCGAAAGATGAACTGATTTTTAGCTGGCCGCCGCCTCCATCTTCCTCGCTTCCTTCATGTTAGGCAGGAGGACCGTCAGTAGCCCGAGCAGCGGCAAATACGAGCAGACCTGGAAGACGAAATCGATGCCTTTCATGTCGGCGACGACGCCAAGCACGGCGGCGGCGATGCCGCCCATGCCGAAGGCGAAGCCGAAGAAGATGCCGGCGATCATGCCGACGCGGCCGGGCACCAGTTCCTGGGCGAAGACGACGATGTTCGAGAAGGCCGAGGACAGGATCAGGCCGATCAGCACGGTGAGAACCATCGTCCACTCGAAATTGGCATAGGGCAGGGCCAGCGTGAAGGGCAGCACGCCGACGATCGAGAACCAGATCATCGCCTTCTGTCCGTAGCGGTCGCCGAACGGGCCGCCGAGCAGGATGCCCAGGGCCGAGGCGCCGAGGAACAGGAACAGCATGACCTGCGACATCTGCACCGAAACGCCGAATTTATGGATGGCATAGAAGGTGTAGTAGCTGGACAGGCTGGCGATGTAGGCGTTCTTGGTCAATACCAGCAAGGTCAGCACCGCCAGCGCGCCCAGGACCTTGCGGCGCGGGAAGGGCGAGACGAAACCTGCCGCCTTGCGGGTGCCCTGTGCGGCATGCAGGCGGCTGTACCAGCCGCCGACCTGCCAAAGCACGATGATGCCGATCAGCGAGCCCCCGGCGAACCAGGCAATGCTAGTCTGGCCGAAGGGCACGACGATGAAGGCTGCCAGCAGCGGCCCCATCGCCTGGCCGAAATTGCCGCCGACTTGGAACAGCGACTGCGCAAGACCGAACCGGCCACCGGAGGCGAAGCGGGCGATGCGCGAGGATTCCGGGTGGAAGATCGCCGAGCCGATGCCGATCAGCGAGGCGCCGATGAGGAGCAGCGAGTAATGTCCGGCATAGGCCAGCACGACCAGCCCGATCAGCGAAGAAGCCATGCCGTAGGGCAGCGAATAAGGCATCGGCCGCTTGTCGGTAATCATGCCGATCACCGGCTGCAGCAAGGATGCCGTCACCTGGAAGGTGAAAGTCAAAAGGCCGATCTGCCAGAAATCGAGACCGTAATTGTCCTTCAGCAGCGGATAGATCGCCGACAGCAGCGACTGCATGATGTCGTTGATGCAATGGCAGAAGCTCACCGCCAGGATGACGGTGAAGGCCGTCGCCTGAGCTGAAATGTGGCTGGCCGCTGCCGGCTTGGCGTCGGCGGTTGCTGTGGTATCGGTCAAGGCAGGCTCCGTGGTCTTTTTGGCGGGCGCTCCCGCAGGCGGTCTTATAGGCCGCAGCCTTATACGTTGCTTGTCACGCGACTTCTTTCGTGGTTTGGTCCAATAGTTTCGCAAGTGGGCCATAGCTGATGCCGCATGGCAGGGAAATGTTCAGAGCGGGCGACACCGATCTCGGGCTGTTGCATGAGCGTCGCTGGCAATGGCTGGAGCAGGCCGTAGGGCCGGCAGTGGCGCTGCCGACCGAATATCCGGACGGCTACCATGTGCCACGGCACCATCATAGCCGCAGCCAGTTGCTGCACGCGCTGGTCGGTGTCGTGCTGGTGACGACGCGGCATGGGCGCTGGATGGTGCCTCCGGACCACGCGATGTGGATCCCCGCCGGCACCGAACATTCCGTCGAGATGCTGGGCGACGTCAGCATGCGGTCCGTCTATGTGATGCCGGAGGCCATTCCCGGCCTGCCGGACGGGTTGCGTGTCGTCGGCATCACCGACCTGATGCACAGCCTGATCGTGGAATCGGAAAAGCTGCCGCAAGGCGCCGAGCTGGAGGGGCGGGGCGGACTGATCATGAAGCTCCTGCTGCACGAAATCCCGAACCTGCCGGAACGGCCGCTCGGCCTTCCGTTCCCGTCCGATGCAAGGCTGGCGACGCTATGCCGGCGCTTCGTCTCGGCACCGTCACCGCATGCGACGATCGACGAGTGGGCCGCTATCGTTGGCATGAGCCGCCGCTCTTTCACCCGCGCGTTCCACCGCCAGACCGGATTGTCGCTGTCGACCTGGCGTCAGCAGGCCTGTCTGTTCGCGGCGCTGCCACGGCTGGCCGACGGCGAGCCGATCACGAGGGTGGCGCTCGATCTCGGCTATGACAGCGTGCCGGCGTTCATCACCATGTTCAAGCGCATGCTGGGAGCCTCGCCACGCGGTTACATGCGGGGCGCCCGTGATGCTGGCGAAGGTGTGCGGCGAATAAGCGGTCCGGCTCGGCCTGAGTCGCAGCCCTGAAGGGCGTCGCGTTCGACCGGCCTCATGCGACGCGCTTTGGGTTCTTGCTTTTATGCATGTCGTTATCGCAAAACCGCTGCACTTTGCGCGACACGCATTAATCGAACAGGCTCGACACCGATTCCTCGGTCGCCGTGCGCGAGATCGCCTCGCCCATCAATTCGGCGATGGAGATGACGCGGATATTGGCGGCGTCCAGCACTGCCTGGGTCGGCTGGATGGAATCGGTGATGACCAGTTCCTGCAGTTTCGAGGCGCCGATGCGGGCGATGGCGCCGCCGGACAAAACGCCATGGGTAGTATAGGCAGTGACACTGGTGGCGCCGTCGGCAAGCAGCGCATCGGCCGCATTGCACAGCGTGCCGCCCGAATCGATGATGTCGTCGATCAACAGGCAATCCTTGCCGCGCACGTCACCGATGACGTTCATGACTTCCGATTCGCCGGGGCGCTCGCGGCGCTTGTCGACGATGGCAAGCTGGGCGTCGATGCGCTTGGCGAGCGCGCGGGCGCGGACCACGCCGCCGACATCCGGCGACACCACCATGACGTTGGCAAGCTGCTTGTATTTCGCCTTTACGTCGCGGGCCATGACCGGCACGGAAAACAGATTGTCGGTCGGGATGTCGAAGAAGCCTTGAATCTGGCCGGCATGGAGATCCAGGGTCAGCACCCGGTTGACGCCCGCCCTCGTGATCATGTTGGCGACCAGCTTGGCCGAGATCGGTGTGCGGCCCGAGGCACGGCGATCCTGCCTGGCATAGCCGAAATAAGGAATAACTGCAGTGATGCGCTTGGCCGAGGAGCGCATGAAGGCGTCGATCATGATGAGCAGTTCCATTAAATGATCGTTAGTCGGGAACGAGGTGGACTGCAGGATGAAGACGTCCTCGCCGCGCACGTTCTCCTGGATCTCGACGAAGATTTCCTGGTCGGCGAAGCGCCTGACGCTGGCCTTGCCCAGCGGAATGTTGAGGTAACGGGCGACTGATTCGGCCAGCACCCTGTTGGAATTGCCCGCGAAGAGCTTCATGCACCGTTCCTGGCGAAGGATTGAGAGACTCCGATAGCACTCCAGCCTCTTAGTCGGGCTTTTAGCGGCCCGCGCCGGTATTGCAAGCGTCGTGAATGGGAATCCGCCGGCTAATCTCAATAAACGCTTACGGCTTGAGCATGCGGCGATAGAGCCAGTTCCATGCCGACGGAATCGGGATAGCTTCTAACTTTCAGTCTGAGCATGCTCTTTTCCGAAAACCGGATTCCACTTTTCGGAATCACGCTCCAGGTCAGCCGGCGCCGCCGCCAAGCCAGGTGGCGAACTGGTCGATTGTCTGGTCGGCAATTGCCTGCATGGTCGCCGGCGCGACCGCCGTCCAGCCTTCGCCGCCGCCAACGGACGGCGCCTTCTGCTGGCCGTTGATGCGATGCAGCCGGTTGCCGGCCGGGTCATAAATGTCCCAGACATAGATGACGGTAGTGTCCTTGCCTTCCGTCATGGTCGAGAAATAGCCCTTGAGCACATGCGTAGGGGTCTGGTCGGTGCTGCCGGCCAAGGTGATGCCGCGCTGCCTGGCGCGTGTCTGAAGCTCGGCGGTCAGCGGTGTCGCGGCTTCTACCGAGGCGCCGACGATCGGCGCCACCTGCAGCCGGGTCCGCGCAATGGCAGCCGCGCTTTTGGCGGGCGGCACGGCTGCTGCAGCGGAAGGCTGCGCCGTATCTCCAGTTTGCGCGGTGCCGGCAGGCTGAGCCGGAGTTGCGGGGGGCGTTGCGGCACCTCCGGCTCCGGAGAGCGATTGCGTCGATTGCGGGGCAATGGCCGAGGGTTCGAGAACGTCCTTCGCATTGGTGCAGGCCGCCAGTGCCAGCGCCACGAGCAATGACACGGTCGTCACATGCGATCGTCTCATTAGCCTGAAAACTCCTTGGCGACGAACGCCCCTCACACTCTTTCCATTATGGATTCACTGCACGATCAAGTCGAGATCATGGCGGGACAGCGGCTTCGGCTGGGATTCGGTGGTCAGATAGGTGCGGCCAAGCGTCATCGCGGTTTCGGTTTCGGAGTCCATGATGATCATATGGGCGAACAGCGTCATGTTCGGCGCAATCGGTTCGGGATTACCCTGATAGAACATCGGCATATCCATCCAGGACGGGGTGAAGCGGGCGCCGAGCGAATAGCCGCAGGCATTGAGCCGGTGCTTGGTCAAATTGTGGGCTTCGAGGGTGCGGGCATGGGCGTCGAACACGTCGCCGAACGTATTACCGGGCGTCATCGCCTTCTCGACTGCAAGTAGCGCGGCGCGGGCGGCATCGAACAATTCCTGGTGGCGTTTCGATACCTTGCCGGTCAACACCGTGCGCATCATTGCCGCATGGTAGTGGTGGAAGACACCGGCCCATTCGAGCGTCAGCTGGTCGTTCTTGGTGAGCTTGCGGCGACCGGCCTTGTAGCGGCAAAGCAGGGCGTCGACTCCGGAGCCGATGATGAACTCGTTGGCCGGATAATCGCCGCCGCCGGCAAAGATCGCACCTTGCATGGCGGCGAGGATCAGCGCCTCATCGCCGCCCTGCTTGATCAGCGGCAGTGCTGCGTCCAGCGCGTCGTCGGCCAGATTTGCGGCTTTTTCCGCCTTGGCGATTTCTGCCGGGCTCTTGAACAGCCGTAGCCGGCTGACAATGCCGGAGGCATCCGCGATCTGCCCGAAGGTCTGCAACTGCTCGTCGAGGCGCCGGCCATTATAGGCGGTCAGGCCGTGGGTGTCGTATTCGACGCCGATCCGGGCGCCGAGCAGGTCAAGCTCGTTGAGCAGATTGCGCAGATCTACCGCCGGATTGGCGCCGTTGCGGTCCGTCCACAAAACGATGTTGTCGATGATCGAGGTGTGGCGCGCCTGGCGCAAGTCGGCCGAACGCGTCAGCAGCACCATCGAGCCGTCGGCCTTGACCACCAGGGACTGGAAAAAGCAGAAGCCGAAGGTGTCGTAGCCGGTTAGCCAATACATGCTTTCCTGGGCAAACAGCAGGACGGCGTCGAGCTTCTTTTCGGCGATCTCGATCATCAGTCGATCGCGCCGCGCGTCGAATTCCGAGCGTTCGAAATGCAGCGCCATCAGTCAGCCTCCAAAACGATTGCCGAAACCTGCCGCCCGTAGTCGGGCTCGTTGCGATGCGTGCTGCGCCGATAGGAGTAGAAAAGCTCTTCCTCGGCATAGGTGCAGCGGCCAAGTCCTTCGGCGTTGATGCCAGCCTTGGTCAGCCGGTCGACCGTGTAGCGGTTGAGATCGAACATCGCGTGTCCGGCAGTTGCGGAGGGCGCGAAATAGCGAGCATTGCCGGCATCGGCGTCGACGAAACGGGCGACGAATTCCGGTCCGACTTCGTAATTCCGTGGGCCGATCGAAGGACCGAGCACTGCGACGATGCGGTCGCGCCGGGCGCCGAGGCTTTCCATTGCCGCGATGGTGTTTTCCAGCACTCCGGTGAAAGCGCCTTTCCAGCCGGCATGGGCGGCGCCGGTAATGCGCGCCTCGGCGTCGGCGAAGAGGACCGGTCCGCAGTCGGCGGTCGAGGCACCGACGGCAATGCCCGGCCGGTCGGTGACAATGGCGTCGGCCTTGGGCCGCTCGCCGGCAAAAGGCTCCCTGGCAATGACGACGTCCGGCGAATGAACCTGGTGAGCGGTCAGCAGATGGTTTGCAGGCACGCCCATCCATTCGGCGACCCGGCGGCGATTCTCGCGCACCAGCGTCTGGTCGTCGTTCGAGCCGGTGCCGATGTTGAGGCCCCGGTAGATGCCGCTGGAAATGCCGCCGACTCGCGTGAAGTAGCCGTGGCGGATGCCTTGCGCCGTTTCCAGCAAGGGCGACCGAACGGGATCCGGTTTGGTCTGATTCAGCATGGCGGCTTTGTTGTCCGTATGGGCGATTTCGTCAAGCGAGTTGAAGGGGCGCAGTTGAAGGCTAGTCAGTTGAAGGCTGGCGCAGTTGATGTCGGGCGCTAGTCGGAGACGGGAGAGTGAGAGAGGCGGCAGCGAAAAGTCAATCCGTGCTTGGAAACGGCGGAACGGCAATGCCGGCGGGGAGGACGGCAAGCACCTTGAAGAGTTCGCCCATGGCCAGCGGGCCGGCGAGGCGCTCGACGTCGGCCGCGATCTTTTCGCGAGCTGCCTCATCGGCATTGGCGCCGAGCCGGCCAGCCCGTTCGAGAAGCCCCATCTTGAGCAGGAATTCACCTTGCGTTGAGAGGTGGGCATCGAGGCTGTGTGCCCGAACGGTTGCCGCGAGGGCAGCGAAATCGACATGGGCTGTGAGATCGGCCTGCCCCGGATTGGCCAGCACGTCCTCATGACCGTGCTTGCGCAACGCCTGCAAGGTGTCGCCGATCCCGGGCTGGAGGTGACCGTAGTCGAGAAACAGGCCGGCGCCGCCAAATCCGGCAAGTCGCCCGGCGATGGCCGCCATCAGGGCGGCGCGGGCTGGCGCCACCTCGACGACGGCACCTTGCGGCGCATTCTCGGCACCCTCCGGCAGCAGCATCGGGTCAAGCGAGCCGGCGCCGACGAAAAAGCGCAGCCGGTTCGCATCGTCGAGACCGATCATCCGCTCGCGCCAGCCGGCCCCAGCGCGGACGAACTGGCGGATGGGCACCGCGTCAAACAGCTCGTTACCAACAATCAGAAGCGGCCCCTGCGGTAGTGTGTCCACGGCCTCATGCCAGGCGATGGTGGCCGACGTCCCGGCAAGCGTTCGTTTCTGGACCTCGGTCAACCGCAGACTGGTCTCGATCAAGGCGAACGATGCGCTGGCGGTAAGCGTCCGATCGAGCCGCGAAAGCGTGCGCAGCATATCTCTCATCAGCGTGCCGCGGCCGGGGCCTATTTCGGCGATGGCGACCGGCGTCGGCCGGTCGATCGCCAGCCACGCCTGGTAGAGCCAGATGGCGACCAGTTCGCCAAACATCTGGCTGATCTCCGGTGCGGTGATGAAATCGCCGGCAGCGCCGAACGGCTCGCGTGTCGTATAATAGCCGTCCTGCGGATCGAACAGGCAGAGCGCCATGTATTCGCTGATGGGGATCGGTCCCACCGCACCGATCAGCTCGGCGATGCGGGTCTTCAGCCGCGTCATGCCGGCTGCGGTTTTGTCACCGGCTTGGCCGTTGCCATTGCCCAGATGCCGGCAAGCACCATCGGCAGTGACAGCACCATTCCCATGGTCAGCCAGCTCGTGCCAAGGAGGTAGCCAAGCTGCTGGTCGGGCTCGCGAAAGAATTCGACGAAGATGCGCGAGGCGCCATAGCCGGCGATGAAGGCGCCGCCGACGAAGCGCGGCGTCTTCAGCTTGAGCCGCGAATGGGTGAGGAAGCGCAGGACAAGGAACAACACCAAGCCTTCGAGCAGCGCCTCGTAGATCTGGCTCGGATGGCGTGGATCGGTGCCGGCCAGGCACTGACCGGCCTGCAGAATGCGGTTGTTACAAAAGACGACGCCCCATGGCACATCGGTAACGCGGCCCCAGAGTTCGGCATTGACGAAATTCGCGAGACGGACAAGACCAAGCCCCACCGGCACGCCGGCCGCCACCACGTCAAACAGCGACCACGTTCGGATGCCGCGCGATCGGGAAAACAGCGTCATGGCGACAATGACGCCGAGCAGGCCGCCATGGAAAGACATGCCGCCCTGCCAGACGGCAACGATATCGAGCGGATGGGCGATATAGCGCTTGAGATCGTAGAACAGCACGTAGCCGGTGCGTCCGCCGAGCACCACACCGATGGCTGCCCAGACGATGAAGTCATCGAGGTCGACGGGCTTCATCGGCAGGGTGCCGTCGGGCCACAGTTTTGGGTTGGTGACGAGGCGCTTGGCATACCACCAGGCGAACAGAATGCCGACGATGTAGCCGACGCCGTACCAATGCACCGCCAGCGGTCCGATCCGGACGATGACCGGGTCGATGTTGGGAAAGGGCAGGGCGGCCAGCGGCAGCAAATATTCGCTCAACAGGGTCTCCGGGTTCCCAATCAGGTTCGGGCGCGGACCATGCGGCAGGCTTTTGGCGCGGTCAAGGCAAGCATATGCTTGCATTCCGAATCGCGCGCCACTACGTCAATTCGACCAAGCGAGGATTTGCCATGGCGACCGGACCGAACCGCATTCTCGATGAATTCGCCAAGCTGATGACCGATGCAGCCGGTGCCGCGCAAGGCGTGCGGCGCGAGGTGGAGACCGCCTTCAGGGGCCAGGCCGAGCGCATACTCAACTCCATGGACGTGGTGCAGCGCGAGGAATTCGAGGCCGCTCGCGACATGGCGGCGAAGGCCAGGAAAGAAAACACCCGCCTCGCCGCTCGCATCGAGGCGCTCGAGGCCAGGCTTGCCGAATTGACCGGTCAAGCAGCGCCTGCGGCTGCGGCAAAGCCGCGTGCAAAAAAATAACAAGAAATAAATCGTTAAACTTTTCCACAAAGCCGGATCGCAAAAAGCGCTTTGTCGTGAATCGCTTACCGGTACTGCGTGAATCTTTGTGACAGCGCCTTTCCACATGCGAATGACGCAGTGCGAAAAATTTGGCTGGTCACGCGACTCCCGATCAATAGACTGAATTTGTTGCATGATTCGGAGCAGGGTCATGCGCCGGGCGGTGGGGTCCGGTCCGGGGTCTTTGCGTTGACGAAGTCCTGGCCGTCCGAGTTCTAGGCAGAATTGTTCGAGTGTGCCTCTCCCGCGGAGCGTGTGGTGGCGCTCCCAGAACGACAGGAAGCATTTCATGGAACTTCTCGAACTCGAATTCTCCCGCGAAATCCATCCGGTGGACGTTATCGAGCAGGTGGCGCACAACAACGATTGGTCCTTCGAGCGGGCCGGTGACGACGAGATCTCGATCTCGGTTGCCGGAAGCTGGACCGACTACCACGTTTCATTCTCCTGGATGGAGGACTACGAGGCGCTGCACCTGGCCTGCGCCTTCGACATCAAGGTCCCGGAGGCGCGCGCGCTCGAGGTGATGCGGCTGCTTTCGCTGATCAACGAGCAGATGCTATTTGGCCATTTTGACCTCTGGGAGCAGGAAGGCGCCATCATGTTCCGCCAGTCGCTGCTGCTGGCCGGTGGGGTCGAGCCGTCGAGCCAGCAGGTCGAGGTGCTGCTGTCGTCGGCGCTGGAAGCCTGCGAATGCTATTTCCAGGCGTTCCAGTTCGTCGTCTGGTCAGGCACTTCGGCCAAGGATGCGTTGGCCGGCGTGCTGTTCGAAACCTACGGAAACGCCTGACCGTCGATGAGTTCGAGCAACGCGCGAAAACCCGAGATCAGCTTTGCCGATTTCGACCGCATCGACATCCGCGCCGGCACGATCGTCGAGGCCGAGCCTTTTCCCGAGGCGCGCAAGCCGGCGATCAAATTGAAAATCGATTTCGGTCCCGTGATCGGGGTGAAGAAATCCTCGGCCCAGATCACGAAATATTATACGCCCGAAACCCTGATCGGCCGGCAGGTGTTCGCTGTGGTCAATTTCCCGCCGCGTCAGATCGGGCCATTCATGTCGGAAGTGCTGACGCTCGGCTTTCCTGACGAGGAGGGCGCCGTCGTCCTTGGCGCGATCGAGCGCAAGGTGCCGGACGGCGGCAGGTTGTTCTAGCTGCGCTGTTGTTCACGCAGCCAGTTTACGCGTGGTACCCAGCGCCTCTTCGACCGTTTCCATGAACATTTCCGCGCAGGCCTTCCAGCTGTAGCGCATCGCGCGTTGCCGCGCCTCGGCGCGGTCGACATGAAGGGCGGCGAGCGCTGCTTGCCGCAGGTCGTCCGATACCGCGCCGCCGATGCTGTCGCCGACGATATCGATCGGTCCGGTGACGGGATAGGCTGCGACCGGCGTGCCGCTGGCCAGCGCCTCGATGATGACGTTGCCGAACGTGTCGGTACGGCTGGGGAAGACGAAAACATCGGCCGAGGCGTAGATCTCGGCCAGTTCGTCGTTCGGACGATGGCCAAGGAAATGGGCATCGGGATATCTGGCCTTCAGCTTCGCCAATTCCGGCCCTTCGCCTACGATCACCTTGCTGCCCGGCAGGTCGAGGTCGAGGAAGGCCGGCAGGTTCTTTTCGATCGCGACGCGGCCGACGCAGAGGAAGATCGGTCCGGGAAATCCCAGGTCCTTTCTTTTATCCGGCCGAAAATGATCGGTGTCGACGCCGCGCGTCCACGGCCGGAGCTTGGTGAAGCCGCGCGCCGCAAGATCGTCGGCAAGCGACTGGGTGGCAACCAGCGTGCCCTGTCCTGAATTGTGGAAATCACGCAGCCAGCGATAGGCCCATGCTTCAGGCACCGGCAGGCGCGCGCTCAGATATTCCGGAAAACGTGTGTGATAGCTGGTCGTGAACGGGCGGCCGGCGTTGCGGCAGTAGCGCCGGGCCATAATGCCGAGCGGTCCTTCGGTGACGATATGGATGTGGTCCACCTTGCGTGCCTCGATCAGCTGCGCCACGCGGTGCGGCGTCGTCAGCGCCAGCCTGATATCGGGATAGGTCGGCAGAGGCAGGGTGCGAAAGATATTCGGCGTCAGGAAGTCCGTCTCGATATCGAAGGATTTCAGGGTCTCCGAGAGGCGCTCCAGCGTGTGGACGACGCCGTTGACTTGCGGGCGCCAGGCGTCGGTGACCATCAGGATGCGCATGGCGGTCCCTTGGCGGCAACCTTGATTGGCTTGCCGCGATGCCTGAACGGCGACCACGCCGCCACTCTGGCCTCGCACCGGCGCACCCGGACAGGCGCGGGGTCGAAATGAGGCCGCAGGGCCGAATCAATCAGGATCGCGCGCTTCATTGGCGCTCTTCACCATGGTTTCATGACGGGCCGATGAAGGCCGGGTGTCGCTGCCGTCAAGCGGGGACCTTGATCACCGCCCGAAGGCCGCCGAGCGGGCTGCGTTCGAGGACGATGTCGCCGCCATGGCTGCGGGCAATGTCACGTGCGATGGAGAGGCCAAGGCCGGTGCCGCTGGCGTCGAGGTTGCGGGCCTCGTCCAGCCGCACGAACGGCTTGAATACATCCTCCCGCTTTTCGGGCGGAATTCCCGGACCGTCATCGTCGATGGTGACGAGCAGCGAACCGCGCCCATGATTGGCATTGATCTCCACCGACTTGGCATAGCGGAATGCATTGCCGACGACGTTGGACAGCAGCCGGGCAAAGGCATTGGGGCGCACGTGCACATGCGGATCGCCGACGAGCACGGTCGACAGCTTGCGCTTGCGCAGCGCGGCCTCCTCGCAAAGCTTATCGAAGAAGGCTTCGAGATCGAACTGGCCGGCGTCTTCCGAAGCTTCGCCGCGTGCAAAGGCAAGGTAGCCTTCCAGCATCGACTGCATGTCGGCGATGTCCTGGTCGAGTGCCTGGGTATCGGCTGCCTTGGTCCCGGCAAGCGCCAATTGCAGCTTGAAGCGGGTGAGGATGGTCCTCAGATCGTGGCTGACGCCGCTCAGCATGGCGGTGCGCTGCTCGAGCTGGCGTTCGATGCGTTCGCGCATCTGGATGAAGGCAAAGCCGGCGCGGCGGACCTCCTCGGCTCCGCGCGGGCGAAAATCGCGCGGCATCGGCCGGCCCTTGCCGAAGCTCTCGGCCGCCTCGGCCAGCGTCAGAATCGGCCGGATCTGGTTGCGCAGGAAGGGAATGGCGATCATCAGCAGCACCAGCGAGGTGCCGACCATCCAGATCAGGAAAATATGGGTGTTCGATGCATAGGCCTGGCTGCGGCGCACGAAGACGCGCAGCACCTTGTTCTCGAGCTGGACGCGGACCTCGACGATATTGGAATTGCCGACCGTATCGATCCAGAACGGACGGTTGATCTGGCGGGTGATCTCGGACGAAAGGATCTCGTCGAGGATCGAGAAGAACGGCTTTGGCCCGGGAGGCGGCAGCGGGTCGGGCGGTAGGAGGTCGACTTTCAGCTGCATGCGATCCTGGGCGATGCGAATGACGTTGGCGTAGTCGGCGTCGTGAGGATAGGTCTCTATCAGGTCGATGATGGCGGCGATGTCGCGCACCGTGGCCTGCGACAGGCGCTGCGTCACGGTCTGCCAGTGGCGCTCCATGAAGACAAAGGCGACGACCGACTGCAGCATGATCATCGGCGCGATGACGATGATCAGCGAGCGGGCATAGAGCCGCTTCGGCATGTAAAGCGACACCAGGCGCCAGAAACGGTTCCAGGCGCGCGGCACGGCCTTGAGCGCCCGCGTCGCGCGAGCGCTCAAGCCGCCATCTCCCGGCCGTTCGAGTTGCCTGGTCGCCATTCGTCTTTTCGCTCACCGGCGGCCCGGCAAAGGACCGCTGTCGGCGACATTCTATTCCACGCTGAGCCGATACCCAATACCGCGCACTGTCTGCAGCCAGACCGGATTGGACGGATCGCGTTCGATCTTGCGGCGGAGCCGATTGATCTGGACGTCGATCGTGCGCTCGCCGACCTCGGATTCATCGCCGACAAGCTCATGCCGCGGTATCGTTTCGCCGGCACGCGCAGCGAAGATCGCCAGGATTTCCTGCTCGCGGTCGGTCAGCTTGAGCGCCTCGCCGCCGCGCTTCAGCTCACGCCTGGCGATCTGGAATGTATAGGGGCCAAAGACCAGCTGTTCGACCTTAGGCGTTGTCGCGGGGCCGCCGCGGCGCAGGATATTGTTGATACGCAGGATCAGCTCGCGCGGGTCGAACGGTTTAGGCAGATAGTCGTCGGCGCCGGCCTCGAGCCCGGTGATCCGGCTGTCGGTTTCGGACAGTGCGGTGAGCATCAGGATCGGCACGTTTTTCTCCGCCCGCAGCGCCTTGGTGAGGTCGACGCCACTTTCACCCGGCATCATGACGTCGAGCACGATCAGATCGAAGTCGAGGCCGCCGAGCTTGCGCCGCGCCTCGCCGGAATTTCCGGCGACGGTGACGCGAAAGCCGTTTTCGGTCAGATACTGTTTCAGAAGATTGCGGATACGGGTGTCGTCGTCGACCACAAGCAGATGCGGCGCATCGTCTTCCGGTGCTGTCGGATGATCAACCCTCTCAATGGTCTCCATGGCTTTTCCCTGACATCTTTGCGGGCACAATGTCGATCTGCGCCCTTAGTTCCGGATTGACCATCGCTTCAAGGAACCGTTCGATAACGGCGCGTTCGGTGGCTCCGGAATCTTCCAATGCAGCATGGATGCGGCGCGACTGTGGCCGCGCCAGCGCCAGTGCCAGCGCACGGCCCTTGGCCGTCGGATAAAGCTCGCGCTGGCGGCGGTCGCGAGGGCCCTGCAATTGCACGATATGGTCGGTGTCGATCAGTTGCTTGAGCACGCGCGCCAGGCTCTGCTTGGTGATCTTGAGCACGTCGAGGAGTTCGGCGACCGTCAGACCGGGCCGGCGATTGACGAAATGCAGAACCCGGTGATGGGCACGGCCAAAACCGTATTCGGCCAGGATCTGGTCCGGATCGGAGGTAAAGTCGCGATAGGCGAAGAAGAACAACTCGATGATGGCGAAATCGATGCCGTCCTCGTCGGTGATCGCCGTCCTGATCGGTTCTGCGGCTGCGTGGCTCGTCATCTTTTCTCCGTGTGAAGCAGGAAATTATGTCAGCACTATTGACGTATTTTCCGCGCGATGCTAATTTTTGGCAAGCTTTTCGGCGGATTGCGAACGAAAAGGCAAGCGAAGCCGTTTTTTCCGGAACTTCCTGAGTTTGCCAGACCTTAAATATCCGCCTACGCTTTGAGACAATGGCCGCCCACAGCGGCCGAAACGAAACACGCAACGACACAATGATGTGCGGGCCGCCGCCCGCGGGAGGTTACCATGGCATCCGTTCCCTTCGACCAACTGGACGGCTTTATCTGGATGAACGGCGAGTTCGTCAAATGGGCCGACGCCAAGATCCACGTCTTGACCCACGGGCTGCACTACGCCAGCGCGGTATTCGAGGGCGAGCGCGCTTACGGCGGCGAAATTTTCAAGCTGACCGACCACACCGAACGCCTGCATGAATCGGCGCGCCTGCTCGGCTTCAAGATACCCTACTCGGTCGCCGAGATCGACGACGCCTGCCGCTCGCTGTTGAAGAAGCAAGGTTTCCAGGACGCCTATGTCCGGCCGATCGCGTGGCGCGGCAGTGAACAGATGGGCGTTTCCGCACAGAACAGCCGGATCAACTGCGCCATCGCCATCTGGCAGTGGCCAAGCTATTTCGACCCGGCGCAGAAGCTCAAGGGCATCCGGCTCGACATGGCCGAATGGCGCCGCCCCGACCCGCGCACCGCACCGTCGAAATCGAAGGCGGCCGGCCTCTACATGATCTGCACCATGTCCAAGCATGCCGCCGAGGCCAAGGGCTATGCCGACGCCATGATGCTCGACTGGCGTGGCCAGGTGGCGGAAGCGACAGGCGCCAACATCTTCTTCGTCAAGGACGGCAAGATCCACACGCCCAAGCCTGATTGCTTCCTCGACGGCATCACCCGCCGCACGGTCATCGACCTTGCCAAGGACCGCGGTGTGGAGGTGATCGAGCGCGCCATCATGCCGGAGGAGCTTGAAGGCTTTCACCAGTGCTTCCTCACCGGGACGGCGGCCGAGGTGACACCGGTTTCGGAGATCGGTCCGTACCGATTCGAGGTCGGCGATATCGCCAAGACATTGATGAACGACTATTCTGCGGCGGTTCAACCCAACCACGCGATTGCTGCAGAATAACGAAAGTCACAGGTTTTTTATCAAGTAGGGGCGGTTTTCGGGCCGCGCCTTTTATTTAAGCGTTTGCGCATTTGACTTTCATTCAATTCGGCGTCTCATGATGGCGTCGGCCTGGGAGGCTGGCAGCTATGGAGGGACTGGAAATATGGATATGAACACGCTTCTTCCGATCATTATTCAGGTGATTACGGGCATCATCGGTGGCCAGGCGGTGGGTGCGGCTATCAAGAGTGCGGCGATGGGGCAGCTTACCAAAATCCTGGGTGGCGCTGTCGGCGGCGTCGGCGGTGCGGCCATCCTCAACAGTCTGCTGGGTGGCGCGGTCGATCCGGCAGCAGCCGCCACGGCGGCAGGGGCCGGCAGCGCGTTGAACATTTCAAATATCGTTGGCGGTGCCGGCGGCGGCGCCATCCTGACCGGCATCATCGGTGCGGTCATGAACGCGATGAAGAAATAAGCTTCGACGATTCAGGTTTTCAAATGGGCGGCTTCGGCCGCCCATTTCGTTTGCCGTTTGTGGAGCGGTGGACGCCGTTCGCGTGTGTCTCTACATCAGTGTATGGTTCAAGGTTGGAGCTCTCCTGACGCGTTCGAGGGGAAGCGCAGCACTCCGACAGCGTGAAAGGACGAATATGGGTCAGCTCAACGCCGGCATCGTGCCGGTCACGCCGTTCCAGCAGAACTGCACCATCCTCTTCGACATGGACGACAGACAAGGCGTTGTCGTCGATCCGGGCGGTGACATCGACAAGGTGCTGGCGGCGCTCGAGGACAATGCGATCACTGCCGGCGCGATCTGGATTACGCATGGCCATATCGACCATGCCGGCGGGGCCATGGAACTGAAGGAGGCGCTCGGTATCGAGATCATCGGTCCGCATGCCGCCGACCGGCCGCTGCTCGCCAATCTCGAGAACCAGGCGAAGCGCTACGGCATCACCGATCCCGTGCGCAACTGTGTCCCCGACCGGTTCCTTGCCGAAGGCGAGACCGTTTCGTTCGGCTCACACGAGTTCGAGGTGCTCCATTGTCCGGGCCATGCACCCGGCCACGTCGTCTACTATAGCCGGGCTGCGAAGTTCGCCCATGTCGGCGACGTGCTGTTCCGCGGTTCGGTCGGCCGCACCGATCTGCCGGGCGGCAACCACGCCGCGCTGATCGCCTCGATCAAGGAGAAGCTTTTGCCGTTGGGCGACGACATCGGCTTTATCTGCGGCCATGGTCCCAGCGGCCGTTTTGGTGAGGAGCGGCGGAGCAATCCTTTTCTGGTCTGAAACCGCTTGCCGGAAACAAAAAGCGCGGCCTGTGCGACCGCGCTTTTTTCCGACGGGAAACTGCCTCCGCTAATTGGCGGTGCAGAAATGCTGTTCGCCGTCATAGCCGGTGAACGTGCCGGTACGGGCGTTGAAGCTCCGGTAGCGGTCCGAGCAGTATTCGTACCAGCCGCGGGTCCACGGCTCCGCATAGCTTTCGGCATAGGCCACTCGCGGCTGCAAGTAATAACGGCGCACCGGGGCAGGCCTGTAGTATTCATCATCATAGGCCGGGTCGTAATAGCGGGGCTGCGGGCTGGCGAGCGCACCGCCGATCAGGGCACCGGCCGCAAGGCCGAGCACGCCGGCCGCAACGGCGTCGCCGTGGCCGTGGTGGCGGCGGTGATGGCGCCATTCGTCGGCATTGGCCGCGGGCAAGGTCGCAAGCGTGGTCGCAACGACCGCGGCGGACAGGATGGCAGTCTTGAAAATTCGGTTCATGTCGGTCTCCTTCGTGCCGGCCCGGGTCGTTTTCGGGGGATGCGGTCCGGCTTTAACGAAGATTAATATGCGACCGTGGCTGAACGGGGGCTGAACGAAATTTGACCAGGCGGTTCATCTAACTGGGCGGTTCAAGCGTGCGGCAAACACCGCAGGCCAGACCGGCCCACGTCCATTCTGTCCGGGGGTGGTTCAGCCGATCGACAGGTTGACGGCTTTCGGACCCTTGCCGCGCTTGTCCGGCTCGGTGTCGAATGTCACTTTCTGCCCATCCTCAAGACCGGGAAGACCCGACGCCTGCACGGCCGAAATATGGACGAAGACATCCTTTGCCCCGTCGTCCGGCGTGATGAAGCCGAAGCCCTTGGCGTGATTGAAGAATTTGACGGTGCCGGTCTGCGGCATGGGAAGCTCCTTTGATCCCACAAGTCCAGTCTCGGGCCGGCAAATGCCCGGACGGAAATTTGTCCTTTATTTTAGTGCCATCGGCAAGAGAAAGTTTTGCGGCTGCGGGCAAGCATCCCGGAACACAAAAGGCGCGACGAAAACCGCCGCGCCTTTACAGAATTCAAGTTCACTCCAAAAGCCTTGCAGCATCCTCACCCCGAAAGGACGCGCGGCACGCTGTGGTTTCAGGCAGCGCGGAGATTGACCGCTTTCGGACCCTTGCCCATACGGTCGGGCTCGACATCGAAGGTGACCTTCTGACCGTCGACGAGCGTGCGCAGCCCGGAAGCCTCGATCGCCGAGATGTGGACGAACACATCCTTGGCGCCGCCATCGGGCGTGATGAAGCCGAAGCCTTTGGTAGCGTTGAAGAATTTAACGGTGCCGGTCTGGGCCATTGGGGAAACTCCTTCACCCGTGTCAGTCTTGGTGGTTCCGCCCGCCGCCTGGCGCCGTGGGCAAGTCCCGGTGGTTGCTTCGGCAGTCATGCATTGGCGCATGGGTAAAACCCCCCGCCGAAAACGGGGCTGTCAGAGATTCACAGTATCGGGGAAAGGTCGTCCAAAACGTTCCGCTCTCCGGGTCGCAAATGCCCGAACACAAAATTTATCGCACGGAAACGTGATCCTTGCAAGACACAGCCGCGGGCGGCCCCAACAGGCGCATCCCGACGCATCGCACCGATAGTCCCGGTTCTCTGCGCGGTCATCGGCCAGACTTCACCCAGGCATGGTCCAGCCAGCGGGGCAGGTGCTGTCTTGGCTTGCGCCGCCATACCGCCCTGGCTCGCCAGTTGCAAACAGGGGTTGCATCTGGCAGCGGAATGACGAGGATCGGCCTGACCCAGGCACCATTTGTGCAGGCAGGAGTTTCGAGGGAGGGAACATTCATGCGGTTTCTTGCGGCAATCTTTCCGCGGCAGGTTTTTTCCATCCTGTTCCTGTCGGTAATTCTCGCAGCCTGCACCGTCGTGGTGGATGATGAGGGGCCGGGGCCGCGCCCGCCACGGCCGGGGCCGCAATTCTGCACTAGGCAATATGACCCGGTCTGTGCCCGGCGCGGCGGCGACCGCCAGACCTTCGCCAATGCCTGCCTTGCCGAACGGGCCGGATACCGCATCATTCGCGAGGGCGAGTGCCGCGGCGGTGGTGGTGGCGGTGAGGAGCAGACATTCTGCACCCGCGAATACCGCCCGGTCTGTGCCCGTCGCCATGGCGAACTGCGCACATTCCCCAACGAATGCGAAGCCCGCGCGGCGGATTATCGCGTCGTCGATGACGGGCCCTGCTAGCGCACCGACCTACAGCCTGGCCGGATAAGCACCATCTGGGGGCCGGCGTAGAGCTCAGCGCCGTTCCCGTTGGAGATGCGCAGGCGACGCAGATCTGCGGCACCATCAGCATGTGAAGCAGCGTTGCGGCGCGTCGGCTCAGTTGGCCGGGTTGTCGACCGGTTCGAGATTGTCTTCCGTGGTGACCCGCTCATAGGTCTCCTGATCGCTGCGGATGCGATATTGCGGCGAGCCGTCCTTGACCGGCAGCCGGCTCTTGATCTGGAACAGCTCCGCGGTCTTTTGGGCAAGGCCGGTGCGGCTCTTCATGCGGACGGTCTGGCCGACGGTGAAGATATGCGCCGGCGTGTCCGTGCGCCGCGCATTCTGCTGGAAGCGGATCATGTGACATTCTCCCGGTCGTGCCGAAGCGCTGCGTCGAGCTCGGCATGGTCAATGGCGACAAGCTGGCTGGTCGCGCTTTTCACTGTCCTTGCCGGCAGATGGATGAAAGTGGCGACGCGGCGCCAGGCAGGCCAGGACATGCCGTCGATCAGTTCTTCGTCGTGGTCGATGTCATAGTCGCCGGCCGGCTGCACGCCATCCAGCCCGCCAAGCACGAAAGGTGCCGCGAAATGCGCTATGGAATGGGTGGTGCGAGCAGACATTCTTGTGCCTCGAAGTTCTCGCTTGTGCCTTGAAGTTCTCGTGCCTTGAAGTTTCTTTCCGGCCTGCCCCGGAAGCGGAGCCTGCATTGCGGTACCAGGTGTCGGCGATTTGGATAAGTTTGGCGGGCCGAGAATCCCTGACACCGCGGGGCCAAGCATGGCCCAAAACGGTTTCATACCAATAGTCTGAAAATGCGGCTTATTCAAGAAGTTTTCGGCCTCTTACCCCTACCAACGTCAAATTACTTTTCTATAGTTATCCGCAGAACGATGATACGGTCCCGGTGCACCTCAAAAATTGTTTGAAGAACTTCCGAAAAAATTCCTCCGGCATTTGTATTTATCTAGCAATGGAAGGAAGAGAGTCATGAACTCCGCAAGAACACCGGATGTCCCGACAGTTGCAGTCAGTCCTGTCGCAAAGCCGATAAAGGTCTTGTCGCCGCGTCTCACGATAAGAAGCGACGAGGCGGCAAGGCGAAGGATTGCCGACACCGACGGCACGGCGCGGCGGGCGCGCCAGCTTGCCGAAAGCAACCGCCTGATTTGACGCGCAAGCCATGACGCTCAATTTTCCCAATCCCAGCCGCTCCTATGACGCGGCGGCCAAGCGCATTCGTTTCGTCGGCCATGACGGCATGTTCGAAGTCCCGTTCTTTGTCGAGGTCGCGGCACTTTCGGCGGCAAACCCGGCAGCAAGCGGAGCCGAGGCCGAATTTCTCAGCGCCTTCGACGCCAAGCGTTCGTCGATCCACGAGATTGCGCGCCAAGCCTACTCGCACGGCCGCAGGAACATGTATGTGCTGACGCCGGCCGACTTTCGGTAGGCTCCCCCGGGTTCGAAGTTTTGCTTCGTAGCGACCGCCGTCTGCTCTTGCACGCGCCGCAGCGATGGCCTAGATCGCGGCAGGCGGACAACACGGCAGGTTTCCCATCAACAGAGATCCGAGACAACCGGCAGGCGCACGTTACGGCTCAGGCGGACAGCCGCCGCTGGGGCTCGACCAGCACGTGCAGCAGGCGCTGCAGCTGCACCAGGCCGGGCGCCGGCAGGAAGCCGAGGCGCTTTACCGACAGGTGCTGGCGCAAAAGGCCAACCACCCGGCTGCTGCGCATTTCCTCGGGCTTCTGCTGCACCAGACCGGGCGCAGCGCCGAGGGGCTGGCGCTGATCGAACAATCGGTGCGTCTGCAACCGAACAATCCGGATTTCCTCAACAATCTCGGCACCGTGCTGCGCGACCTCGGCCGGGTCGCGGCCGCCGCCGATCTCTTCCGCAAGGTGGTGGCGATTCGGCCGGACCAGCTGGCGGCGCGTGACAATCTCGGCTCGTCGCTGAAGCAGCTCGGCCAATTCGAAGGCGCCGAGGATATTTATCGCGGCACGATCGGCCGTAACCCGTTCCATGTCCGCGCCCGCGTCGGGCTTGCCGAAACGCTGCAGGAAGCGGGCCGGCTGGATGAGGCACTGGCTGTCTTTCGCGAGGCGCTGACGATCCGGCCGAAGGATGCCGATCTTTTGCACGGCCTGGGTGTCGGGCTGATGGAAAAGGGAAATCTCGACGAGGCTGCGGATCTTTTCAGGCAGGCGCTGGCTGTGGACCCCGGCATGGCGAGGGCCTGGCTGATGCTTACCCAGGTCAAGCGCCAGAAGGAGCGCGACGCCGAGTTTGCCCGCATGGAGGCGGAGCACGCCAAGGCGCCGCAAGGCAGCCTGGCGCGCATGCAGCTTTCCTTCGGCCTCGGCAAGGCCAATGACGACCTCAGGGATTATGGCCGCGCTTTCGACTATTTCGCCGAAGGCAACGCGATCCGCCGCCAGGGCATCGACTACGACGCCGGCAAGACGCGCGGCGAGTTCGAGGCGATGAAGGCGGTGTTCGACAAGGCCTTTTTTGAAAGGCACAGGCCGAGCGGGATAGCCGACGACACGCCGATCTTCGTCGTCGGCATGCCGCGTTCCGGCACCACGCTGGTCGAGCAGATCATCGCCAGCCATCCGCAGGTCTATGGCGCCGGCGAGCTCAGCATATTGAAGACGGCGGTCGGCAAGCAGTTTCCGCTCAGCATGAAGGGCGGCTTTCCCTGGGGCATCGCCGACATGCCCGACAAGGCCTATGCCGAGGCCGGCCAGGCCTATCTCGACATGCTGCACGCCCGCTATCCGGGTTCTCGGCACGTCACCGACAAGATGCCCGGCAATTTCCTCTTGGTGGGCTTCATCCATTTGATGCTGCCGAAGGCCAAGATCATCCATTGCGCGCGCGATGCGGCGGCGACCTGCCTGTCGATCTACAAGGTGCACTTCCGAGGCGACAGCCATCGCTACGGCTACGATCTCGACGAGCTCGCCGATTTCCACAATCTGTACACCGACATCATGGCGCACTGGCACGCCGTGCTGCCTGATGTCGTGCACGACGTTCGCTACGAGGATTTCGTCGCCGACCAGGAAGGCCAGTCGCGGGCGCTGATCGCCCATCTCGGCCTGCCGTGGGACGACGCCGTGCTGTCGTTCCACCAGACCGACCGGCCGGTGCGAACGGCGTCGGCTGCGCAAGTGCGCCAGCCGATGTATCAGGGCTCGGTCGACCTGTGGAAGCGCTATGGCGAGCGGCTGAAGCCGCTGCTCAACAAACTTGATCGAGGGGCGCCTACAGCTCGATGAAGGGCTGGAAGCCGCCGAAGATCATGCGCTTGCCGTCGAACGGCATCGTCGACCAGTCCGGCTTGAGGCGTGGGTCGGCCATCACCTTGGCCATCACCACGTCGCGGCTCTGCCGCGATTCATAGACCACCCACGAGAAGATGACGATCTCGTCGTCCTTGGCCTGAACGGCGCGCGGGAACGAGGTGAGCTCGCCATAAGGGACGTCGTCGCCGACGCATTCGACATAGGCAAGAGCACCGTGCTCCTTCCAGACGGAACCTGCCGTCTCGGCCATTTTCTTGTAGGCTTCCAGATTGGCCTTGGGTACGGCGAGAACGAAACCATCGACATAAGACATTTGGATTTCCTCCTGGTAGGTTTTCCTTCTCCGGCAAGGGGCGAAGGAAAGAATGTGCTAAGCCTTCTTCACCGGTGCGTTCATTGCCCATTCGACGCCGAACGGATCACGCATATTGCCCCAGCGATCGCCCCAGAACATCACCTGCAACGGCACGACTTCCTCGCAGCCCGCCTCGACGGCTCGCTGCCACCAGGCGTCGATGTCGTCGCTACCGAGATGGAGCTGCATGGTGTAGCCCTGCGGCTTCACAGCGGCCATTCCATGCTCGGGATAGAAGTCGGAAAGCATCAGGGTCGAACCGTTGATGTGGAGATGGATATGCATGGTGCGGCCCTGTTCGTCCGGCGGATAGGCAAAGACCTGCTCGGCACCGAAGGCCTTTTGGTAAAATTCTGCGGCTTTGAAAGCGCCGTCCAGCTGAAGGTAGGGCGTCAATCCGCCAAGCACTTTGGCGGCGGGCTGGGTCTGCGGCTGGTCATTCATGTCATGCTCCTCTTTGCGTCTGGTTTGCCTTTGCGAACCACAGGACGAACGGAACGGCGACGATCCTACACGGCCGATGGTTTTTGGATTCGAAATGGCGCCTGCCGCGACGGCAAAATGCCACCTTTCAACCTTCGATGCGAATCCGCGGGCTGTTTTGCGCGTCGACGACGATTTCCGGCCAGCCAATATCTTTGCGCAGCTCGATCGGCAATGAAAGGATGGCGCGTTCGCTGCGATAACGGGCGCGAGCCGCCGAGTAACGCGTCACGGCGTGACCTATGGATGACAGAATAGACATGATGCTTTCTCCTCGATTGGCGCCGGCATCACCGTGTCGGCAACCCAAGGACGTGGCATGCGATCATCATCCGACAGAGCGCCGGAATTTTTTTCCGCAAGCCTTCAGCCGCCGGCTTCGGCAACCTCCCGGAAGAACTCCTCCGGGCTGTCGATCTCGGTCAATCGCCGTTTCTCGATCAGCCAGAAGCGGTTGCCAACCGCGCGGATGAAGGAGCGGTCGTGCGAGGCAAGCAGGCAGCTCGCCTGATGTTCCAGCAATTCCGCTTCCAGTGCTTCCTGACCATCGATATCGAGATGATTGGTCGGCTCGTCGAGTAAATAGAAATTGGGATTGGCGAGCCTCAGCGCCAGCATCATCAGCCGTGCCTTCTGTCCGCCCGACAGCACGCCGATCCTGCGCTCCTGCATGTCGATGCTGACGCCGGCGCCCGCCAGCAGCGAGCGGGCGCGCTGCTCGCCGACATCGAATCTGCGCGAGAGCATCGCCAGCGGCGTGTCGTCGCCGCCGATGCCCGACAATGCCTGGTCGCTATAGCCGAGCACCGTCGACGGCGTCACCTTCAGGCTTCGCGCCGCCGTTTCCGGCTCGACGATGGCGTTCCGGATCAGGCCGATCAGCCGTGACTTGCCGACGCCGTTACGGCCGAGCAGGACGATGCGGTCGCCTTGGCGGATGTGGCGCTTGCCGGTGCTGAACAGAACCGTGCCGTCAGGTGTTCCGACCACCAACTCGTCGAGCGTGATCAGCACCTTGGCATGGCTGCCGCGGTTGGCGAGCTTGATCGCGCCCGCCGACTTTTCGCGATGCGCGGGGGCTGCGACCGCCTCGAGGCGCTGGGCGCGTTGGTTCAGTTGCCTGGTCTTGACCGTCAAAAGATCGCTGCCGGAATTGATGCCGATATTGTTCAGCTTGGCCGCTTGCCGGCGCAACTGCTGTGCCATCTTCATGTCGCGCTGGAACTTGCGTTCGGTCGCGGCATCGACCTCGTCCAGTGCAAGCCGCGCCCGCGAATAGGGCAGCGAAAACACCGGCGACTGTTCGGGGCGCAGGAACAGCGTCCGGTTGGTCGTCGCGTCGAGGAACGCCCGGTCGTGGCTGGCGATCACCAGCGGCACCTCACGTGGCAGCGCGTTCAGCCAGGTCTCGAGCTGGCTGATCTTGCCGAGATCGAGGTGATTGGTCGGCTCGTCGAGAAGCAGGACGTCGGGATCGGTGACCCAGACGCGGGCGATCAACGCCAGCCTTTGCCAGCCGCCGCTCAGCGCCTGGATTGGCCGCTCGCGCATCGGCTCCGGCACGTCGAGCGAGTCGAGAACCACGTCAACGCGCCATTGCTCGCTTTCGGCCTGCTCGGCCGGCAAGGCGTCGGCCACCACCTCATGAAAGCTACGTCCGGCCAAGGCTGCGGGGACGACCTGCTCGACATAACCGACGCGCAGGCCGCGCGTGCGGGTGATGTCGCCTGTGGTGGCTTCGATCTCGCCGGTCAGGCACTTCAGCAAAGTGGATTTGCCCCGACCATTGGCGGCGACGATGCCGAGCCGGTCGCCGGTGCCGATGGTGAGGTCGAGGTTGGACAAGAGCGGCGCACTCATGGTGACGCCGAGAGACTTGAGGCTGATCAGGGCCATGTCGATTTCTCTGGTCTGTCCGGAGTGAATTCCGGTTCAATGCACTTTGACGGTGCGCAGGCTGGCCATCAGGCTCAGCGTTGCAGCACCACGAAGGGCGGACCAAAAAAATCGAAGCGGGAAGAAAAACCCGGACCGTCTCTGGTCAGCCCTGCAAGCAAGCTCGCAGGGCAGGGACAGGGCCGCGCTGACGGTGGTGAGAAAATAACACGCAGCCCTCCTTTCAAGACGTTCGAGTTGTAGAAACTGGCTACACCAAGGGTAGGGCCGATGGCAAGTGGCTAGGCTCCCCCTTCTCCACTTGTGGGAGAAGGTGGCCGCGAAGCGGTCGGATGAGGGGTGCTCCAGCTTGGCACCGACGGCGATCCGTCCAGCACCCCTCAACCGTCTCGGCGCTGCGCGCCGATCCACCTTCTCCCACAAGGGGAGAAGGGAAGCTCGCTACCGTCCCGGCCGTCCCGTCTTGCCGGGACGGCGCTTTTCGCGGCGGGCGTCGGCGGGGTCTTCGTAGGAGCCGATGCCGGCGCGCTGGCGGGCAACAGGTTTGGCGGAATCGTCGCGTTCCTTCGCGCCCCCCTCTGCCCTGCCGGGCATCTCCCCCACTTGGGGGGAGATCGGCTGCGGCTTCGCCGGCACTCTTCCCTCAACAGGCTTTTCTGTGCGCCGCACGGTCATCTCATCCAGCGAATTCTTCCTGAACAGCGGCTTGGTGGAGTCACCGGGGATGCCGAAATCGGAGCCGTGCGCTTCTTCGGCCGACTGTTTCTTGAACAGTGAACGCGACACCGCGCCGGCCGGCGTCGGCATGTCGGTGCCCGGCCCCATTGCGTCGAGCGACGGTTTGGCAAAGAGCGGCTTCTTGACCGGTACGGCGCCGTCGGCGCCCATCTCGTCGAGCGCGGGCTTGCGAAAGAGGTTGGGCCGGGCCGCCTCTTCGGCGGCACGTGCCTCGTCGAGCTTGCGGAAACGCTCCTGTTCCTCAGCCGTACGATGTTTGGCCATGCCCTTGTTGTGCTTGCCCTTTTCGCGGCCCGAGACCGGGCTTTCCATGTCGGCATATTTGGCCAGCGGATCGTCGGAGATGGACAGTTCCATCTCGCGCAGCCGTTTGATCTCGTCGCGAATGCGGGCGGCCTTCTCGAAATCGAGGTTGGCGGCGGCGTCGCGCATCTGCTTGTCCAGGGCGTCGAGATGCGCCTTCAGATTGTTGCCCATCATCGCGCCGGCGCTGTCGGTGAACTGCGAAATGTCGGCGCGGACATGGTCCTTCTCGTAGACCGAGTCCAGGATGTCCGAAATGCGCGACTTGACCGATTCCGGGGTGATGCCGTTGGCCGCGTTCCACTCCATCTGCTTTTCGCGACGGCGGTTGGTCTCGGCCATTGCCCGCTCCATCGAGCCGGTGATCTGGTCGGCATAGAGGATGACCTTGCCGTCGACGTTTCTGGCGGCGCGGCCGATGGTCTGGATCAGCGATGTCTCGGAGCGCAGGAAACCTTCCTTGTCGGCATCGAGAATGGCGACGAAGCCGCATTCGGGAATGTCGAGGCCTTCGCGCAGCAGGTTGATGCCGACCAGCACGTCGAAGGCGCCGAGGCGCAGGTCGCGCAGGATCTCGATGCGCTCCAGCGTGTCGATGTCGGAGTGCATGTAGCGCACGCGTATGCCTTGCTCGTGCAGATATTCGGTCAAATCCTCGGCCATGCGCTTGGTCAGCACGGTGACCAGCGTGCGGTAGCCCGCCTTGGTGGTCTCGCGGATTTCGCCGACAACGTCGTCGACCTGGCTCTTGGCCGGGCGCACTTCGACCGGCGGATCGATCAGGCCGGTCGGGCGGATGACCTGTTCGGCAAAGACACCGCCGGACTGCTCCATCTCCCAACCGCCGGGCGTTGCCGAAACCGCAACGGAAAGCGGGCGCATGGCGTCCCACTCCTCGAAGCGCAGCGGCCGGTTGTCCATGCAGGACGGCAGGCGGAACCCATACTCGGCCAGCGTCGCCTTGCGGCGAAAGTCGCCGCGATACATGCCGCCGATCTGCGGTATGGTGACGTGACTTTCGTCGACAAAGACCAACGCATTGTCGGGGATGTATTCGAACAAGGTCGGCGGCGGATCGCCCGGCTGGCGGCCGGTCAGATAGCGCGAGTAATTCTCGATGCCGGCGCAGGAGCCGGTCGCTTCCAGCATCTCCAGGTCGAAGCGGGTGCGCTGCTCAAGTCGCTGCGCCTCCAGCAACCGACCGGCCCGTTCGAGTTCGACCAGCCGGTGCTTGAGCTCTTCCTTGATCGATTTGATGGCCTGATTGAGGGTCGGACGCGGCGTCACATAGTGCGAATTGGCGTAGATCTTGACGCTCTTCAGCTCGCCGGTCTTCTGTCCCGTCAGCGGGTCGAATTCGGTAATCGCCTCGATCTCGTCGCCGAACAGCGAGATGCGCCAGGCGCGGTCCTCGAGGTGGGCCGGGAAGATCTCGATCGTGTCGCCGCGCACCCGGAACGAGCCGCGGACGAAGTTGATGTCCTGGCGCTTGTACTGCTGGGCGACGAGGTCAGCGAGCAACGCGCGCTGGTCGAGCCGGTCGCCGATCTGCATCTGGAAGGTCATCGCCGTGTAGGTCTCGACCGAGCCGATACCGTAGATGCAGGACACCGAGGCGACGATGATGACGTCGTCGCGCTCGAGCAGCGAGCGCGTCGCCGAATGGCGCATGCGGTCGATCTGCTCGTTGATCGAGGATTCCTTCTCGATGTAGGTGTCGGTCCGGGGCACATAG
Source organism: Mesorhizobium sp. M0500 (assembly GCF_040321165.1). Classification (NCBI taxonomy): domain Bacteria; kingdom Pseudomonadati; phylum Pseudomonadota; class Alphaproteobacteria; order Hyphomicrobiales; family Phyllobacteriaceae; genus Mesorhizobium; species Mesorhizobium sp. M0500. The sequence goes on from NZ_JAMYRB010000013.1 coordinate 126,368, forward strand.
GCCTCAGGCTGGTAATAGTCGTAGTAGCTGACGAAATACTCGACGGCGTTTTCCGGGAAGAATTTCTTGAATTCGGAATAGAGCTGCGCGGCCAACGTCTTGTTGGGCGCCAGGATCAGAGCGGGGCGCTGCGTCTCCTCGATCACCTTGGCCATGGTGAAGGTCTTGCCCGAGCCCGTGACGCCGAGCAGAACCTGGGTGCGGTCGTTGCTGCTGACGCCCTCGACGAGATCCTTGATCGCCGTCGGCTGGTCGCCGGCGGGCTCGAAATCCGAGACCATCTTGATGGCGATGCCGCCTTCGGATTTTTCCGGCCGGGCGGGACGGTGCGGCGTCCACAGCACGCCGTCCTTATGCAACGGATTGCCGGATTCGATCAGCGCCGACAGCGCCGCGACGGTGGCGGTGACGCCGCCCGAGGCCATTGTCTCGGCCTCTTCCAGTGAGACATCGAGGCCGGCGACAGGGTTGAGACCGGCCGCAGTGCGCTCCCGCGCCGAAGCCGCGCCGCCCATCGAGGTACCGCGTGCCGTACGGCCGGGGGAAGAGGAGCGCTCGGGGATTTTCTTGGCAGACTTGGCGCCTTCCCTCCCCCTCGAGGGGAGGGTGGCGGCGGAGCCGCCGGGTGGGGTCGGTGCGGCAGTACTCGACGTTCCTTTGCGTCCCGCGCTGCCTCCGGCGACCCCCTCTGTCGCCTTCGGCGACATCTCCCCCTCGAGGGGGGAGATTTGGCGCCCTTCCTTCTCGGCTTCCTGCTCTATCTGCTCGGCCCAGTCGGCGATCGAGCCGGTCAGCGGGGCGCCGGTGAACTCGGTCTGCGGCGCCTCGGCAAAGCCGCCCTTGTACAGGGGCTCCGACGCATCGAGGAAATCGGTCAGCGGACTGCGCCGCTTGGGCGGTGAAGCGCGCTCGTCATTCGCCGGCGGAGGCGTTTTCTTGTCGGACAGTCTGGCCATGGCCCGAATATGGGAGGTATCGGCCAAAATGGAAAGAGCGGAGTGGCGGGTGGCGCGAGGCGCAATCCAGCTGCTGACAGAAGGGTGTCAGGAGCACCCTCCACGTTTCCCGCTCAATTAAACCAAAGCGCGAACGTCAGAAACCCGGCGCCGCCGAATTGGCGTTGGATCTGATCGAACTCCTCGCTGGTGAGAATCTTCCCGCGTTCGAGATAGGGCGCGATGGCCGGGCCGGTGATCGACAGCACCAGGTCGAAGGGCTTCGGCTCGTCGAAGAAGCGCTTCATGTTGATGCCTTTGTCGGCGATGCGGAAATGCGGCAGCAAGGTGCGGCCTTCCAGCAGATCCTCGGCCATGGCCAAGGCGGCGAGCCAGGCCTGCACCTGCTGCTCGCCGACTTCGAGGCCGGTCAGCGGGCTGGCGCCTTTTTGCTGCGGGCCGGGCAGCCATTCACGGTCATTGTCGGTTTCGGCTCGGATGGCTTTCCAGTCCTCGCGCGACAGCCGGATCATTTCCATGAGATGGCGGCGCGCCGCTTGCCGGCGCTCCGGCTCGACCACTTGCCAGTTGATGAGATGGACCAGCGAGATGAAATCGGCGATGCGCCATTCGGACGACAGAATGCCGCCGCTCATGCCGCCGTCCGGCGGAACGAGCGTGTCCTGCAGCGGTAGTTTGGCGCGCGGGAACAGCATGTGGAAGGAGCCGTCGAACGTGTCCCTGAAATCATGCGCCAGCCAGAAGTCGGCCTGCGCCATCAGGAACTCGGCATAGCCCTGCAGCCAGTAGCCGTCGGCGCGGTCGAAGCGGAAGATGAGGGCGGGTGCGGCCGCGTCTGGCGCACCGCCGCCGCGTGACAGAGACGCCATGATCGCCGCGGCGCTTTCGTCCGGCGCAATCGTACCGTCCTCGTTGAGGTCGATGCCGAGGCGGGTGAGGTCGATGACCATGCCGATGTCCGCGTCGGCGGGTACCGAACCCAGCGTGGCTGCGGATTTCTCCAGCCGGTCGCGGAAGGCGACGAGAATGGCGCGGAATTGTTCGTAGGTCAGCGGCTCGGGATTGGCATTGTCCGGCACCGGCAGCCGCATCAGCGGCAGCATGAAGGATTGCGGGCTGTCGAAACCGTGGCGGTGCAGACCGCCGGCCAGGATCTCCAGCGCTGTGAAGAATTCGCCGGCGCCGGCGGCGTAGGCGGCTGCCGGATCGCCTGGCGCGGCGGCTTCCAGAGCGGCAAGAGCGCTGTCGCGTTCGGCTACGATTTTTGCCTCAAACAGGGCCGCCGCTTCGGGAGCCGCGGCGCTGGGTAAAGCCAGCGGCAGGAGAAGAATGATGGCGCACGCCACCAGCCTGGAAAAACGCTTCATCGTGATCGCCCCTTTTGTCGCTCCGCAGTGGATCATACACGCATTTGGTTCGCTGCGCCTGTGGCCCTGTGGTTCACCCACAACAGTCGACGCTTCAATCAATCCGGCGGACGGTCTACACAAGGCAAACGATTGGGCGTCGCGTGTCGAACTATCCGCTTTCCTACAAACTGTCGTGGCTGCCACGCTTCCTCCGGCCTTCGCTCGATGGCGACGCGCGCGGCTTTGCTCCGGCGGCCGCAGCCGTGCTCGAACCACTGCCGGCGCGGACGGTGCGGCTGGTTTTCGTCGGCGATATCTCGGCGGTGGCCAATCGCCGCGCGCCGGACTGCGATCCGGCGATTGCGGCACTGCTTGCCTCGGCCGATCTGGTGGTCGGCAATTGCGAAAGCCCGGTGGTGGAGCGGCCGAGCGCTGTTTTGGGCACCAGGCTTGGCACGCACCACGCGATGAGCGAGCGGTTCCTTGCCGAGGCGCTGGCCGCCGCCGGCATTTCGCGTGAAAAACTGGTGCTGTCGCTGGCCAACAACCATGTGCTCGACCAGGGTATTGCCGGCTTCGACGAGACCGTCGCCGCGCTGGAGCAATTAGGCATCCGCACGATCGGCACTGCGGCTCCGGTCGAGCGGTTTGCGGTTGGTTCGCTGACCATAGGCCTTGCCGCCTTTACCTTGTGGCGCAATACCGACGAGGCTCAGTTCGCGGGCCGAGTCTCGATGCAAGCCGATCCGACGCAATGGCCGCACGCTGCCGCTTTGGGTGTCGACCTCCTCTGCGCGGTGCCGCATTGGGATTGGGAATTCCGGCATTTTCCACGTGCGAAGACGCGGGCAATGGCGCGACTTCTGGCCGAACATGGCGTCGGCCTGATCGCCGGACATCATGCCCATGTCGTGCAGCCGATCGAGCGGATCGGCAAGACGCTCGTTGCCTATGGGCTCGGCGATTTCATCGGCACCGCCTTCGCGCGGCAGCCATGGCCCGGCCGCATCGGCGCCATTCTCGTCGTCGAGATCAGCGACGATCCCGGCACGCGCGGGGCCATCGCCGCCTACCGGCTGCATGCCTTCATGCGGTTGCGCGCCGGCGATCACGAGCGGCTGGTCCCGCTTGAAACGCTGGCGGGAAAATCCAGGCAAAGGGTTCTAGCCCGCCTCGATGCGGTCTTCGGTGCCGTGCGCTGACGCAGTCCACCAAACCGGCTATCATGCCCAGCGCGGGCAGGCTTGTGGCGGCGGGTGGGTGATGGAAACTGCGGATTTCATGCCGAACGAAGCGGTGATCGCCGGCCTCAGGAAGAACATCGAGGCCTATGAGGCGCAACGAGCTTCGGCCCATCGCCGGACGCGCTGGCGGGTGCCACTTTTCATCGGGCTGGTGCTGGTGTTCGTGGCGCTTGTGGCCTGGCTCTTCAACGGGGTTGCCGACCCCAACGAGCAGTGGTTCTCGACCCCGCATGTGTTCCTCTATATCGGCGGATTCCTGGCCGCGATCCTGCTCTATTTCCAGGCGATCAAGCCGGCGAGCAAATTGCAGCAGTCGTTTCGCAGCACGCTGTTGCCGATCATCTTCGGCTTCATCGACGACATGCGGTACCGGCACAACATCAAGCCGAATTCGTTCGACCGGTTGCCGCGCGAGACGGTTGGTCCGTTCAACCGGCAATCTTTCGATGATGTTTTTTCCGGCCGTTATGAGGGGTTTCCGTTCGAGCTTTACGAAGCAGATCTCCGGGAAGGGACGGGCAAGAGCACGACGGCAGTGTTCAAGGGCGTCATCGTCGCCTTCGAGACGATCGTGCCGTTCCCCGGCACATTGGTGGCCGCGCGCCGGACCAACAAGGTCGTCGGCTTCTTCCGCGGCATCTTAGGCAGCAAGATGCAGGAACTGTCCAGCGGCGTGCCGGAGCTCGATGCCGCCTACGAGTTCCGCACCGACAATATCGAGGCGGCGCGGCCGCTGGTGACCGGCCGGCTGGCGCAGGCACTCGAATGGCTTGGCGAAACATGGCCGAAGGAACCGGCACGCGTCGCGCTCAACGGCAGCGACGGCTTTCTGCTGCTTCCGCAGACGAAGAACTTCTTCGAGCTGCCGGACATCTCTGTGCCGCTCGACTATGTCAAGCATGTTGCGCCGATCATCGCCGACATGGCCACGATCCTGGCGACCGCGGCGCTGGTGCGCAAGATCGGGGCGCAGGACGAGGAGGCGGGGTAGCGGCTAAAGCGCCTCGCGCTCGGACATCAGCAGTCGAAGCCGTAATTGTCGCGGAGATAGTCCGCGTCTTCCTTCGACATCTTCTTGAGCATCACACAGACGGTAAAGCTGCCCACCTGATGGCCGTTCTTGGTGTATCCCCAGTCCGAAATTTCGTCCCGGGTGAATTCGATCTCCTGGCCGGCGACGACGTTGTGCACTGCCTGCGGCTCGTTTGCTAAAATTCCGGCAAATCCGCTCGCCGTTCGGTGAAAGGGAATGATCCAGAAATGTTCCGTCGCGGTTCCGTCTTCGATCCTTACCTTCAATTTGAACGTGGCTGTTCCGGACGGCGGCGCCTCGGACAGGATCAGGAAGTCATCCAGGCTGGCGCGGGCCTGCTCAATCGCCGCCGCCATCTCCGGATCGTCCCTTGCCACACCGAGGACTCCCTTTTCACCGCTTTGGGCGTCGGCTGAGACCGGAGCAAACGCGAGTACCAGGGCAATCGTGGCACGGACGGCAAGCTTCATGGTGCGGCTGCTTTCGACGCTTTCGCCAGAACGACTGTGATCATCATTTGCCGAACGTCTGATGGCAACTGGTTTTTGTCTCCATCTGGCGCTATTCCTGGGACAGTGGGGTGGGGCTATGGTCGAGGAACGCAAGGGGTTTCGCCTGTCGCGGCGGCTGCTGCTGGGTGCGGCGGTGGTCGGCGGCGCGATGCTCTGGGGCGGGACGACCGTGGCGCGGCTGGCGCGCGGTCCGTCGGGGCAGAAGAATTCCGGGCGCATCGCCGACATTGACGGGATCGACCTGGCGCAGAAGCCGCTGGAGGGCCCGCCAGCCTACGATCCGGCGCTGCCATGGCTGACCAAGGGCGGCAACATCAACGATGCCAGCGGCCTGTCGATGACACCGGTCTACGGCGTTATCGAAGTCAGCGAGGAAGACCACATCGCGAGCGCGCTGGCCCTTGCCCGCGCCAATAGCCTGAAGGTCTCGGTCGCGGCGGTGCGCCATTCGATGGGCGGCCACGCCTTCGACGACAACGCGCTGGTCCTCGACATGCGCAAATTCAACAAGGTCAGTGTCGACCCGACGGCGAAGACGATCACCTTGCAGCCGGGCGCGCGCTGGCACGACATCCAGAACCTTTTGCACCCGCGCTTCGCGGTGAAGGCGATGCAGTCGACCGACATCTTTTCGGTCGGCGGCTCGCTGTCGGTCAACGCGCATGGCATGGACCACCAGGCCGGCTCGGTCGCCGGCTCGATCCGATCGATGCGGGTGATGCTGGCGGACGGTTCGGTGACGACCTGCTCACCGGCCGAAAATACCGAGCTGTTCCGCCACGTCGTCGGCGGCTACGGCCTGTTCGGCGTGGTGCTGGAGGCGACACTCGACATCGTCGAGAACGCCGTCTACCGGACCTCGCGCGAGATCATCAAATCGGACGATTTCCCGACGTTCTTCGCCGAGGTTCTGGAGCCAAACAGGGCGATCGGTCTGTTTTATGGGCATCTGTCGACTGCGCCGGGCAATTTCCTCGAGGATATGATCGTCTACCGCTATGACAAGGTGGCCGACCAGCCGCCGGCCGACCAGCCGGCAATCGGTGAACCGGGTTCGGTCGGGCTCAAGCGGGTGATCATCAACCTGGCGAAATGGGGCAGCCTGTTCCAGGAGCTGAAATGGTTCACCGAAAAGACGCTGGAGCCGCAATTCGAGAGCTGCACGGTGGCGCGGACGACGGCAATGGCCGAGGGCGAGGCCTGCCTCGTCACGCGCAACAATCCGATGCACGATTCAGTGCCCTATCTGTTCAACGATCTGCTCGATGAGACCGACATCCTGCACGAGTATTTCATCCCGCGGGCGGCCTATAACCCGTTCATCGCGGAAGCGCGCGAGATCCTGCGCAACCAGACCCTGCCGGTGCTCAACGCGTCGGTACGCATCGTCCACAAGGAGGATGTGGCGCTGAATTATGCGCCGGAGCCGGCCTATTCGCTGGTGCTCTACATCAATCAGCCGACAGACGCCGACGGCAATGCCAGGATGCGGGCGCTGACAAGGGCGCTGATCGACGTGACGATCAAGCATGGCGGGCGTTTTTTTCTGCCCTACCAGCTCCACTACACAGGCAAGGAACTGCTTGCCTGCTATCCGGAATTGCCGTCCTTCCTGGCGAAGAAGCTGCAATACGATCCGGGCGAGCTGTTTTCGTCGATTTTTTATCGCGCCGTCAAGGCACTGATCGGCACGGCCTGAAGCGGCGGCTACAGACCGTCAGGCAGCTTCGCCGCCAGCCAGTTCGCCGAACGCCTGGCGATGCCGATCGTTGCCGATGCGGCGCGGCCGAGATCGGTCTTGACCACGGCGTAGCCGGCCTTCGTGCGGTAGAGCAGGGCGCTGCCGCCATCGACCGCCGCTTCATAGGCGACCGGCCGGACGGCTTCCGTTTCCGTCGCCGCGGCCTGCGTTCCGACCGCAGCACTGGGCCGATGGCTCAGTTCCGGTGGCAGCGGGTCTGTCGCTGCGGTGCTGGCCGTCGTCAATTCAGGCTCGGAAGCGGTCGCAGCGAGCTGCGATGACGAAGACGAGTTCTGTGTCCGGCAGATGCCGGAGACCAGCGGATAGTCGAAATTGCGCTCGTGCAGCATCTGGCTTTTCATCGCCGCTTCGCATTCGGCGATGGTCGACCATTTGGCGGGCGTCTCGCCGATATATTCGCAAAGCTTGGCGTCGCAATCGCAGCCGACGATGGTCATGGCGACAAGGGCGGTCTTGATCACAGTCTTGTCCCTCCGAGTTGCCTGGCACATGTGCGCAAGACAACGTGTCTACGGCATCATCAATCGTTGCGGAACAAGGCGGGATTTGGCCGCGATTGTGGAATGAGCGTGGCGGAGCATCACGCAACGTCTTGCCGAGGCCGGCTGTGACCGAAAGGCCTCAGTAATCGTAGACATGCTCGAGCCTGGCGCCCGCCGTCATCAGCGCCGGCAGCACGATGTGCAGCTTGCGCACGGCGACGGTCAGCCCGGTGCGGCGCGTGGAGGGTTCCGCCGGAAGCGGGTAGCTGAACAAGGTGCGTGCACCTTCGGGAACATTGATCTCGTCATTGGAAAGCATGGTGACCATGATCTCGTCATTGCCGCCGATCTCGACGAAGGAGACGCCCTTGTCGATCAGGCGCGGGATCATGTCGGTGAACACCTGATAGCGCCTGGTGACGAAGACCGTGCCGTCGGCGCCGAGATCGCGCTCCAGCAAGGTGTCGGGCTCGTTGCGCGTCACTTCCCCGACCGGACCCTTGGCCCAGACATGAATGTCGAGCAACGCGGGATCGGTGGTGGCGGCGAGCGCCGACTTGATCAGATCGGCATAGCCCTGCTTGATCGTGTCGGCGAGGCCGAAGGCGAGCTTGCGTTCGCCGGCGCGGACGGCGCTGTCGTCCGGCGCCGGCTGGACGGCTAACAGGCCGGCACGTTTTTCGGCATAGGGAAACTGGTACCACGGCACCTGATCGAGAAAACCGGCGTAGTCGGCCGCGACCTTGGCCTGGTAGATGTCGACGGTGGTGCGCTTGCCGGCTGTCGCTTCGGTAATGCGGCCGACCGTATTTTCATAGGCCCACTGGATGGCGTGCTCGATCGTGTGGCTGGTGCCGATGACCACCAGCATCTGGTGGTTGTCGAGGTTGAACTTGTAGGCGGAGCTGGCGCGGGTGACCATCGCGTAATCCTGCCAGAAGCGGCCGATATAGGAGAGATAAGGGAAGCCGCTCGGCTGGTTCTTGTCGACAAAGCCGGCATATTCACGCGCGGCGTAGACGATGGCCCATTCCGGATAGGTGAGAAAGGTCGATTCCTCCGGCCGTTGGTAGCCGGAGATCTCGGCACGGACCTTGTCGGCCAGCGCCTTTGGCGGAGCACCCCCGGCGATGCCCGGCAATGGTGTTGTGTCCAGCGACGGCGTGGTGAGAAAGCCGTAGGCCAGCCCGGCGATCGGGATCAACACGACAATGACGACGAGCCAGAGGATCGCCTTGATGATGCGCTTCAGCCAGCGAAACAGGAACATGGCCGGTCAGGCCGTGGCGAAATGGTCGTACACACGTTTCGACAGCCAGAACCCGACGTAGACGGCGAAGCCGCCGATGACGATGTGCGGCAGGTTGGCGAAGAAGCGGGCCGGGAATTCGATGTCGTTCAGGGAGCGGAAGCCGTTGATGAAAATGCCGCCATCGAGGCAGCCGGAACCGGTGACCAGCCCGAGCACGCCGTCGAACAGATAGACCGAGCCGAACAGCTTGAAATAGAACACCGCCTGGCGGTGCGAGATGAAGGCGGCGGCCAGCGCCCAGACGCCGGAGAAGGCGTGCAGCAAATCGTCGTACCATTGCAGCGAGAACAGGCCGAACAGATTGCCGCCGGCGTCGTTGAAAGCCGGCACATAGCCGATGGCAACAACGCCGAAGAACAGGAAAGCATAGGCAACAGCAAGCTTCTGGATGAGCGTCATGAAATGTCCCCCTGCCGTCAGCCCCTTTAAACGGCCCCCGACGGCAAATGGATAGTAGCTGATTTTGGCGCAGCGTGAAGCGTCGCCGGCAAAATCGTCAGGCGGGGCCACAAAGACAGTCGGCGCCGGGATTTCTCCCAGCGCCTCCCTGTCAGATCAGGACACGGTCGCGGCAGCAACTCCCGAAAGATGTCGCGCCATGCCGGCCTTGATTTTGACGGTCCTGCCAGTCGCCACCCGAGGGCAGCGTCCGTTCCGGACCACGCCGGTCTCCACTCTTGCGAGCTTTGCCCAGCGCGCCATCGAAGGTTTTTGCCGTCCTTCATGGCAGCATCGGTCCGCCGTCGGCGTTCGCACGCTTCCCGCGGCCCCGTAGGTCTCGGCGTCCATCCCTCCAACAAGCAAGCCTGTTCTCGTTCAGGGCCGTACGGGCCTCAGGAAATCCGCCGTTCCGCTTTGCCTTTCGGCGTGGCGATCGGTAGCCGCCTGAGATGGGTTTTAACGTACGTCGGATAAGCGTTTGGCGGAACTGCCGCATGCCTGTGGATAGCGGGATTATCGGGGACTGACCCTGCCAAAATAGCGACTTTCCGATCTCTGCCGCCGCCGGTCGGGATTTGCCGCCTCGATGCCGAAGCCGCATTGTCGGGTAATCGACCCTTGCCCCGCGGCCCTGCGCGGGCTTCAATGCCGGCAAATGATTGGAAGGCGTGTTCGATGGCCTTGGGGAGGCAGGCTTGAAGGTCGCGGTGGTTCTCAATCCGATCGCCGGCGGCGGCAGGCTCAAGCGGCATTGGCCGGAGGTTGCGGCTTCGCTGAAAAGACATTTCGGTGATTTCGAGCTGCGTGAAACGCAGGCCGAGGGGGATGCCGAACGGCTGGCGCTCGACCTTGCCGCCATCGGCTTCGAGCTGGTGATCGCGGCCGGCGGCGACGGCACCGCCAGCGAAGTCGCCGACGGGCTGCTGAAGGCTTTCCGGGAAAGCGGCCGGACGGCTGAACTTGGGCTGCTGCCTTGCGGCACCGGCATCGACTTCGCCCGCGGGCTCGGCCTGTCGAACAATGTCGATCTGACGCTGAAGCGGATTGCCGAGGCCAAGCCGCGCAAGGTCGATGCCGGCTGCATCAGCTATGTCGACGACCATGGCGCACTGGCCAGCCGCCATTTCATCAACATCGCCAGCCTCGGGCTTTCCGGCGCCACCGACCGTGCCGTCAACGCCGACAGGCGCAAGGGCAAGGTTTCGGCCAAGGCACTGTTCTACTGGCGCACGGTCTGGGAATTCCTCCGCTATCGGTTCCAGGAGGTTGCGATCACCATCGACGACGGTGCCCCGGTCGAGGCGCGCATGGCATTGGTGGCGGTGGCCAACGGCAAATTCTTCGGCGGCGGCATGATGATCGCGCCCGACGCCGAGCTTAACGACGGCGAGTTCGACATCGTCATCCTGCGCGCCGCCGGCAAGCTGAAGCTGATCTGGGACATCCGCCTGCTCTATGGCGGGCGGCACCGCAACCATCCGGCGATCACCATCCTGCGCGGCAAGAAAGTGGTTGTCGAGCCGCTCGGCGATGTGCAAAAGAACGCCGCGCTGATCGACATAGACGGCGAATCGCCGGGTCGCATACCAGCAACTTTCGAGATCCTGCCCGGCGCATTGACGCTGAGATATTGAATCAAGGTGTTGAGGGATTGATTCAAATCCTTTCGGCGGTGATTCCGATCCTGCGTCCAACACGTTGAAATCGCGTGATATTGTCTGTCGATCCCGCTCGACAGGTCACGGCATCAACGGCGTCTGCAGCATCTGCAAATGCAGGTCCTTGCCGGTCCAGGGATGCGCCTCGCAGACGGCTTCGTCGAGTTCGACACCGAGGCCTGGCTCCTTCGACGGGATGACGTTGCCGTCCCGCCATTCGATCTTCTTCTTGAGCAGCTTCGCGTGAAAACCGTCCCACTGTTTCAGCGATTCCAGAATGAGGAAATTGGGCAGCGTCACCGCAAGCTGGATGTTGGCGGCGCCGACGATCGGTCCGCAGTAGCAGTGCGGCGCGACCTGGATGTGGTAGGCTTCGGCCATGGCGGCGATCTTTTTGGTTTCGAGAATGCCGCCGGAGCGGCCAAGGTCGGGCTGAAGAATGGTCGCCGCACGGTTCTCGATGACGCGGGCGAACTCAAATTTGGTTGTTAGCCGCTCGCCGGTGGCAATCGGGATCGAGGTCGCGCGGGCGACCTGCGCCATCACCTCGGGCATGTCGGGCGGCACCGGCTCCTCGAACCACAGCGGATCATAGGGCTCGATGGCGCGGGCGAGGCGCAGCGCGCCCGATGCGGTGAACTGGCCGTGCGTGCCGAACAGGATGTCGGCCCTGGTGCCGACCGCCTCGCGGATCGCCTTGACCATGCGGGCGGAGAGGTCGACGTCGACGAGGCGCGGCTGGTGGCCGTCGAAGGCGGTGTAAGGGCCGGCTGGGTCGAGCTTGACCGCGTTAAAACCCTGCTCGACATATTCGAGCGCGCAGGCGGCGGCCAGGTCAGGATCATTGTAGACGTTCTTGCCGCGGGCGTCCTCGGAGTGGACGCTGCCGCTGTGCGGGTAGAGGTAGGTATAGGAACGCAGCGTTTCGTGTACCTGGCCGCCAAGCAGCTTGTAGACCGGCTTGCCGGCCTCTTTGCCGATAATGTCCCAGCAGGCGATTTCGAGCGCCGAGAAACAGCCCATGCCCGACACGTCGGGCCTCTGGGTGAAGCCGGACGAATAGGCGCGGCGGAAGAAATTCTCGACGTCGTGCGGATCGCGGCCGATCAGATAGCGTTCGGCCATGTCCTCAACCATTTTCGCCGTGACATGAGCCGAAAAGGTGGCGTTGTAAGCTTCGCCATAGCCGACGACGCCGCCATCGGTGGTGAGCTTGACGAAGATGAAATACTTGCCGCCGATGCCGGGCGGCGGATTGCCGACCACCCAGGTCTTGACGTCGGTGATTTTCATTTCTGATCCTCCAGAACCAGTTCGGCGCCCTTCCATCCGGTCATGATCGCGGCGGCGTTGGTGTTGCCGGTTATGTTGTCGGGAAAGATCGAGGCATCGATGACGCGCAACGCCTGGATGCCGTGCACCTTGAGGCGCGGATCGACGACGGCGCGCGCCGCGTCCGGCCCCATGCGGCAGGTCGAGACCGGGTGATAGACGGTGCCCGAGCGCTTCCTGAAATCCTGAATGAGATCCGCATCGGAGGTGATCGAGGGACCGGGCAAAACCTCTTCCTCGATAATCTCGGCCATCGCCGGCATCGAGGCGATCTTCCTGACGAATTTCACCGCCGCCAGCATTTCAGCGACGTCCGCCTCGGTCGAAAAGGCATTGGCGACGATTTTGGGATAATCGCGCGGATTGGCGGAACGGATCATGATTTCGCCGCAGCTCGACGGACGGCAATTGGACAGCCCGATGGAAAAGCCCGGCCATGGATCGGGCGTCAGGATCGGGCGTTCGCCGCTCTTCGGAATGACGGTCGAAAACGCCTGGAAATAGAGCTGCATGTTGGGCCGCGCCGCGGCCGGATCGGTGCGGAAGAAGCCGCCGGCATTGTTCATCGACAGCGACAGCGGGCCTGAGCGCAAAAACACGTATTGCATGCCGACCAGCAGCTTGCCCCACCATGGGTGCAGGATCTGGTTGAGCGTCGGCAGCCTGCCCTTGAAAGTGTAATTGATGCCGACATGGTCCTGCAGGTTTGCCCCGACATTCTCGTTGGCGTGAACGACGGGAATGCCGAGCGCGCCAAGAAGCGCCGACGGGCCGATGCCTGAAAGCTGTAGCAATTGGGGCGAATTGACCGAGCCGCCCGACAGGATGATCTCGCGGCCGGCGCGGGCGGTTTTCGTCGCGCCATTCTGGAGATACTCGACACCGACGGCACGCTTGCTTTCGAACAGGATCTTTGTCGCCAGCGCGTTGATCTCGACGCGGACATTTTTGCGCTTCATCGCCGGGCGCAGGAAGGCGCGCGCCGCCGACATGCGGCGGCCGTTCCTGGTGGTGATCTGGTAGACGCCGACGCCTTCCTGCGAGGCGCCGTTGAAATCCGGGTTGAGCGGCAGGCCGGCCTGGTTGGCGGCGGCGAGATAGCGCTTGGTGAGCGGATGGACGGAGGTCGAGCAGTCGGTGACATGCAGCGGCCCGCCGACGCCGCGCCATTGGTCGGCGCCGGCCTGATTATCCTCCAGCGCCTTGAAGGCGGGCAGCAGGTCATCGAAGCCCCAGCCGGGATTGCCGGCCGCTGCCCAAGCGTCGAAATCCTCACGCGCGCCCCTGATCCAGACCATGGCGTTGATCGAACTCGAGCCGCCGAGCAGCTTGCCGCGCGGCCAGTGGTCGGCATTGCCGGCCAGGCCGGGATCCGGCTCGGCCTTGTAGTTCCAGTTGACCGCCGGGTCGAAGAAGGTCTTGCCGTAGCCGAGCGGCATCTGCACGTAGAAGCGACGGTCGCTGCCGCCGGCCTCGAGCACCAGCACCGAGAAGCGGCCGGAAGCCGACAATCTTTCGGCCAGGACCGAGCCGGCCGAACCGGAGCCGACGATGATGAAATCATAGGTCTGCATGGTGGATACGGCTGGCTCCGGAATTCGGCTCTAACCTAGGCTTGGGCGCGACGCGGCGTCGCCGGGTCTTCCGGCATCCGTTGTGAAAAAAGCGACCGGGGATATTCAGTCTGAATGTCAGCCTGTCGCCTGCTGCCCGAGTTCAGTCGTGTTCGCGCCCATCCGGGTCGAACAGGGCCGCCGCCTCATTGGCTTCTTCCAGCAGGAAGGTGAACACGCTTGAGTAGGACTTGGTCGAACCGGACAGAGGATCATCACTCTCCCAGCGAAAGACCCCCCCGTCCGGATTCATGCCAATTAAATCGTCATTGTCCCCTAGCGCACCAATAAAGAGAACATCGTCTGGTGCATTGCCTGGTCGTCTCTTTATATTTGGTTCCAGTATGGAGAAGGGTTGTTGACCCGCCTCCACCAAATTCGTGCGTGACCAGCTACGTCGCAGCCCATAGACGCTTATATAATTCGCAAACAGACCTATCCCGTTGTGGAGCATGAGAAAGCAACGGAAATTATCTGGGAGTCGACGCGAAATTTCAGACTCCATCTGCCCAATTCCGATGGCGTCAAGTGGTGCGTACAGCTGATGCAAATACGCTTGAGGCGCTCGATGCGGGGTATGGCCAATCCACTCGGTTCCATCCGGATAGGTCTTGTATCCGAGGCGTTTCCATTTATCGACCAAGGTTCGGAGCTCTCGGTAGGCACGAGCGTCTTCTTCGCTTGACCATTCTTCCTGCTTAGGCATTTCCTTAATATCCTTAATAGGCTCCATTTACCCAGTTCGACGGGTCCGTAGGGTCTAACCTGTCGAACGCATCCATCGCATCGAAAACTTTACCAAGTGGCTCTAGCGACCGGCCGGAAGCCGACAATCTTTCGGCCAGGACCGAGCCGGCCGAACCGGAGCCAACGATGATGAAATCATAGGTCTGCATGGTGGCTGCGGCTGGCTCCGGAATTCGGCTCTAACCTAGGCTTGGGCGCGAGGCGGCGTCGCCGGGTCTTCCGGCATCCGATGTGAAAAAAGCGACCGGGGATATTCAGTTTGAATGTCAGCCTGACGCCTGCTGCCCGAGTTCAGTCGCGTCTGCGCCCATCCGGGTCGAACAAGGCCGCAACCTCATTGCCTTCTTCCAGCAGGAAGGTGAACACGCTTGAGTAGGAGTTGATCGAACCGAACAGAGGATCATCACTCTCCCAGCGAAAGACCCTCCCGTCCGGATTCATGCCAATTAAATTTCTATTTTTTCCGAGCGAACCAATAAAAAGAACTTCGTCTGGTGCATTGCTTGGTCGTCTCTGCACATTCGGTTCCAGTATGGAGAAGGGTTGTTGACCTGCCTCCACTAAATTTGTGCGTGACCAGCTACGTCGCAGCCCATAGACGTTTATATAATTCGCAAACAGACCTATCCCGTTGTGGAGCATGAGAAAGCAACGGAAATTATCTGGGAGTCGACGCGAAATTTCAGACTCCATCTGCCCAATTCCGATGGCGTCAAGTGGTGCGTACAGCTGATGCAAATACGCTTGAGGCGCTCGATGTGGGGTATGGCCAATCCACTCGGTTCCATCCGGATAGGTCTTCTGCCCGAGGCGTTTCCATTTATCGACTAGGGTTCGGAGCTCTCTGTATGCACGAGCGTCTTCATTGCTTGACCATTCTTCCTGCGAACGCATTGTCCCTAATAGCTCCATTTACCCACTTTTGACGGGTTCTAGGGTCTACCTTGTCAACCTGATCTATCACATCGAAAACAACGGGCGAACATCACAGAGTTGGTAATCACGCCCGACGGTGACTTTCGCGCCTACAACCTAAGGTCGCCAGCCAGTTCGTTCGGCCGGAGACGTGAGACTTGCCAAGCTGCGATCCGCTGCGGAAGTCTAGTCTTGCTGTTGCAATGTCGGTGAGCCTCGCTACGGCTTTGATTAATCTGTTTGCGTTCAGTAATGTTCGCCGGTGACAGCGAAGCGGGCGCAATAGCGGCTGGATGGCAACTTTCCACCCATAGCCGAAACTTCAAGCTGCGATCACAGACGAAGATCGGCAATCTTGAAATCATAGCGCATGATCGGGCGGGCCGGCGTTCTGCGAGCGACGACCCTGAACCCGGCGCGCGCGAAGGTGGAGGCATATCCGCTGCCGGAAGCACTCGGCGATACGTCGGCCTCGAAAGGATAGGCTTCGAGTGCCGGAGCATTTGCGCGCCTTGCGACTTCCAGTGCTTCCGCAATCAGCTGGAATGTTACGCCCCGCCTGCGGTATCGTTTTCGCACGTAGAGGCAGGACAGGGACCAGACCGGCCTGTCGTCCACGCGCTTGAGCTGCCATAGCCGATCGAGCCAGGGCAGGGCATCTCGCGGCGTCACCCGGCACCAGCCGACAGCCGTATCGCCGTCGAAAGCGAGCAAACCCGGAGGCGGACCATGCTGGACGGCCTGCCGGAACGCTGCCTTGTTTTCCTCGCCGGGTCGCTTTCGATAAGAACTGCCGATCCGTCCGTACATACACCAACAGCGACTGCAGACGGCGCTGTCACCGAACAGGTCCTCGAGCGCCGGCCACAGATCGGGCGTTAATGGGCGAAAGCCAAGTTCCATGTCAGCCGTCATCCGCTATTGATATTGCCCAGTCTAGCCTGCACTGCGCGCTAGCGCATCATAGGTTGCGGTCCATGCGGGGATGTTCAAACCGGGGTTTCACTCAGCGTCCCTGTCGTGCTCCATCTCAGCGCAGAAAACCAAGCACGGCCTCCATGAACTCGGTGGGGTACTCGACATTCGACAAGTGGACCGCGGGCAGGACAACCAGTTTCGCGCCGGGCACCATCGCCGCGATCAACTCGCTATGGCTGGCGGCTGTCACAGTGTCGTGCCGGCCGGCGATCACCAGCGTTGGCCTGGAAATCAGCGCTACGGTTCGGCGAAGGTCCGCATCGCGAACCGCCGCGAACAAGCCAGCCAAGCCTTGCCGGTCGATGGCCAGCAGCATGGTGCGAAATTCTTCGATGACGGGCTCGTTGGCCGCCAGCATACGCGCAGGAAACCAGTTGCCCAGGAACATCTCGGCGGTTTCGGACATATCCGGCGCCTGCAGCACGGCGGCAATCCGCTCGTCAAACTGCTTTGCCGGTCCGAGGTAGGATGAGGTGTTGCTCAGGATCAAGCGCTCGATCCGCTCGGGCGCGTGGATGCCGAGCCACTGCCCGACGAAGCCGCCCAACGACAGACCGAGGAAGTGTACGCGTTCAATGCCCAGGGCGTCGAGCAACTCGATCACGTCGCGGCCAAGCCGGTCGAGCGAATAAGCGCCGGCCGGAACGCTCGACCCTCCGTGGCCACGAAAGTCATAGCGCAGAACACGGAAATGCTTCGACAGTTCGTTGACCTGCATTTCCCACATCCGCAGTGTGGTGGCGATTGAATTCGACAGCATCAGCACGGGCTTCCCGGCGTCGCCGTCGATGCGGTAGGCGATGCGGGTACCATCGCCGACGGTCACGAAATCCAGCTCATTCATGGTGAATACACCTTCCTTCTTGGAGCGTTGAGTGTGGCAAAGCCTAGCTGCGGCGCGCTTTTGATGATATTACAAAGATAGGACTATCTCTGTAATAGAAGCTGACATGGCCGAATTCACCCTGCACGACCTGCAATGCTTCGATGCCGTGGTCCGCTGCGGCGGCTTTCAGCCTGCGGCGGCCATGCTGCATCGCTCGCACCCGGCGGTGTTCGCAGCCGTTGCAAAGCTGGAGCGGCAACTCGACCTCGTTCTCTTGGATCGCAGCGGCTATCGCGTGCGCCCCACCGAGGCAGGGCTGTCGTTCCATCACAGGGCACAATCGCTGCTGCGCGAGCTGGAAGGCTTGCGGCTTCATGCTGCTCAGCTGTCAATGGGCGAAGAAAGCGAGATCCATGTGGTGATCGGCGACCTGTGCCCGCGCCCACAGGCACTGGGCATGCTCGGACGGTTCTTCGCCCAGTGTCCGGGCACACGCCTGCATCTGCATTTCGAGGCGGTGGGCGGCCCGTGGGAGCGCCTCTTCGACGACGAAGCCGATTTGATCCTGCACTGGATCGACAAGAGCGATCCGCGGGTGGAATGGATCGATCTGTGCAAGGTGCCCTTCGTCCCAGTAGTGGCGTCGGGCTTTCTGCCGGAGCGCATCAAGCACCCCATCACGCCGGATCAGATGCACGCGTTCACCCAATGTGTCATGCGCGACACGGCCCGCCATTCACCGCAACAAGACTACTTCATGATCGAGGGTGCGCCTCAATGCATGGTGGCCGATCAGGGCATGAAGAAGGAAATCATCCTGCAGGGCCTCGGATGGGGCCACATGCCCCGCTTCCTGATCGAGGAGGAACTGCGCGACGGACGCCTGCAATCCATGGCCGGCCGTCATCTGCCAGGCCGTACCGAGGAGTTGGTGGTGGCGCGCCGCCGCGACCGGCCGCACGGGCCGATCTCGAACCGTCTGTGGGATTATATCGAGCAAGAGGCGCCGACGTTGCGCCGAGCGCTCGAGCCCCGGCAACCTGTCCAGTAGGTGAAGCCGGGGCTCAGCGAGGCCGTTCGGAGGGCCGAACCAGCGGCCTTACTCGCTTAAGTTCACTGCTGCATAATCTGCAGCAGTGAACTGCATCCCATCGCTATTCCCGCAGTTTGTGAGGCGGATTATTGATGTCGCAAGGAGTTGGCCATGAACCGCGCCGACCCCCGCCCAAGAGCGGTCCGAGCGGTCGGCATCCGCCCCGGCAGCGACGACGTAGTCTGGGACTAGCTTCATCTGCAATTCGAAGGACAAGACCATGAATATCGACCGTCGAACCTTCGGCATCGGCACCTTTAGTGCCGGTGCCCTGCTACTTTCCCCGATCAGCCTCTTTGGGAGCAACGCTGCGGCTATCGCCGCCCGGTCTCCGGCTTCGCTTGCGAGCGCCGACAGGTTCATGCTCGGCGACCTCGAGATCACAGCACTGAGCGACGGCTACCTCAATCTCGGCCTCGAACTCTTCCCTTCCGCAGATACGGCTGCCGCCGAAGCGCTGCTGGCAAAGGCATTCCTGCCAAAACCACTCCCGACCTCGGTCAATGCTTACCTTGTCACCAAAGGCGACAGACGGGTGCTGATCGATACCGGCACGGCATCGGCGATGGGGCCTATACTGGGACATATACCCGAGGCGCTCGCCGCCGCTGGCGTCAGGCCGGAAGAAATCGACACGGTAATCATCACCCACCTCCATCCCGACCATGCCAACGGCCTTGTCGGTATTGGAGGCAAGGCCGCCTTCCCGGCAGCGGAGGTCGTGGTTGCCGCGCCGGAATTCGCTTTCTGGCACGATGACGGGATCCGGTCCAAGGCGCCCGACCAGATGAAACCGTACTTCGAAATAGCGCGCAAATCGCTGGTGCCTTACCATGGCAAGGTCCGGAAGATCGAAGGCGAGGTCGAGATCGCGCCCGGGATCAGGGCATTGCCTGCGCCCGGACACACGCCGGGGCATCTCGCGCTTCGAATTGGCTCTGGTGACGCCAACCTGCTGCTCTTCACTGACGTAATCCACGCCTCCGCGCTGCAATTTGCGCATCCGGAATGGGCAATCGCCTTCGACGTGGACCAGCAGGCCGCAATCGCCACACGCAAGAAGGTGCTCGACATGGTGTCGGCGGATGGCCTGCTCGTCGCAGGCATGCACCTGCCCTTTCCAGGCATCGGTCATGTTATTCGCGAGGGCAACGCCTACGCCTACGTCCCAACGCCCTGGCCCGCTTTGTGAAGCACGCCTATTGGTAAGCTTTCTTACCTCGGCCATGGAATGCAATCCTGCTGGTGCGCTCGTCTAGCTCCGCACAGCATCTTTTCAACACTGTCGACCGATAGCCGAACCTCAGGCCGCGACCTGTTCAGTGGCGCGTTGACCTGTCCGTGCCATGACGATACGGGATCGGGACAATCGGCTTCGAGAGGATTGGCCAAATGGTGCATTACGCGGACGGGCGGCCGATCGGCGATCTGACGCTCAGGACGCTGGCCATGCCTTCCGACGCCAATGCGGCAGGCGACATTTTTGGCGGCTGGGTGATGGCGCAGATGGATCTCGCCTGCGGCATCCGCGCCGCCGAGCGCGCCAAGGGCCGCGTGGTGACGGCGGCGGTGAAGGAAATGTCCTTCGCCAAACCGATGAAGATCGGCGACACGCTGTGCATCTATACGCATGTCGAACGCGTCGGCCGCACCTCGATGACGCTCAAGGTCGAGGCCTGGGCGCAGCGCTATCTCTCCGACCTGATGGAGAAGGTCACCCATGCCGACTTCGTCATGGTGGCGCTGGACGGCGAAGGCAAGCCGAAGGCGGTTCCGGCCGAAGGCTGACCCGGCCTGATTCCAGAAGACGGATTTAAACAGCCGTCTCTCCCGCGCGGGGGATGCGGACAGCGATCCCGCGTGGTCTTTGGCTAACGGGTTCCCGCATGCGCGCCTGCAGCGCGACCGACGGGATCTTGGGAGGAAAGACAATGCGTCAACACATGCTGAACGCTGCCCTGGCGGGTGCCTTTGCAGCCTTGCTCTGCCTGTCGTCAGCAAGCGCTTTGGCCGAGGTCAAAAAAGGCGATCCAGGCGCCACCTGCACGTCGGAAAACCGCACCATCAACGGGCAAGCGGCCAAGTGCGAGATCTGCTCGGCGACGAAATGCGACACCAGCGGCACGACGGTGAGCAATTGCCGCAAGGAGACGACCACGACCTGCACGATTGGCGGCAGGGTGGTCAGTCCCAACCCGAAATGGAACCGGATCGAGAAGCTGCCGAAGAGCAAGATGCAGTTACAGCAGTAGCGCTCATCCGAGGCTCCCCGACAGGTTCAAACCCTTGCAGCACAAGGGTTCAGCTGTGCATGGCGTCGAACTTCTCGCGCGCCGCCTTGACGCGCTCGGTGTTCTTGCGTGCCCATTCGCCGAGCGCATCGACCGGCACCAGCAGTTCGTAGCCAAGATCGGTCAATTCGTAGTCGACCCGCGGTGGGATGGTCGGGAACACGGTGCGCGTAACGAAGCCGTCGCGCTCGAGCCCGCGCAAGGTCGTGGTCAGCATCTTTTGCGAAATGCCGCCGACCGCGCTGCGCAACTCGTTGAAACGCAGCGGCCCGTTGCCAAGCTTGCCGACCACGAGCACCGTCCATTTGTCGCCGACGCGCTGCAGGATTTCCGAGATGGCGCGGCAGTCCTCGGTGCGGTGCGGGTGCCTTGGTAACAAAAAAGTGCCTCCTTGCACATTGAGCGGCCAGTTACTCATATAGCTCAGGTATCTAAACGATACCAGTATTCCCGTAAGGAGAGCCCCCTCTATGTCAAAACCCAAAATCGCCATCATCATTGGTTCAACCCGCGCGGCCCGCTTTGCCGACGTCCCGACCCAATGGATTGCCAAGATAGCCAAGTCGCACGCCGACATCGACGTTGAAGTCGTCGACCTGCGCGATTTCCCGCTGCCGTTCTTCGATGAGGTCGCATCCTCCGCCTGGGCGCCGTCGCAGAACGAAGTGGCGCAGCGCTGGCAAAAGAAGGTCGCCGGATTCGACGGCTTCATCTTCACCGCTGCGGAATACAATCATGGCCCGACGGCCGTGCTGAAGAACGCCATCGACTACGCCGCCAACGAGTGGAACAAGAAGCCGGCCGGCTTCGTCGGCTATGGCAGCGTCGGTGGCGCGCGCGCGGTCGAGCAGCTGAGGCTGCATGCGGTCGAGTTGCAGATGGCGCCGGTGAAGTCCGCCGTACACATCTCCTGGGCCGATTTCCTTGCGGTCAAGCAAGGCGACAAGAAGCTCGATGAGTTCGAGCACCTCAACCAGGCGGCAACCGCGCTGGTCAACGACATTGCATGGTGGGCCAGGGTGCTGAAGACGGCGCGTCAGGCCGATGCCGTCGCCGAGGAAGTCAAGGCGGCCTGAGCACAGGTTCGAGCAGTCCTCCCAAGGATTAATTCTCCCAAGCATTGGGGCGGCGCATGCGCCGCCCTTTTCGTTCACACGGCATGGGCGTACTGCGCTTGCCGTGGTCTGATGATGCAATCGGCAAGGCGGTCCATCTCATTCAGCTCGTCGGCGTGATGCTGGCCCCACTGGCAAAGTGCCAGCAGGATCGGCTCGAGGCTGAGGCCGAGCCGCGTCGCCGAATATTCGACGCGCGAAGGTATCTCGGCAAAGATCTCGCGGCGGACGAGGCCGTGCTCTTCCATTTCGCGAAGCTGCTGGATCAGCACTTTCTGGGTGATATCGGGCATCAGCGCCTGCAGCGCCGACAGCCGCCGGGGGCCGTCGAAGAGATGGTACAGGATGACCGCCTTCCAGCGGCCCGAAATCACTTTCAGCGCGCGCTCCGCCGGCAGCGCCGGCAGTCTCTTGATCAGCTTGGCCATGGTCACCTCCCGGTCAGCAGCGGACAAATCGGTATGTAGTCGAAGCCAGGCAGATAGTGGCAAACAGCGGCCGATGCCAACAGCGATCGGTGCATGCGATGATAGCCATTCAACTGAGCCGCTTCGGCGGGCCCGACGTTCTCGACATAGTCGCGGTGCCGAAGCCTGAGCCGCAAGCCGGCGAGGTCTTGGTCCGCGTTCATGCGGCCGGGGTGAATTTCTTCGAAGTGCTGATGCGCGCGGATCGCTATGCGGTGACGCCGCAACTGCCGATGATCCCTGGCGTCGAGGCCGCCGGGATCGTGGAGGCGCTTGGGCAGGGGGTGGACGCTTCCTTGCTCGGCACGCGCGTCGCCGCGTCGTTGTTCGCCTCGAGCCGCCCGTTTGGCGGCTATGCCGAGTATGTGACGATCGACGCAAGCCTGGCCGTGCCCTTGCCGGATTCGCTCTCGTTCGAAAACGCGACGGCATTGATGGTGCAAGGACTGACGGCATTGTATCTATCGCGGCAAAGCCCGCCGGCCGGCAGATCGGTGCTGGTCGCCGCTGCCGCGGGCGGCGTCGGTTCGTTGCTCGTCCAGCTTGCCAAGCGCGCCGGCGCGAGCCGTGTCATCGCGGCAGCCGGCAGCAAGGCCAAGCTCGACCTTGCTTTGTCGCTGGGAGCCGATGCTGCCGTCGACTACAGCAACACGGATTGGCCGGTGCACGTCCGGTCAGCCACAGACGGCGCCGGCGTCGACATCATCTACGACATTGTCGGCGGCCCGCTGACGGCGGTTGCGCTGGAGGCTCTGGCACCTCGCGGAGAGTTGGTGTTTGCAGCACTTGGCAGATACGCGCTCGGCGCCCCGGAGATGGAGGCGATGATCGGCCGCAACCAGTCGCTGAAGGGTTTTGCCCTGCTGCCGTTGCTGTCTAGGGACGGGCTCCGTGACGGCCTTTTGGAGCTTTTCGATCTGGCCGCTGGTGGTCAGCTTGTGGTGACCAAAGGTGGCCGCTTCCCGCTCGACCAGGCCAGCCAGGCGCATCGCCTGCTGGAGGAGCGCGGCGCGACCGGCAAGGTCGTCTTGATACCTTAGTAGGTGCTCCGCAAGGATCCGGGGTTGTGCCGTACAGGCCGTCAGCGAACCCGGTAGAACGGATTTGGCAGCAGGAACAGCCTCTCGGCATGCCCGCCGAACAGGTCGGATGGCTGGTCACCGACATTGGCAATTATCGTGTAGCCGGCCTTTTCGATTTCGGCCCTTATGGGTGACTTGAAATCTGCGGCGGAGCCGTATTTGGCCCCAGGCTGGACCATGTAAAGGTGCTCGTAGCCGGCATAGCCGGCCGACTGCAGGTTCTGTTCGGTTGCCTGACGCTGGTCCTCCGGACGTCCGGTGATGAAGAACACCGCGACTTTCGCCGTTCGCGCCTGCCGGAAAACCTCCAGCACGGCGTCGATGGCCGGATCCTTCGCAAGCTGATCCCAGGCGGCCCAGCCACAGGGACCATCGATTGCGATGTCGCAGGCGCCGCCGATCGGGCGGCCGAAATTGTCACGTGTGATCACTTCCCAGTTGGCCAAAGCCGTCTCGTCGATATCGAGCACCAGTGCGGGGCGAGGCACCTCCATTGCGCGCTTGATGACCCAGTCGCCTGCCTGCTTCGCCACAGCGGCAAGGTCGCGGTCATAGTCGCCGGAATCATGATAATTGGCAGCCGCCAGCATCGCATCGCCGACATTGGCTGGCTGGGACGGGCTTGTGAGAAGGAGCGAGTCGGAACGTGCCGGCGCAGGAACATTTGTGCCAATCATCAGCACGATTGCCCCGGCACGCGCAATTCTATTCCAACCAATCGCCCGCATCACGAGACTTTGCTGTCACGAGAAGTCGGCTGTCAAGCGAGGTCTTCCAAAGGTAGTGTCTCAGTTTGAAATTTGAAATATGCGAAAGCGCCTATCCCGGTTTGCTCGCCTAGGCGAAACCGCCTATGTGCTCAGCGGAAAGCATGGAAGGCACCCAATGTCAGATCCGATTCAGTTGCTACCATTCGCCTTGTTGACAGTCCTCACAGCAATCCCCGCGTGGGTGCTGTTTGGGCGACTAAGAATGTCTCGGGCGTGGGTGCTTCTCTCTGTGGTCCCGTTGGGAATGATAATCATTCTCTGGGTCGTCGCGTATAAGCGCTGGCCAATTCAGGAGGCAGCAATTGCCCACCGGACCTAAAGGCCAGAAGCGCCCCGCCGATGTGATCGGCAACGCCGTCCGCGTCATGCGCATGCAAGACTCCTGCGAGGAAGTCGTGCTTCGGTGGCCAGGCACGCCGCCACCGCCTGACTACGATGGACCGTCGTCTTAATTTCAAACTGAGACACTACCCTTCCACAGGTCTTCGAGACCGCGACGCTGAATTGGACATTCCAGATGCCGAATGTCTCTATGGGTTGCTGCACGCTACACGATTTCCGCCGTCGCGGTCTTTGCCTCCAAACAGGTGACGCACCGCCGGAACCGCCGGTCGAAATGCGTCACCCGAAAATCATGGCCGTCACGCGCTTTGCCGTGCCCTACGCCGCCTGAACGATCTCGACCAGTTCAACGTCGAACACGAGATCGCGCCCGGCCAACGGATGATTGCCGTCGAGCTTGACGCTGGTGTCGTCCACGCCGACGACTGTTACCGGCATCGGGCGCCCTTCCGGGGTTCTGACCTGCAGTCGAGCGCCGATATCGACATTGATGTTGTCTGGTACGCGGGCGCGGTCGACGGTCATGACCGCTTCGGGGCGGTGGGGGCCATAGGCGGCGTCGGCGGGAATGGTGACGGTGCTTTTCGCGCCCACCTCCATACCCTCGACATGGGTTTCGAGACCGGCGATCACTTGTCCTTCACCCAACGTGAATTGCAGCGGTTCGTTGCCGGAAGAATCGAACTGAGTGCCGTCAGCCAGGCGGCCATTGTAATTGATGCGCACGGTGTCGCCATTCTTGGCCTGTGTCATGATAGCCATCCTTTGAAAGTTTCGAGGGGCCGGCCAGAGCTCACGGTCCCGTCCTCGATCATCCACACACTTAGGTGCGCGGCGCGAAACGCTAAAACTAGGGACCTGGCTGCCGATGTAAACCCCGATTGCGCGACGCCGGCATGACCCGCCGGCCTTCGTCGCCTTCGGCAGCAGTGCACCGGTCTAGCAGTCATGCCGGCTCAGCCCATCCAGGCGGCGTGCAAATGGCGGCTAGATCAGGTTATGGCCGCCATCGATGCGGATCGTCTCGCCGGTCGTGAAGTCGCTTTCCATGAGGTAGAGGTAGGCGGCGGCGACGTCCGCAGCGGTCGGAATTTTTCTCGATGGCAACCGGGCAGCCATGTCGGCAAAGAAGCTGGATTTGGCTTCTCCAACAATGTCCCACATCGGTGTGTCGACCCATCCGGGCGACACGACATTGACGCGCGTCGGGGCCAGTTCGAGCGCCAGGGCGCGGGCGAAGTAGCTGAATGAACCGGCAATCGCGGAGACGACCGAGCCTCCCGGCACCGGCGGCCGATCCTTATTTATTCCCGAGGTGAAGGTCATCGAGCCGCCGGCTTTCAGGGTGCGCACAGCATGCTTGGAGAGCATGACAGCGCCAATCAGCTTGTTATCGACGAAGCCTCGCACAGCCTCCATGTCGGTACTGCCGATCGGATCGCCGGGCGGCAGTGTTCCGGCGGTCGATACGAGGTGATCGAAGGGACCGACCTCGTCGAACAGGCGAGCGACGTCCGCTTCGTCGGTCATGTCGGCGACCACGCTGGTCACGCGGCCCGCATTGAGCGTCCGTTCGGCAGCCAGCAGTTTCTCGGGCGAGCGTCCGACGATCACGACCTTCGCTCCGCCGTTGAGAGCAGCTTCCGCGACGCCGAGACCGATGCCGGAACTACCGCCGACGACGATGACTTTCCTGTCCACGAGCGATGTCATGAGGGTTCTCCGTTCGTTGCGATTGCGGTGAGGGTCAGGCCTTGCCGGCATAGGCGGCTTCGAGGTCGGCGATGATGATCTTGCGCATCCCGTACATCGCCTGCCGGACGCGGTTGGCCTTTTCGCGGTCCGGATCGGCACTGAGCCGCGGCAGGATTTCCGGGATGACCTGCCAGTAGACGCCGTATCTGTCGGTGAGCCAGCCGCAGGGTTGTGCCCTGCCGCCGCCGGCGGTGAGCGCCTCATAGTAGTAGTCGGTCTCGGCCTGGTCCCTGGTCTCGATGTAGAGCGAGAGCCGCTCGTTGAAAGGCGGCTGCGGCCCGGCGTTGAGCGCTGTAAGGTGCAGTCCTTCGAGCTCGAAATCGAAGGTGGCATGCGGGACCGTCTTGTTGGTTCCGGACACCCAGTCGGTGTATTCGATGGTCTGGAGCGCTTTGCTGTTCTTGAAGACCGAGAGATAGAAATCGCGAGCTTGCTCCGCATCGGTGTTGAACCAGAGGAATGGGTGGATGGTGGCCATGTCCGTTCTCCATTAATTCCTTGCGACAGCGATCTTTTGCGAAGAGCCTGTCCGCTGTTGCTTTCGTTCAGGCTAGCGGTAGTCCGACGGCCGATAGACCGAGCCGTCCCAGTCGCGGGCAAATCCGAGGTCTTCGAGCCGGCGGGTCGAGAAGCGTGCAATCTGCCGCCCGGTCCGGCGCCGGCTGCTCGAGGCGAGGATGCGGCCGGCCATGCCGGTCAGTACGTCGACGATGGGTTCAACTCGTTTGGCGTTCATGGTGCTCTCCCAGAGTGGCGGCAGTTTTGGTTTCAGCAGTTGCCCCGCGACTTTCGTCAGCGAGAGTATCAGTCACATCAAACTCGCCTTTTGCAGCGGCGGTGAATGACTGATTACGCGAGCAAACATGCCGGCTTCTGGCCTGGACGACAAACGACTTATCGGCGACAATGTGTGAGCATCACTCACACGTACAGGTATCGATCCATGCCCCGGAAGCTGCCTCCCCTCACCACCTTGCCAAGTTTCGAGGCCGCGGCGCGCCTGTTGAGTTTCTCCAAGGCGGCAGAGGAACTTCATGTCACCCACGGTGCGATCAGCCGGGCGATCAAGAATCTTGAGGATCAGCTCGGTGTGCAGCTGTTCGAGCGCGGTACGCGTTCGGTGAGTCTGACAGCCGTTGGCGAGCCCTATGCGCGGGCGGTGCGCGAGGCGCTCGCCCAGTTGGCCACCGCCACCGCTGCAGCAACAGCCCGCTATTCGAGTTCGACATTGAACGTCAGCACCTCCGATGGCTTCGCGGGGAGATGGCTGGTGCCCCGCCTCTATCGCTTTCA
Organism: Mesorhizobium sp. M0500; assembly: GCF_040321165.1. Lineage (NCBI taxonomy): Bacteria > Pseudomonadati > Pseudomonadota > Alphaproteobacteria > Hyphomicrobiales > Phyllobacteriaceae > Mesorhizobium > Mesorhizobium sp. M0500. The sequence continues at coordinate 153,736 of NZ_JAMYRB010000013.1, forward strand.
CCGTGCGCATGGCGACCTCGATGTGCGGGTTTCGACGAGCGGGAAGCTGACCAACTTCCTCGGCGACGGCATCGATGTTGCCGTCCGTTATGGCAACGGAAACTATCCGGGGCTAACGTCGGAGTTCCTCACCGGCGAGGAGGTGTTTCCAGTGTGCAGCCCAAAGCTTCTTGAGGGTGCACATCCGCTCCGCACGCCTCAGGACCTCAAACACCACACGCTGATCCGTGACAGCTTTCCGATCGACTGGGCGACCTGGCTAGCAAGCGCCGGGGTCGAGGGCGTTGACCCGCAGAGCGGGATTACCTTTGACTCTGCCACCTTTGCCATGGAGTCGGCCGCACAAGGCGAGGGGGTGGTGCTCGGCCGGACCATGCTCGTTGCGGCCGACCTTGCCGCCGGGCGGCTCGTCCGCCCCTTCGGCCACGCCCTGAAATCCCCCTCCAGCTTCTATTTCGTCTACCCGCCAGAGGCGATCCGTCAGCGCAAAGTCAAGGCTTTTCGGGATTGGCTGCTCTCAGAAGTCGCGCCGCAAATGGACTGACGGGAAGGCCGAGAGAACAGGATCGTCTACATCGCGCAGTCACCATCGGCTCGCCCGAAACGCGGTGACGATCCAGGCACGCGAGTCGAAAAGCACACCGTCCGCGGTCAAATGCGCGTCGAGCAGATCGCGCAACCGCCGCAGCGGCGCGTCGACATCCACATCTGCGCGGGCGAGCGGATCCTTGACCAGTTGCAGGCCAAGCAAAGCGTCATAGGCCACATCGACGTCCTGGCCGTAGAAGACCGGCTCATGCACTTCGGCAAAGTCGACCGAAACAAAACCGGATGCACGCAAGATCTCCGCGGTGATGGCGGGGTCGCCAAGCGAAAACGGGGTGGCGGCGCCCCCCGATATGGCGGTCCCCGGCGCAATTGCCCGCTGAATGGCAGTTGCCCACTCGTTACGGTCCTGGCATCGCCATACCATCCACACAAGACGTGCCCCTGGTCGCATCGCCCGGGCGATATTGGCGAACGCCGCCGCCGGATCGGCAAAGAACATCACTCCAAATCGACTAATGCACAGATCGAAGCCGGCAGGCGGAAATACCAGCAATTGCGCATCGCCGCGCTCAAAGGCGACGTTTCGCAATCCCTCTTTCGCGCTACACTTCCGGGCGATCTCGAGCATCTCGGCCGATACGTCCACGCCGAGCACGCTGCCTTCCACCGCGACACGGGCAGCATCACGAGAGGATTGTCCCGAACCGCATCCGATATCGAGCACGCGATCGCGCGTTCCCACCTTGACCGCAGCCCTGAAGACCTCGTTGTGCCGTCGCAGTTCGGCGTCGTAAAACGCAGCGCAGTTCAGCACCATCGCACGCCTGCCTGGAGATGATGGGCCGGCAGCATTTCCGGCCGCTCTGCCCTGATCTTTTCGCGTCGGGCCACCCCCGAACTGTCAGCCGCGCCGCGCCGCCTCGATCGCTGCAACGTCGATTTTCTTCATCTCCATCATCGCCTTGAATGCGCGCTTTGCTTCATCGCCGCCGGCGGCCATCGCTTCGGTCAGCACGCGCGGCGTGATTTGCCAGGAGATGCCCCATTTGTCCTTGCACCAGCCGCAGGCACTTTCCTGGCCGCCATTGCCGACGATGGCGTTCCAATAGCGGTCGGTCTCCTGCTGATCGTCGGTGGCGATCTGGAAGGAGAAGGCTTCGTTGTGTTTAAACGCGGGCCCGCCATTGAGGCCGAGACAGGGGATGCCGGCGACCGTGAACTCGACCGTCAGCACGTCGCCTGCCTTGCCGGACGGGTAGTCGCTGGGAGCGCGGTGGACGGATTTCACCGAACTGTCGGGAAAAATCTCGGAATAGAAGCGGGCCGCAGCCTCGGCGTCCTTGTCGTACCAAAGGCAGATCGTGTTCTTGGCGATTGTCATTGCTGGTCCCTTTGCTTTCGAAATCAATCGGGGCTTTTGAAATCAACCCGGGTTTTTCACAGCTGGCCTCGGCGTTGCACCGGACATGGAAATGCGCTCGTGCCATCGACGTTCCGGCAGCAGCAGCTGCCCGGAATCAAGGTACCACGGCTGGTGCTTTCAGGACCAGATGCGGGCAGTGACTCGAATCGGCGATGGTCCGCCTGCTCCGACCGGCGGCCTCACTCTTTGCGTAGGGCAGCGCCGCTTTGCTCAAGGTCGCGCTGGCTTTCCGTTGGCGCGCCGTTGCCTCAGAAGGCGCATGAGCAAGTTCCGTCTGTCCTTGCGCGGGACGAGTTCGATATCGCTGACAAGTTTTGCGCCGCCCTTGTGCCGCTCCAATGTGATCTTGCGGCTGTGGAAGGCCTCCAGCTCGGCGCGGTGCGCTACGCTTATGATGGTGACCTTCGGCAATTCGCGAATAATCATCTCCATCATCTTGTCCTGGCTCTTCTCGTCGAGTGCCGACGTTGCCTCGTCCAGCACGATGATATCGGGGCGGTGCAGCAGAAGACGCGCGAAGGCGAGGCGCTGCTTTTCGCCACCCGACAAGGTCTGGTCCCATGGCGCGTCCTCCTCGATCCGGTCGTTGAGGTAGTCGAGTCCCACCTTGTCGAGGGCAGCCTTGATCTTATCCAGCGTCCAGTTGTCGGCGGCGCCTGGATAGGCGACAGCGCGGCGAAGCGTCCCGGTCGGGATGTAGGGCCGTTGCGGCAACATGAACAACCGTCTGTCGGCGCGGATGTTGACGCTGCCGCTACCCCATGGCCACAGACCCGCGACGGCCCGCACCAACGTACTCTTGCCCGAGCCGGATTCGCCGGCGACGAGCACCCGCTCGCCTGGTTCGATCACGACCTCGGTTTCCTTGACCACGGCGGTGCCGTCGTCGAGCGACACGGAGAGATTGTTCAGGCTGAGCATCGCATCGCCGCCGGTCTCGCCGCGCTTTATGCGTCCCAGCGTGTTGCTCTGTTCCGCGCGCTCGAGCCCGTCGAGCGACATCATCAGCGAGGCGATGCGCCGTGCACAGGCGTTCCAATCGGCGAGACGGGGATAGTTGTCGACCAGCCATCCGAACGCGCCCTGCACGATGGCAAAGGCCGAGGCAGCCTGCATGACCTGTCCAAGTGTCATGCTGCCTTCGAGGAACTTTGGAGCGCAAAGCAAGACCGGCACGACAGGCGCAAACAGGCTCGACCCCTGAGACACCAGCGCCGTGCGCATGTGCTGGCCTGCAAGGAGCGCCCATTGCCTGAGCACATGGGCAAATGTCTTGTCCATGCCGCTGCGCTCCTCCTCCTCGCCGCCGAGCAATGCGATGCTCTCGCCGTTTTCCCGCACGCGCGTCAGCGTGTAGCGGAACTCGGCTTCCGCCTGATTTTTTCCCTCGGAGAGGTGGACGAAATGGCGGCCAATGACCGCCATCGAAGTGGACGTGATCGCGGAATAGAGCACTGCGGTGATGACCAGGAAGCCGGGAATGGTGACCGTCGAACCTGCAATCGTCAGGGTCAGGGCGCCGCCGATCGTCCACAGCACCACGATGAAGGTCGAGGCCGACAGAAATGCGACGATGACACCGGCGATGAAATCGACGGGCGATTCGGTGGCAATCCGCAAATCCTCGGCGATGCGGGCTTCGGGGTTGCTATGATCGCCGCCGACGAGGTTCAGCTGATAGTAGCGGCCGCTTGCGAGCCAGCGCGCGATGACCGCGGTGGTGAGCCAGGACCGCCAGCGGCGCTGTATCCTCATGCGAAAGAAGACTTGTGCCACCACAAGGCTGGCGCTTCCGATCACGAGTGGCAGGAATACGGCGCTCAGCCAATATACGGTGTGGGCATTGCGTTGCTCAATGGCGTCGAAAATTGCGCGATTCCAGACATTGATCCCATACTGGAAGCCGACATTGGCGACGATCAGGACCAACAGCCCGATCGTCAACGGCCAGGCGACCCTGTCGCCACTGCCGCTCCAGTAACCGCGCGCGCTGATCCAGAAGCGCTTAAGCAGGTATCTCTTGCGCGCCCGCTCGGCCTCTTCAGGTGTCAGCTCAGGATCGGGTTCGGTGACATCCGGCGGCGGCGCGGGCTCGCCGACGACCTCGGACGCGACTTCGACAGTCGACTGTTTCTCGCGGCGCGACTTCTCGGCATCGCGCGATTGGGCGCCGTCAACCGATTTCAGCTTAAATTTAGCCTCGGGCATCCGGCGATAACGGCTTAAAAATCAGAAGGTTTCATAGCGTCCGCTCGAGATCCCAGATGCCAACAACGCCAAGGCTTCTCAGCTGTTCCGGTGCTCGCAGCAGCCTATGGTCGTTCTCGATGACAGGCTTTGATCGTTGCGGGGCAGACCGCCGAGCGTCGGCTGCGGGTCAGTCTGCAACAAAGCATCACCTGCTGCGGTCTCGAGAATTCGCTTCAGGCTCTCAAGATTTGTCCGCATGCTGCATTCGAAGAGGCTGGACGCAAGCGGCGCGAGAAGTGCCATCGGCCCGAGTCAACAGGATCGAGGAGGAGAGATCATCTCGATTGCGATTGCGAGCATCTGCTGCCCAGCCGGACCGCGCCAGCCCCGAGTTCCGGAACAAGGGTGCGATTTTGCCGTTGAGCCAGAAACTGGAAGCGACCCGCATGTCCGAATTGCCGAATGAAGAGATCGAAGGGCGGCTGAACGCCCAGCGCGAGACTCTGGCGCTGGTCGTTGCGCTGCTTGCCAGCAAGGATACGGCACCCGAGCGAATATGGGCCGAACTGGAGGCCCGTTTTCAGTTTCAGAACAGTCAGGAGGACCCTGGCGTCCTGCCAAGCCGCGCATTCGCCATCGAAGCTGCGAAGATGCGGGAGTTCAAGCTGATCGCCGAAGAGGCGCAGGCGCGCAATGCGGAATGGAACCGCAGGGACAAGCCACAGGGCGCCAGCTGAAACCCCGGAGAGTGGATGCAGGACCGGCTATTTTACAATGACTGAGCAAGCGTCAGCTTTGCTGCAAAAGTGTACGTGCCAACTCTTGCCATTCGTCGTCAAGCGTTAAGGTCGACGGCGCCGCCTTGCTGCGGCGATACCAATATTCCGCATTCGACTGGTCGCCTTCCTTGCGGTGGAGATAGGCATGCACGTGCATGCCCGCCGTATCGTCGCGCTGCTGCGCGCACTCGTGCGCCTTAGCCCAATCGCCCTTTGCATCCCACCACAGCGCCTGCAGGGGTCGTGTCCCCAGACGTGGTGTAGCTCGGCGGTAGCGAAGCCGCTCGCGAGCGCGCCCTCAACAGCGCCGTAGCGAGCGAGCGG